>CAMWWU010000186.1 GCA_947178025.1 uncultured Alistipes sp. | reverse complement strand
CCTTTTCTGGTGGGCTCGGATATGTGTATAACAGACACATTCAAAACAGATGCCGGAAATGAAAAATCCCGACCCCGCACCCTCAGACGTCCCGCCCGAAACACCGCATCCCGCCCGTGTCGCTCGCGCGACATGCCGGGCCGGCGAACTCTATCTGTTCCACTGCACGGACCCGCAATGTCCGCCTGCGACCTCGCTGTGGGGCGTCTTCGACAGAGATGACGACAAGCGGCTCCACCTGGAGTCGAGCAGTTGCGACCTGCATTCGTTCCGCAGATGGCACGCCCTGCCGGAAGCCTACCGCTACCGGAGGCTGGCCACACGCGAAGAGCTGCGCGACTACACGTGGAATCTGGCCTGCGCCGATCTGCTCGCCGGCAGCTACCGGAAGCACTCCTTCAGCCGGTAGGCGACGATGCGCGGCATCTTCTTGTCTTGCCGCCAGACGGATTCGAACGAATCGTAGGAGACGTATTCGCACAAGCCGACCTTGCACCAGAACTTCCCGTCGCAGAAGAAGAAAAAGAGCGGACGCCCTCCCTCTTTCGAAGATTCGCAGCCGTAGATGCAATCCTCGTCGAAGCGCATCCGGCGCAGGAAACGCCCGATGCCGGAGCCGACACGGAACGTCGCCGTCCGGTCGCAGCAGCGATCGAGCAGGCGGAAGCGGTCGGAGGTCGCGACCAGCGTCTTCCAGGTGAAGATCGGCTCGGAGGAGATGCCGGAGCGAGCGAAAAGATACTGCATGGCATAGGAGAAATCGTCCTGCTCGGCGAGCAGGATGTCCACCGGATCGTCGGGCAGCTCCCGGACGTTCCACAGCGAATCGAGCGCCCGGGCACACATCGCTTCGGAGGCATCGGACGGAAGCGATGCGATAAGGGTCATTTCGAGGCCGGGATTGTGGACATAGACCCGAAGCACCGTATCGCGCGGCTCGCCGATCTGCCGGACGGACTGAACCCTCAGCCGGGAGATCGGCCCCGAGGCGTCGCAAACGGCCACGTCGTAGATGTATTTGCGGAACTCGACCGTATCGCCGGTAGTCAGCCACTCCGAAAGATCGCGACGCACGGCGAAACGCGAGAAGTCGAATTTTTCGTTCACGTAGTCGGCGATGCCGCATTGGCTCTGGTAGACATCGGAGAGCACATAGCCGGGCTTGGGGATCTGAGCGTCGGCGGCAAGACACGGCAGAAGCGCCGCGAAAGCGAAAAGCATGCGTTTCATAGGATTTTCGATTATTCGTCGAGCAGATTTTCTACGAGTGCGGCCACGTCGTCGAGCCGCTCGGGGGTGTATCCTACCGCATGGAGGCGCACGACGCCCCGGCGGTCGATCACGACGAGCTGCGGCAGACGGTCGTCGCCCAGCCCGTCGGAGAGTTTTTCATAGGGGTCGAGCGCCACGGGAAAGACGATGCCCCGCGTCTCCAGCTCGGCCACGCGCTTTTCGACCGTCTTGCGGGGTTCACCCCGGTCGACGGCGAGGAAGACGACCGGCCGGCCTTCGAAACGCCGGAGCAGCTTTTCCGGCACCTCCCCCAGCTCGCGCAGGCAGGGACGGCACCAGGTGGCCCAAAAAGCGAGCACGACTACCCTGCCGCGGTTTTTCGTCAGCCGGAACGTCGCGCCGTCGAGCATCTCGACCTCGAAGGCGGGCGCTTTCGCCCCCTCGCGGAAGGCGGGTGAAGTCGCCCTCGCCCCCTCGGCGAAGAGCAGCGCCGAGAGAAGAATCGGAAACAATCTTTTCATCTTCTAATAATTTAGTAACACAAAGTAAGAGAAAAATCCGCAATATTACTAATTTATTAGTATTTATTTCGAACAAAAAACGCACCCGGCCATCTTCGACCGGGTTCGTCTCTCTTCGTATGCGGGGATTCGCTACTTGAACTCCACGAGCGCCTCGCCGGTCATGTCGGCGGGCTGCTTCAGCCCCATCAGCTTCAGCACCGTGGGGGCCACGTCGGCCAGGATGCCGTTGCGCACCGCTTTCACGCGGTCCGACACGACCACCACGGGCACCGGATTGAGCGAATGCGCCGTGTTGGGCGTCCCGTCGGGATTGACGGCGTTGTCCGCGTTGCCGTGGTCGGCGATCATCACCACCTCGTAGCCGTTGGCCTTGGCGGCCTCCACGACTTTCGCCACGCAGCCGTCGACGGCCTCGACCGCCTTGACGATCGCCTCGTAAACGCCCGTATGGCCCACCATGTCGCCGTTGGCGAAGTTCAGGCAGATGAAGTCGAACTTCTGCTCATCGAGTGCAGCAACCAGTTTGTCAGCCACTTCCGGAGCCGACATTTCGGGTTGCAGATCGTAGGTAGCCACCTTGGGCGAAGCGACCAGAATACGCTCTTCGCCCTCGAACTTCTCCTCGCGGCCGCCGTTCAGGAAGAACGTCACATGGGCGTACTTCTCGGTCTCGGCGATGCGCAGCTGCTTCAGGCCCTGCTTCGACACCCACTCGCCGATCGTGTCGGGCACGTTCTCCTTGTCGAAAAGGATGTGCAGCCCCGTGAACTTGGCGTCGTAGGGGGTCATGCAGCAATAGTAGA
>CAMWWU010000185.1 GCA_947178025.1 uncultured Alistipes sp. | reverse complement strand
GGCCGAGATGACCATCGGCGAGTTCAGGTCGTCGTCCATCGCCGCACGGCAGCGCGCGTCGAGTTCCGAGGGATCGACCGTCGAGGCGGCCGCCGGCTTGAGCTTCGCGAGCGTCTCGATGCCCTTCATCAGTCGGTCGAGCCCCTTCTCGGCGGCTTGCAGGGCCTCGTTCGAGAAGTCGAGCGTCGAGCGGTAGTGGGCCTGGAGGACGAAGAAGCGGACGGTCATCGGCGTGTAGGCCTGCGCCAGCATGCGGTGCGAACCGGTGAAGAGCTCTTCGAGGGTGATGAAGTTGCCGAGCGACTTGCCCATCTTCTGCCCGTTGATCGTGATCATGTTGTTGTGCACCCAGTAGCGGGCCGAGTCGTGGCCCAGGGCGGCCGTCGACTGGGCGATCTCGCACTCGTGGTGCGGGAACATCAGGTCCATGCCGCCGCCGTGGATATCGAAACGTTCGCCGAGATACTTCGTGCTCATGGCCGAGCACTCCATGTGCCAGCCGGGGAATCCGTCGCTCCAGGGCGAGGGCCACCGCATGATGTGCTCGGGCGAGGCCTTCTTCCAGAGGGCGAAGTCGTAGGAGTGGCGCTTGTCGCTCTGACCGTCCAGCTCGCGGGTGTTGGCCACGATGTCGTCGAGGTTGCGGCCCGAGAGTTTGCCGTAGTCGTAGCGGGCGTTGTACTTCTCGACGTCGAAATAGACCGAACCGTTCGACTCGTAGGCGTAGCCTGCGTCGAGGATCCGCTGCACGAAGTCGATCTGCTCGATGATGTGTCCCGAAGCGTGCGGCTCGATCGAAGGGGTTCCGACGTTCAGCTGCTCCATGGCCCGGTGGTAGCGCTCCGTGTAGTAGTGCGCCACCTCCATCGGTTCGAGCTCTTCGAGCCGGGCCTTCTTGGCGATCTTGTCCTCGCCCTCGTCGGCGTCGTGCTCCAGATGGCCCACGTCGGTGATGTTGCGCACGTAACGCACCTTATAGCCCGAGGCCTTGAGGTAGCGGAACAGCAGGTCGAAGGTCACGGCCGGCCGGGCATGCCCCAAATGCGGATCGCCGTAGACGGTAGGTCCGCAGACATACATGCCGGCGCGTCCGGGCACCAGCGGCTCGAACTCCTCCTTGCGGCGGGTGAGCGTATTGTAGAGAGAGAGTTTGGAATCCATAGCCTGATTGTCGTTTTCGAGCCGTAAAAGTACGAATTTTTCCGCATTTCGGGAAATTCCGGTCCCGAAAAGACCCGATTTCACGAAATAAAAACCTTTCGCGGCAGGAGCGTCCGGAAAATTATCGTACCTTTGCTCCCCTATGACATTCCAGGAACTGAAACTCTCCGCGCCGCTGCTGCGCGCCGTGGAGGAGAAAGGATACACGACACCCACCCCCATTCAGGCTCGCGCCATTCCGCCCGCACTCGCGGGCCGCGACCTGCTGGGATGCGCCCAGACGGGCACGGGCAAAACCGCAGCATTCACGCTTCCCATTCTGCAACTGCTCGACGACGCACCCCGCACCAAGGGGCGCCGGCCGATCCGGGCGCTGGTGCTCACCCCCACGCGCGAACTGGCGATCCAGATCGACGAGTGCTGCCGCGACTACGCCTGCCACACCTCGCTGCGCCATGCGGTGATCTTCGGCGGCGTGAACCAGCGGCCGCAGGTCGATGCACTCCAGCGGGGCGTAGACATTCTGATCGCCACGCCGGGCCGCCTGCTCGACCTGATCGGGCAGGGCTACATTTCGCTCGACGACGTGCGCCACTTCGTCCTCGACGAGGCGGACCGCATGCTCGACATGGGCTTCATCCACGACATCCGCCGCATCCTGCCGCTGCTGCCCGAGCGCAAACAGACGCTCTTCTTCTCGGCGACGATGCCCGATTCGATCGCCTCGCTCGCGGCCTCGCTGCTGCACGACCCGGCCGAAGTGACCGTCACGCCCCCCGCATCGGTGGTCGAGACGATCGGCCAGCAGGTCGGCTTCGTCGCCAAACCCGAAAAGAGCAAGCGCCTGGTCGCGCTGCTCTCGGACTCCGAGGCCGAGGCCGTGCTGGTCTTCTCGCGCACGAAGCACGGGGCCGACCGCATCGCCCGCATCCTCAACAAGGCGGGCATCGCAGCGAGCGCCATCCACGGCGACAAGTCGCAGGGCGCCCGCGAAAAGGCGATGAAGGGCTTCAAGGCGGGCACGTGCCGCGTGCTGGTGGCCACCGACATCGCAGCCCGCGGCATCGACATCTCGGAGCTCCCGCTGGTGATCAACTACGACCTCCCGGAGGTTCCCGAGACCTACGTCCACCGCATCGGCCGCACGGGACGCGCCGGCTGCGAGGGCCGCGCCTACTCGTTCTGCGCCGAGGAGGAGATTCCGCTGCTGCGCGACATCGAGAAGACCATCGGCCGCCGCATCCCGGTAGACGAAGCGGCCGAACAGCCCGAATGGGCTCCCGCCGCAGCGCCCGAGATTCCGCAGGAGCGCAAGAGCCCGACGAAAAAGCAGGCCCCGAAACCGGCCGCAGCACCGCGTACCGGGCGCCCCGCCGCCCGACAGCAGCCGGCCGAAGCGCCGCAGACTCCGAAGTC
>CAMWWU010000184.1 GCA_947178025.1 uncultured Alistipes sp. | reverse complement strand
TACAGTCGTTTCATTTCCTTACTTCTGTTTTTCGCGCATCCGGATTTCCGTGATCACTTTTTTCGTGTAGAGCGGGAAGTCGCCGTTCATCATCCAGGCGTAGTAGCTCGGCTCCATGGCGAAGACCTCGGCGACGGAGCGTCCCCGGTACTTGCCGAAGCCGAAGACCTCCACGCCCTTATCGTCGTAGAGGATGCGGCCGGCGTAGTCGGCGGTTTCGCCGCGGGACGAAAATTCGGCCAGCGCGTCGACGTCGTTCTCCAGATCGGGATAGCGGTCGAGCTGCGCCTTGAGCACCTCGTAGGTCGCCCGCGTATCGGCCTCGGCCGAGTGCGCGTCGTCGAGATCGCGGTCGCAGTAGAACTTGTAGGCGGCGACCAGCGTCCGCTGCTCCTTCTTGTGGAAGATGTTCTGCACGTCGATGAAGCGGCGGCGCTTGAAGTCCACGTCGACGCCGGCGCGCAGGAACTCCTCGACGAGCACCGGCAGGTCGAAGCGGTTCGAGTTGAAGCCGCCGAAGTCGCAACCCTGCACGAACTGCGCCAGCGACTTGGCGACCTGAGCGAACGAGGGGCAATCCTTCACGTCTTCGTCCGTGATGCCGTGCACGGCGGTCGCCTCCTCGGGGATGTGCATTCCGGGATTGAGCCGGCGCGTCCGGACGATCTCCTCGCCGTCGGGCATGATCTTGATCATCGAGATCTCGACGATGCGGTCGCGGGCCGTATCCACGCCCGTGGTTTCGAGATCGAAGAAGATGATCGGCCGTTTGAGGTTGAGCTTCATCGGGCTGCGGATCAGGCGTTCAACATCATGGGCATGAGCAGCATGAGCGTCGAGCTGGCCTGCTTGTCGTCGTAGACGGGCTTGAAGACGCCGGCACGGGTCGAGTCGGCGAGTTCGATCACGACGGTCGGGGTGTCCATGTTCGAGAGGATCTCGACCAGGAACGTCGACTTGAAGCCGATGGCGATCTCCTGTCCTTCGTAGCTGCACGAAATGGTCTCGCTGGCCGATACCGAGAAGTCGAGGTCCTGGGCCGTGAGGTTGATCCGGTTGTCGGCGATGTTCATGCGGATGAGGTTGGTCGTCGGGTTCGAGCAGACCGCCACGCGCTTGATGCCGTTGACCAGCTCGATGCGGTCGACGAGCACCTTGTTGGGGTTGTTGGCCGGAATGACGGCATTGTAGTTCGGGTAGCTGCCCTCGATCAGGCGGCAGACGAGCGTGTGGCTCTTCAGGCGGAACGTCGCGTTTTTCGAATCGAAAGCCACAGCGATGGCGCCCTCCTCCTTGAGCAATACCGACTTGAGCAGGTTGGCCGGTTTTTTCGGTAGGATGAACGACGCATTGACCTCGTTTTCGGCCTCCGATTCGTATTTCACCAGCTTGTGCGCGTCGGTGCCCACGAACGTGAGGGCCGAGGGGGCCAGGTTGATGAAGATACCGTTCATCACGGGACGCAGCTCGTCGTCGGCCGTGGCGAAGATCGTCTTGTTGATGCCGTTGACCAGCGTGTCGACGTCGAGTTCGAGCTCTTTCTTCTCGGAGCTCAGCTGCGGCACGGCGGGATAGCTCACGGCGCTGGCGCCGGGGATGGAGAGCGTGCCGCTCTTCCAGTTGATGCGGATCTCCCAGTTCTTATCGTTGACGTCGATTTCGAGCGGCAGTTCGGGGAACTCCTTCAGCGAGTCGAGCATCAGCTTGACCGGTGCGGCGATCGTGCCTTCGCTCTCGGTCGAGTCGACCTCGATCGAGCCCACGAGCGTCGTTTCGAGGTCGGAGGTGGTGACTTTCAGGGTCGTGCCGCTGAGCTCCATCAGGAAGTAGTCCAGGATGGGCAGCGTATTCTTATTGCTGACAACCTTGCCGGTAGTTGCCAGAAGCGACAACAGCGCCGAACTTGATACGGTGAATTTCATATCTCTTTCTGTTATTTTGAGTTATTCCAAAGTTGCGAGTTTGTCGAGTGCCGTTTCGACCATCTTCCGCACGAACGGCTTGTAGTCGGTGCAGGCGTCGAGGGCGATGCGCTGGGCGATGATCGTGCAGATCGTGGCGGCGCGGTGGCCCATCAGGGCGGCCAATCCGGCCAGTGCCGAACCCTCCATCTCGAAGTTGGTGATCCGGCGGCCGTTGAAATCGAACGACTCGATCTTTTCGTTCAGCTGCGCATCGTGCGGTTCGAGCCGTACCCAGCGGCCCTGCGGGGCGTAGAAGCCCGGGGCGGCGATGGTCATGCCCTCCACCACGACGTCGCGGAAGAGATCGAAGAGCTCCGCGGAGGCGTCGACGAAATAGGGGCGCGGCATCTTCTCGTACCAGCCCGTATGCTTCACGAAAGCCTCTTCGAGGGCCAGGTCGCACACCGCGTCGCGGCCCTTGTAGTAGCTCAGCAGGCCGTCGAAGCCCACCGACGTGCGGGCGAATACGAAGTCGCCCACCTTGATGTCGGGCTGAATGGCGCCCGACGTGCCGAGGCGGACGAGCGTCAGCCGCTTCTTCTCGGCCTTCTCCTGCCGCGTGGCGAAGTCTACGTGGGCCAGCGCATCGAGCTCCGTGACCGAAATGTCGATATTGCCGATACCGATGCC
>CAMWWU010000183.1 GCA_947178025.1 uncultured Alistipes sp. | reverse complement strand
AGCGCCGCCACGGCGCGCTTCATCACGCGGGCCGTCTTGACGACCTGCGGCAGGAACATCTTGCCCTGGCCGAAGAGCGTGCCGACCTGCTCCATGGCGGGCATCAGCAGCGTGTCGATCACCGCCATCGGGCTGCCGAGCGTGCGGTAGCCCTCCAGTGCGTCCTGCTCCACGAAGTCGGCCACGCCCTTGAGCATCGCGTATTCGATGCGCCCGGCCAGCGAACCCTGCCGCCAGGCGTCGGGGGCCTGGGGCTGCGCCGCGGCCTCTTCGCGCACCTGCTGGGCGTATTCCGAGAGGCGTTCGGCGGCGTCCGGACGGCGGCAGAGGATGACATCCTCGACCCGTTCGAGCAGCTCGGGCTCGATCTGGCTGTATACTTTCAGCATCTGCGGATTGACGATGCCCAGGTCCATGCCGGCGCGGATGGCGTGATAGAGGAATGCCGAGTGCATCGCCTCGCGCACGGCGTTGTTGCCGCGGAAGGCGAACGAGAGGTTCGAGACGCCGCCCGAAACCTTCGCGTGGGGCAGGTGCTCCTTGATCCAGCGCGTGGCGTCGATGAAGGCTTTGGCGTAGCCGTCGTGTTCGGGAATCCCCGTCGCGACGGCCAGAATATTGGGATCGAAGATGATGTCCTCGGCCGGGAAGCCCGCGTCGACGAGCAGGCGGTAGGCGCGCCGGGCCACCTCGATCTTGCGTTCGTACGTGTCGGCCTGGCCCCGTTCGTCGAAGAGCATCACCACGGCGGCGGCGCCGTAGCGATGGATCTCGCGGGCCCGGCGGAGGAACTCCTCCTCGCCCTCCTTGAGCGATATGGAGTTCACGACGGCCTTGCCCTGCGTCGCTTCGAGACCCGCGATGAGGGTCTCCCACTTCGAGGAGTCGATCATCGTCGGGACGCGGGCGATCTCGGGCTCCGAGGCCATCAGGTTGAGGAACGTGCGCATCGCTTCGGGACCGTCGATCAGGCCGTCGTCCATGCAGACGTCGACGATCTGCGCTCCGGCGTCGACCTGCGCGCGGGCCACCGAGAGCGCTTCGTCGTAGGCGCCCTCGCGGATCAGCCGGGCGAAACGCGCCGAGCCGGCGACGTTGGTCCGCTCGCCGACGTTGATGAAATTCGCCTCGGGGACGATGCGCAGCGGCTCCAGACCGCTCAGCACGCTCTCGTGCCGCGGCTCGGGAAGCGGTCGCGGGGCGTACTGCCCGACGATCTTCTGCAACTCGAAGATGTGCGCCGGCGTGGTGCCGCAGCATCCGCCGACGATGTTGACCAGCCCGCGCCGCATGTACTCGCCGACGTCTTCGGCGAACATTTCCGGGGTTTCGTCGTAGCCCCCCATGACGTTCGGAAGCCCGGCGTTGGGGTGGGCCGAGATGCGGGTTTCGGCCACGGCCGCGAGGCGTTCGAGATAGGGCAGCAGCTGCCGCGCGCCGTAGGCGCAGTTGAAGCCGATCGAGAGGAGCCGCGCGTGCGACATCGAGGCGGCGAACGCCTCGACGGTCTGTCCCGAGAGGGTGCGGCCGCTGGCGTCGGCCAGCGTTCCCGATACCATGATCGGGATTGCGCGCCCGAGCTTTTCGGCGAGCCGGTCGACGGCGTAGAGAGCCGCCTTGGCGTTGAGCGTGTCGAAGACCGTTTCGATCAGCAGGATGTCGGCGCCGCCGTCGACCAAACCGCGTGCCTGATCGGTGTAGGCCGCCGCGAGCTGTCGGAACGTCACCTCGCGCGAGGCGGGGTTTGCCACATCGGCCGACATCGAGGCCGTGCGGTTGGTCGGGCCCATCGATCCCGCTACGAAGCGGGGCTTGAGCGGGTTGCGGGCCGTGAAGTCGTCGGCCGCCGCACGGGCCGTTTCGGCCGCTGCGCGGGCGATCTCGTAGGCGTACTCCTCCAGGCCGTAGTCGGCCAGCGATACGGCATTGGCGTTGAACGAGTCGGTCTCGATGATGTCGGAGCCGGCCCGCAGGTATTTCTCGTGGATTTCGCGCACCGCCTCGGGACGCGTCAGCACCAGCAGGTCGTTGCAGCCCCGGAGTTGCGCGGGCCACTCGGCGAAGCGCTCGCCGCGGTAGTCGGCCTCGGTGAAGCCGTATTGCTGGATCATCGTTCCGAAGCCTCCGTCGAGCAGCAGGATGCGCTCGGAGAGTGCGCGGTATAGTTTTTCGGACATCGTTTTTGTGTGTTTTGGTGTGTGGCTACTTCTCGACGAGTTCGATTTCGAAGAGCTTCGGCCAGTTCTTTCCCGTCACGAAGATCCGGCCCGTCGCGGCGTCGTAGGCGATGCCGTTCAGCACGTCGGTCGAGGGGGTGCGCTCCTCGTCCGGGAGCAGCCCCGAGAGGTCGGCGATCCCCTCGACGACCCCCGTCGCCGGGTCGATGAGCAGGATCAGATCGGTCGTATAGACGTTGGCCCAGATGCGGCCGTCGATCCACTCCAGTTCGTTGATGAAGTGCACCGGTTCGCCCTTGCAGGTCACCGTCACGCGTTTCTCGCGCCGGAATGTCGCCGGATCGACGGTGTGGATCGAGGCGGTGCCGTCAGAGAGATAGATTTTCGTGCCGTCGGTCGGGCGCGCCCACGCTTCGGCAGGATAGCGATGCTGGCGCCTAGGTTAGCGCGTAGCGGGGG
>CAMWWU010000182.1 GCA_947178025.1 uncultured Alistipes sp. | reverse complement strand
CCACGACCCCCTGCTCCCAAAGCAGGTGCGCTAACCGGACTGCGCTACACCCCGTGGTTTTCGGAGGGCAAAGATAACCGCTTTTTTTCGTTCCGGCAAACTTCCCGGCTGAAAACGTCCGCCCGTCACTCGAAGAGTTCGGCGGAGCCTGCGCTGAACAGGTGTGCGAACTCCTCGCCCGGGGCGGGGCAGTAGACGCCGAATCCCAGTTCGCGGGCCGTGGCGAGGTTGCGCTCCGAGTCGTCGATGAAGAGGCTCTCCTCGGGACGCATGCCGCTGTCGGCGATCATTTTGTCGAAAATCGCCGCCGAGGGCTTCAGCTCGCGGAGCTCGTAGGAGAGGTATATGCGGTCGAAATAGTGCTCCATCGGGTGCCCGTCGGCCGCGAACATCCGGCGGATGACCTGCATCGGCATCGGGTTGTTGTTCGAGAGGACGTAGGTCCGCACGCCCTGACGGCGCAGGTCGTCGATCATCCGGAGCTTGGCGACGGGAACGTCGACGATGAATGCGCCGTAGGCCGCGGCGATCTGTTCGTCGGTGATCTCCGGGCGGCCGGAGAGCCGGCGCATCGCCTCGCAGGCTTCGTGGACCGGAATGTCGCCCCGTTCGAGCTGCCCGAGCATTTCGGCCGGGTGCGAGGCGTCGATGATCTGCGCGACCTCGGGCATGCCCAGGGCGCGGAACGCGCTCCGGCAGCGTTCGATGTCGATGTCGACGAGTACGCCGCCCAGGTCGAAGATTACGTTGCGTATCGAAGACATGTTATCGTTGGAATTTCATGGTGTAACGTCGCAGCGGCCGCAGCGCCCACATGGGCAGCGCTTTGCAGATCGGGATCAGAAGGCGGTTCCACCAGTCGGGGACGATGCAGCGGCGCCCCCGCCACAGGGCCCGCAGTCCGCGCCGGGCGCATGAATCCGCCGAGATCAGCGCGCCGAGCCGCAGACCGATGCGCTGCCAGCGGGGCGAGAGGCCGTAGAGATCCGTCGCCACGCCGGCCGGGCAGACGGCCGTCACGCGAACGCCGCGGTCGCCGACCTCGCGGGCGAATGCCGTCGAGAAGCTGCGCAGGTAGGCTTTCGATGCGCTGTAGAGCGCCAGCCCGGGGAACGGCATCCAGAGCGAAAAGGAGGACATGTTGAGGATATGCCCGCGGACGCCGCGGCGGATCATCTCCCCGGCGAAGAGGCGGCAGAGCTTCGTGGCCGTCGCATCATGCAGCAGGATGATGCGCTCGATGCGCTCGACGGGCGTTTCGAGGATGTCGAGAAAGGAGAAGATGCCGGCGTTGTTGATCAGCACGTCGATGTCGAGGCGCTGCTCCTGCGTCCAGGCGTAGAGCTCCTCGGCGGCATCGAGCCGGGCCAGGTCGAGCGCCTTCGTGCGGACCTCGGCGCCTCCGGCCGCTTCGATCTCGCGGCGCACGCTCTCCAACGGCTCCGGTCGGTTGCCGACCAGCGCGATGCGGTAGCCCAGCGCCGCGAGTTGCAGCGCGTAGCATCGGCCGATGCCGCTGCCGGCTCCCGTGACGAGCGCCCAGGCGCTGCCGGGTGTCACAGCTCCCCGTTTCATGGCAGCTGAGCCAGCTCTTCGCGGATCTTGCGCGGCAGGCCGTCGCAATGCTTGCAGCACTTCATATCCACGGAATACATGCGGGCGATGCAGTAGTTGCGGTGGTCGCAGCCGCTGCGCGTGGTCTGGTCGCCGGTGCGGAGCTTGTCGACGAATGCCGGGTCGTTGACCAATGCGCGTCCCATCTGCACGAGGTCGAACCCGGCGTCGAGCGCCCGGTCGATGCCCTCGCGGCTCACCAGACCGCCGACGTAGACCAGCGGTCCCTTGAGCGCCTCGCGGAACTTCTTCGCGTCTTCGAGGAAGTAGCACTCCGAGAAGGGGAACTGCTTGATCATGAAGGGGCCGAAGTAGCGGATGAAGAGCCGCAGCCACCAGGGCGAGTAGTAGCTCATCGTGTAGAGCGGAATCAGGCCCCGCATCACGGCCATCGGGGCCTTCGATACGAAGCCGCCCGAGAGGACGATGCCGTTGACGCCGAACTCTTCGATGGCCTTGGCGATCTCGATGCTCTCAGGGATCTCGATGCCCCCCTTGAAGCCGTCGTACATGTTATGCTTGACGAGCACCGCCATCCGGTTGCGGGCCGCAGCCTCCATCGCCTCCGTCAGGCACATCCGCATGAAGCGCATCCGGTTTTCGAGCGACCCGCCGAACTCGTCGCGACGCCGGTTCGTGTAGGGCGAGAGGAACTGCGAGATCAGGTAGCCGTGGCCGGCGTGCAGCTCCACGGAGTCGAAGCCTGCGTCGTGCGCCGTGGCGACGGCGCGGCCGAAGTCCTTGGCTACCTGGGCGATTTCGCTCCGCCGCATGCCCCGCACGGGGGTGTAGGCATAGAGGTTGAAGCCCGTCGACGCGCCGATGGGGATCTGTCCGGCGGTGGTCAGGTGGGTCATGTTGCCGCAATGGCCGATCTGGATGCCGCAGGCGGCGCCCTCGCGGTGTACGGCGTCGGTCAGGTCGCGGAGTCCCGGCACGATCTCGGGCCGCAGCCACAGCTGTTTGTTGAACGACAGGCCGCTGCGGCAGACGGCGGCATAGGCCACCGTGGTCATGCCCACGCCGCCGCGGGCCACCGATA
>CAMWWU010000181.1 GCA_947178025.1 uncultured Alistipes sp. | reverse complement strand
TTGTTTACCGCCTGCTCCACATACTCCGGCACGTAGTAGGTCTTGATATGCGTCGCACCGGGAATCAGGAACAGCTTCTTTTGCTGTGTGCCGGTCGCCTTGCTGTAACACAGCTCCGTCATGTAGAACGTGTCGGCGATACTGCCGGCAATCATCAGCAGCGGCCGGTCTATCAGATACATCCCTTCGCTGGCATCGAACGCCATCAGATCGACAAGGCTGCTCTTGGTGTAGCGGAACGTCGAATTGGGGTGCGCATGGGTTTGCAAGTAGTACACGTAGCCGTCGCGGTAGAGGTCGAACGGCAGTGTGGCAGCCTCGTCGGGCGTCACGCCGCTCATGTCGCCCACGTACTCCGGTTCGCCACCCTCGGCCTCTTTCTGACGGGCGGCGCAGGCATCGGCCAGACGCTCCTGCACCGTGTTCATCTGCGAATCGAGGAATCCGTTGCGGCGAACGAGCCCCGTGTTGAACATGCTGAGCGTGGCCACGGCCTTGAAGCGTTTGTCGGTCTGTGCGGCCGCCAGCGTGTAGCCGCCACCGCCGCAGATGCCGAGGATGCCCACCCGCTCGGGGTCGACGCCCGGATATTGCAGCAGGATGTCAGCAGCACGATGAATGTCCTCAATGCGGTTGGCTGGTTTGTCCGTATTGCGCGGTTCGCCCTCGCTGGCACCTTGATAGGCTGCGTCGAAAGCAAGGCAGATATAGCCCGCTTCGGCCATGCGCTGGCTGTAAAGTCCCGCCACCTGCTCCTTCACTCCGCCGTTAGGGTGCGCCACGACGAGGGCGGGATAGCTTTTCGCCGGGTCATAGTCCGCCGGCGTATAGACGTTGGCGGCGATTTTCAGACCGCCGAGGTCGTAGGCAATGGGATGGATATTAACTTTGCCGTCCGCATTTTCCGTGAGTGCGCCGGCATAGACCAGCCCCCACGGATTGCTGTTATGGCTCTTGAAAGCAGACGTATCCGCCGCTGTAAATGATTCGTTCGTTTTCATCGTCTCTTGTGCGTTTAATGTATTGCAGACGGCCACTGTCGCCAGCAATACGGATGCGATTGTCTTTTTCATATTATCTTTCGGCTTTTATGAAATCCGTACCGCAACCAAATGACGCCGTGTTCCCGCCGCTCTGCGGAGAGCAGTTGCAGGCTCTGTCCCGCAGCCGGACGGTCGGTCGTACCACCAATATATTCGAAGATAGAAGGCACACCCGAAAGCCCGTCGATACCGGGATAAACGACCAGACTCAGCTCGTCGATCAGCCCTTCGGCCAGCAGCGCACCGTTCAATATGCCGCCGCCCTGCACCGAGACCGAGCGGATTCCGAACTCGCGGCCTGCGGCTTCGAGCCCTTGGCGAAGGTCGGCCGCATCATCGACGACAACGTAGGAGATCCGCCTCTCGCGCAGATGGGCGAGGTACTCCTCCGTGGCATTCCGCCCCACGATGACGAGTATATTGTCGCCTCTCAGAGAGGAAGACGTAAAGAAAATGTCGGCATCGGGATCGGCCACGATGAACATCCGCTCCGAACGGCGTTCGCCGACGAATACGGCGGGAGTATCCGGCTGTACGGGATGTTCGGAGACAGCGAATTTATAGGAAAATACAGCGCGTAGGGTGTTCTTTCCGAACATCCACGCGTCCGTGCCCAATTCGCGGCCGATGGCGGCATAGACCTGCAACAGCGCCGATGCGGGCGTACCGTCGAACGGCTCCGTCCAACGGCTGTTGAGCAACCGTCCATCGACAGAGCTCATGATATGACAGATTACTTTCGGTTTCATAGCTATTTTTTAATGGGTGATCCGCCGAATACTTCGCTCATCGGCATCGTCGCAAGGGCGTCGTCGATGGACTGCACCTGTTCGGCGGTCAGGCGGATGTCGGCGGCCCCGATATTCTCTTTCAGCCGGCACAGATGGCGCGTTCCGGGAATCGGCACGATCCACGGACGTTTGTTCATCATCCACGCCAGCGCGATCTGCGACGGTGTGGCACGATGCTCCTCCGCCAAGCGGTCGATAAGCGCGAACAGCGTGCGGTTCTGCTCGAAACTCTCCGGGCGGAACTGCGGCATCGAGGCACGGTAGTCGGTCGCGGCGTCGAACCGCGTGTCGGCGGTGTAGCACTCCGTCAGCAGCCCGTTCGCCAACGGCGAGAAAGCCACGAAGCCCACACCCAACTCTTCGAGCACGGGGAACAGCGCCTCGTGCCGGCGCGCCATCATCGAATAGCGGTTCTGCACGGCCGTGACGGGACAGACCGCATGGGCGCGGCGCAGATATTCTTCGGTCGCCTCCGAAATACCCCAGTGGAGGATTTTGCCCTCGCGGATCAGGTCGGCCATCGTATCGGCTACCTCCTCGGGTTCGACCTTCGGGTCGATGCGGTGCTGATAATAGAGGTCGATGCGGTCGGTGTGCAAGCGGCGCAGCGACTCCTCGACCGAGCGGCGGATGGTCGCCGGGCGCGAATCGGGAATCAACGCATGCGGCCCCGCACCGTGGGGATCGTCGAACGTCAGACCGAATTTCGTAGCGAGGACGATGCGGTCGCGCAATGGTCGCAACGCCCGCCCCAGCAACTCTTCGTTGTCGTGCGGACGGTCGGCCGTGCCATAGACCTCAGCCGTGTCGAAAAAGGCGTAGCCCATCTCCACGGCATCGGAGAGCAG
>CAMWWU010000180.1 GCA_947178025.1 uncultured Alistipes sp. | reverse complement strand
GCTCTACACCGTAACATGCTCGGCGTCCACCCCGCCTTCGACGAACGGCGCGACCAATCTTTTCTTCTCTACGGGAGTGCGGTCGGTGCTCGTTCCCGAGCAGGCCGCGGATCTCTACCGGACGGCAGCGTACTGGTCCGATCTGGCACTCGTCCCCATTCCCGACGGGTCGCGGATCCGCCTCTCGGCCGCCGATGCTGCGTCGCCCTATACCGCAACGAACGACGGCAGCGGCCTTGCGGCCCTGTTCGACGGCGATCCTGCGACTTACTGGCACACCTGGTGGAGCCAAAGCACGACAGGCGATCCGACCTACGGCCGCTATATCGACATCGCACTGCCGCAAAGCGTCACCGAAATCGCACTGCTCTATCAGGTGCGCGCCACCAATGCGAACGTCGCGCCGAACGCATTCGTCATAGGCGTCGGCTCCGACGGAACGAACTGGACCCCGCTGGGCGCACCGGTCGATGCGACCGACACCGGAGCCGTAATACCTTCCGCAGCGGCGGCCTGGGGGCGAATCCCCTGGCTCACGCATACCGAAGGTTTCGACCGTCTGCGCATCGGCATCACGACAGCGGGCGGGAACGCGCTGACCCAGGGGCCCGACACCAACAGTACGGCTTTGGCCGAGCTGACGATCTTCACCCGATAACGGCATGGAAAAAGCCGTCCGATATTCGGACGGCTTTTTCATTTCACCCCCGGGGCCGGCAGGTTATCGCCCCACGGCCATCTTCGCCCGCTTGGCCATCGCCGAGGCGAAGACGAAATCATTGAGTTCGCGGTTGTCGGCGTGGAGAATCTCCTCCTTGGTGCCCTCCCACCACTTGCGGCCCTCGTGGATATAGACGATCTTCTCGCCGATCTCCATCACCGAGTTCATGTCGTGGGTGTTGATGATCGTCGTGATGCCGTACTCGGCCGTGATCTCGTGGATCAGGTTGTCGATGACGATCGAGGTCTGCGGGTCGAGACCCGAATTGGGTTCGTCGCAGAAGAGATAGCGGGGATTGAGCACGATGGCGCGGGCGATGGCCACGCGCTTGATCATGCCGCCCGACAGCTCGGCAGGATAGAGGCGGTTCGCGTTTTCGAGCCGCACGCGTTGCAGGCAGAAGTTCACGCGCTCCATCTTCTCGGCCTCGGACTGCGAGGTGAAGAGGTCGAGCGGCAGCTTGACGTTCTCCTCGACGGTCGACGAGTCGAGCAGCGCCCCGCCCTGGAAGATCATGCCGATATCCTTGCGGATCGCCTTACGCTCGCGGAATCCCAGGCCGGTGAAGTTCACGTCGTCGTACCACACGTCGCCCGAATCGGGTTCGTGGAGCCCCACCAGCGTCTTGAGCAGCACGGTCTTTCCCGAACCGCTGCGGCCGATGATCAGATTCGTTTTTCCGGTCTGGAACTCGACCGAAACGTCGTCGAGGACCCGGCGGCCGTCGAACGACTTGACAATATGTTCGGCTCGTATCATATCAGCAGCACTTGGGTGAGAATCAGATCGAACAGCAGCACCACCACGCAGCTCACCACCACGGCGCGCGTCGAGGCGGTTCCGACTTCGAGCGAATTGCCGCGGGCATTGTAGCCGAAGAAAGCCGAAACGGAGGTGATGATGTAGGCGAAGAAGACGGTTTTGATGAGCGTGTAGGTGATCGAATAGGGCCGGAAATCGAGCAGCAGCCCGTCGAGGTAGTCGTCGGGGATCATGATGCCCGTGAGGGAGGCGATGGCCCAGCCGCCGGCGATACCTACGGCGATCGAGAGAATCGTGAGGAACGGAAAGAAGACCATCGCGGCGACGATCTTGGGCAGAATGAGGTAGGACGCCGAGTTGACGCCCATGATTTCGAGTGCGTCGATCTGCTCGGTGATGCGCATGGTGCCGATCTCCGAGGCGATGCTCGATCCCACCTTGCCAGCGAGGATCAGCGCCACGACTGCCGACGAAAATTCGAGGATCATCGTCTCGCGCGTGGCGTAGCCGATGAGCGACTGGGGGATGAACGGCGAGTCGAGGTTGATGCACATCTGCAAGGTGATGACGGCGCCGATGAAGACCGAGATGATGGCCGTCAGACCGATCGAGTCGATGCCGAGGGCCTCCATTTCGCAGATGATGCGGCGCCGGTAGATGGATGCCTTCTCCGGACGGGAGAAGACCTTGCCCATCAGCATGAAATAGCGGCCTATCGGCCCGAAAATCCGTTGTATCATACGGCTACTCTTCGGTTTCCTCGAAATCGACATAATCGCCCACATCGCTCGAAACCCGCTTGTCGGGGGCTCCGGGCGTGCGGTGCACCTTCACTTCGCCCTCGCGACCGCCCGCGGCTCCGCCCGGCGCTCCGCCAGCAAAGCGAGAACCGAAGCCGCTGCCCGGCCGGGGGCCGAATCCCTCGCCGAACTGCCGTTCCATCTCGCGCTGTACGGCGCGGATCCGCCAGCGGAAAAAGAGCGCACCGGCAACGACCAGCACCAGCAATCCGAAGACGAGCCAGAGCACGAAGAGTGCGATACCCCGCAACAATGCGGGGGCTATAAGCGCCAGCACGACGATAAAGAGCGTCGTGAGCGGATGGCGCTGCACGAAACGCGCGAGCGCCTCTATGATCGATGTCAGAAATCCCATAGTGTCTGTTCAAATGCGGGCGAAGAGGCTTCGGAGCGCGGGTTTGCCCCACAGCGCCGGACGCGGCCTCCTCCGACCGCAGGTTTCGTCTCTGCAAAGATACGAAGAATTTCGGATAAAGTAAGGTTATTGAGAGGAATAAGGTTAA
>CAMWWU010000179.1 GCA_947178025.1 uncultured Alistipes sp. | reverse complement strand
GTGAAGAGGATCGTCGAGTAGATCGAGCGTTTGTACTCGTGTTCGATGTCCGTGTTGTCCGAGAGCGTGTTGTTGTTCTCGATGGTGCCGCGGCGGTCGATGACCTTTCCTTCGAAAGCCATCGCTTCGGCGAGGGTGGTTTTGCCCGTGCCCGGGGCTCCCAGCAGCACGACGTTCTTGATCTCTTTGGCTGAATAGTTTTTCATATGTCGTGTAGTTTTTAGGTTGTTGGCGGAATGTCGACTATAAATATACGAAATATTCGGCAAAAACAACTCCGGAAACGAAAAAAATCGCCCCCGGAGGGGCGATTTCGATCTCGAACGGGACCTGACGGACCATTTTTTCGCGCCGCTCCTTTTCGCGGAAGACGGGCGCTCCGGAGGGGTTATCTGCCGACGACGGCTTCGAGTTCGTCGACCGTGACGGGGATCTTCCTGTCGCCGAGCATGCGGCAGCCCGTGGCGGTGACGAGCAGGTCGTCCTCGATGCGGATGCCTCCGAAATCGCGGTAGCCCTCCAGGGCGTCGTAGTCGACGATGCCGGCGTATTTGCCCTCGGCGCGGCACTTGTCGATCAGCGCCGGGATGAAGTAGAGGCCCGGTTCGTCGGTCAGCACCGTGCCCGGTTCGAGGCGCCAGGCGGCGCGGTAGATGCAGCTGGCCGATGCGGCGGCGCGCTCGGCGATCGTCGAGAAGTCGAACGAGCGTTCGCCCATCGCCTCGCAGTCGTGCACGTCCATGCCCAGTCCGTGGCCGAGGCCGTGGGGCATGAAGAGCGTCATGGCGCCAGCCGCTACGGCGTCGGCCGCCGTGCCCTTCAGCAGTCCGAGGCCGATGAGCCCCTCGGCGAGCACCGTGTAGGCGGCGTTGTGCAGCTCGGTGTACATCATGCCGGGGCGGACGATGGCGGCCACGTGGTCGTGGGCCGCGAGGACGATGTTGTAGACGTCGCGCTGCCGGTCCGTGAAGCGGCCGCCGACGGGGTAGGTGCGCGTGTGGTCCGAGCAGTAGTTGTTCACGGTTTCGGCTCCGGCGTCGCACAGCAGCAGGCGCCCCTCCTCCAGCACGCCGTCGGCGTTGAGGTTGTGGAGCGTTTCGCCGTGCTGCGACACGATCGACGGGAACGAGACGCCCGAGCCGGCCGATTTGGCGATGCCCTCGATGGCCCCGGCGATCTGACGCTCGACGATGCCCGGGCGGCACATCCGCATGGCCGTCGTGTGCATCTCGTAGCCGATGCGGAACGCGCGCTCCATCTCCTCGATCTCCTCGTCGCTCTTCTTCTCGCGCATCTCGGCCACGGCCAGCATCAGATCCACCGACTTGTAGTCGTGCAGCAGCGCCGGGGCGATGCCGAGCAGTTCGGCCAGTTGCAGCTTCGTCTCGCCGCGGTAGGGGGGCAGGAAGTGGATGCGGCGCCCCTGGGCGACGGCCTTGCGCAGCCGTGCCGCGAGCGCCTCCGACGGGAAAGTCGCTGCGACGCCGACCTCGGCGCCCAGCTCCCGCAGCGTGGGCTGAGGGCCCGTCCAGATGATGTCCTCGACGGTGAAGTCGTCGCCGTAGAGCTCTTCGGTGCCGGCTTCGACGTCGATCAGGCCCGTGACGGCCGGGATGTTCAGACCGAAATAATAGAGGAACGACGAGTCCTGCCGGAAGTAGTAGGCGTTGTTCGGATAGTTGTTGGGAGCGGCGAGGTTCCCCGGGAAGAGGAGGATTCCCGATCCGATCTTCGTGCGCAGCTCCTGACGGCGCGCGGTATAGGTTTTTGCGGAAAACATGGGCGAAATGATTTTACGTTTGCCCAAAGATAGCGAATAGAATCGAAAAACGGTGCGCCGGAGCCGAAAATTTCCGACCGTCGGCCTGCGCCGCTCAGCCGCGCCGTTTGCGGGCGAGTCCTGCGGGAAGCGGGAGGCGGAGGCGGGCGAAGCTGACCGCCATGCCGGCCAGGGCGAATCCGCCGGCCAGGGCGAGTCCCGTGCGGGTGCCCGTGTCGGGCAGCAGCGTGAAGAGGAGGGCCGTCAGTGCCGCGCCGGAGGTCTGTCCGAGCAGGCGGGCCATGGCGAGCATGCCGCTGGCCGAACCGCTGCGGTCGGCGGGCGCCGAGGCGATCAGGACGCTGTTGTTGGGCGACTGGAAGAGCCCGAAGCCTGCGCCGCAGAGGAGCAGGCGGACGACGATCTGCGTGCGGGAGGGCTCTGCGGGGAGTCCGGCCAGCAGGAAGAGCCCGGCGGCCATCATCCCGAGTCCCGTGCCGGCCAGCGCTCCGGCGTGGATCCGCTCGACGAGCACCCCGGCTGCGGGAGCCACGACCACGATCACTGCGGGCCAGGCCGTGAGCAGCAGCCCCGTCGTCACGGCGTCGTAGCCGCAGTCGTGCTGGAGGAAAAAGGGGAGGGCGATCATCGCGAGCATCTGCCCCAGGTAGGAGCAGACCGATGTGAGGAGCGATACCGAGAAGATCGGGATGCGCAGCAGGTCGAGCGGCAGCAGCGGACGCTCCTCGCGCAGCTGGCGGCGGACGAAGAGCGTGCCGACGACGACGAACGCCGCGACGCATCCGGCGAGCAGATGCGGGTCGAGCCGGTGGGCGAACCCTTCGAGCGAGGCGATCAGCAGTCCGAACGTGAGGGCGTTCATCACGGCGTCGCGCCAGTCGGGGCCTCGGCCCTCGGCCCGGACGGGATTTTCGGGGAGGAAGCGTCGGCTCAGCGCGAAAGCCGCCCAGCCGATCGGAAAGTTGACGGCGAAGACCCACCGCCCACTCTCATAAACACAACAGACGCA
>CAMWWU010000178.1 GCA_947178025.1 uncultured Alistipes sp. | reverse complement strand
CCATCGTGCCGGGGCTGGGCGGGCAGACGGGCCTCAATCTGGCCGTGCAGCTGGCCAAGAAGGGTATTCTGGCCGAGTGTCAGGTGGAGATTCTGGGCACTTCGTTCGAGTCGATCGAACGCGCCGAGGACCGCGAGCTCTTCAAGGAGCTGTGCCAGTCGCTGGGCGAACCGGTGCTGCCATCGGAAGTGGCTGCTTCGATAGACGAGGCGGCCGACATCGCCCGCAAGATCGGTTATCCCGTGGTGCTGCGTCCGGCCTTCACGCTGGGCGGCACGGGCGGCGGTTTCGCCGACGACGAGCCGCAGCTGCGCGAGATGATGCGCAATGCGCTCTTCCTCTCGCCCGTGCATCAGGTGCTCATCGAGAAGAGCATCAAGGGTTACAAGGAGATCGAGTACGAGGTCATCCGCGACAGCAACGACACGGCGATAGCCATCTGCAACATGGAGAACATCGACCCCGTGGGCGTCCATACGGGCGATTCGATCGTCGTGGCGCCGAGCCAGACGCTCACCAACCGCGAGTATCAGATGCTGCGCGACTCGGCGCTCAAGATCATCCGCGAGCTGAAGATCGAGGGCGGCTGCAACGTGCAGTTCGCGCTCGATCCCCTCTCGTTCAAATACTACCTGATCGAGGTGAACCCCCGCGTGTCGCGCTCGTCGGCCCTGGCGTCGAAAGCCTCGGGCTATCCGATCGCCCGCGTGAGCGCCAAGATCGCCGTGGGCATGACCCTCGACGAGATCCGCATCGCCAACACCCCGGCATCGTTCGAGCCGACGCTCGACTACGTGGTGACGAAGATCGCCCGCTTCCCGTTCGACAAGTTCACCGACGCCTCGAACAAGCTCGGCACCCAGATGAAGGCCACGGGCGAGGTGATGGCCGTGGGCCGCACCATCGAGGAGTCGCTGCTCAAGGCCGTGCGGTCGCTCGAAACGGGCGTCTGCCACATCCACCACCGCAAGTTCGACGACTGGTCGAACGAGCAGCTGCTCGCCTACATCAAGCAGGGCACCGACGACCGTCTCTACGCCATCGCCCAGCTCATCCGCAACCGGATCGACCTGGTGCTGATCTACAACAATACGAAGATCGACCTCTTCTTCCTCGAAAAGTTCAAGAACATCGTGGAGTTCGAGTCGGTGCTGCGGGCCCGTCCGATGGATATCGAGACGCTGCGCGACGCCAAGCGCATGGGCTTCGGCGACAAGTACATCGGCCGGCTGTGGGGCCTCTCGGAGCAGGAGATGTTCCGCCTGCGCGAGCAGCACGGCATCTTCCCCGTCTACAAGATGATCGACACCTGCGCCAGCGAGTTCGCCTCCTACGTGCCCTATTTCTATTCGACCTACGAACTGGAGAACGAGTCGGTGGTGAGCGACAAGGAGAAGATCGTGGTGCTCGGCTCGGGCCCGATCCGCATCGGCCAGGGCGTCGAGTTCGACTACTCGACCGTGCACGCCATCTGGTCGATCCGCGAGGCGGGCTACGAGGCGATCATCGTAAACAACAATCCCGAAACCGTTTCGACCGACTATACGACCAGCGACAAGCTCTACTTCGAGCCGCTGACCGTGGAGGACGTGATGAACGTCATCCACCTCGAAAAGCCGAAGGCGATCGTCGTATCGCTCGGCGGACAGACGGCCATCAACCTGGCCGAGCCCCTCGCTTCGCTCGGCGTGCCCATCATCGGCACCGACACCGAGGCGATTCGCAACGCCGAGGACCGCGGCTGCTTCGAGAAGATCATGGAGGAGCTCGGCATTCCGCAGCCCGAGGCCGAGGCGGTGACCGACATCGAGGCCGGCGTCCGGGCCGCGGCGCGCATCGGCTATCCGGTGCTGGTGCGTCCGAGCTACGTGCTGGGCGGCCGCGCCATGCAGATCGTCTCGAACGAGGAGCGTCTGCGCCACTACCTCCAGACGGCCGTCGAGGTCAACGAGGATTCGCCGGTGCTCGTCGACCGCTACATCATGGGCAAGGAGCTCGAAGTCGACGCCATCTGCGACGGCCGCGACGTCTTCATCCCCGGCATCATGGAGCATGTCGAGCGCACGGGTATCCACTCGGGCGACTCGATCAGCGTATACCCCACGTTCAGCGTCTCGGAGGAGGCCAAGCGCAAGATCGTCGACTACACGGTGAAGCTGGGTCTTCGGATCGGCATCGTGGGCCTCTACAACATTCAGTTCATCCTCGACGCTTCGGACGAGGTCTACGTCATCGAGGTCAACCCCCGTTCGTCGCGCACGGTGCCCTTCCTCTCGAAGTCCACGGGCGTGCAGATGGCCCACATCGCCACGCAGGTGATCCTCGGCAAGTCGCTGCGCGAGCAGGGGATCGACGAGGTGTGCGGCCGGGAGAAGGAGCGCTGGTACGTCAAGGCCCCGGCCTTCTCGTTCGCCAAGATCCGCGGCATGGACAGCTACCTGTCGCCCGAGATGAAGTCGACGGGCGAGGCGATCGGCTACGACGACAAACTCACGCGCGCGCTCTACAAGGCCTTGCAGGCCACGGGCATGAACGTGTCGAACTACGGAACGATCTTCGTGACGATCGCCGATCGCGACAAGGAGGCGGCGCTGCCTCTCGTGCGGCGTTTCTACGATTTGGGCTTCAACATCGAGGCGACGACCGGTACGGCGGAGTTCCTGCGCGGTCACGGCATCCGGACCCGCACGCGCCGCAAGCTCAACGAGGGCAGCAACGAGATCATCGATTCGCTGCGTCAGGGCCATGTGAGCTACGTCATCAACACGATCGACATCAATCAGCATAACACGCGTCTGGACGGCTACGAGA
>CAMWWU010000177.1 GCA_947178025.1 uncultured Alistipes sp. | reverse complement strand
ATTTGTAGGAGAGTGTAACAAGTATATTTTTATATATGATACAAAACAACGACTGACTCATATAATTCCTCGAGATAGAATCGATTCAATGAATATATTTTTTAATGAAGATATAAAAACTCTGTTTTAAGTGGAATTAGGAAATATGGTCTGTATATATTCCCTGCTATTGTTAGAAGAATATGGTGGAAATTTGCCGAATTTAAACAGTTATTTTTATTAAGATGTCCATATATCACTTTACAGAGGTACATGTTCACCATGGCGGTCGGAGTCTGCGAAAGGCCTTCGCGAATAAAATGAGAAGGCCTTCGCGGGGCGAGGCTCCGGTAGGAGCGCATAACTGTAAAATCGTATATAATTACCTTTATTAATACTGCACGAGGTACCATTTCTAAAGTGTGTTTGAGAAGAGGAGAATGGATGTATGCCGATTTACTTGAGGGAGAAATGCTACTGAATAATCTGTAAAGTATAAAATTTATGAAGGTAACTATATACACTTTACAGTATGACACATTTAATTGATTAACCATTAGGGGCGCAGCCCGCGGAGTGCACGCGAGAAGCGGACCTCCGCAGCGAAAGGCTGCGGCCCGCTCGGCTCGAAGGAGCCGATAATACGCAATAGCCTTGAAAACAACCGAACTCGTTATTTTCGACCTCGACGGCACGCTGCTCGACACGATCGGCGACCTGGCCGTCGCCTGCAACTCCGTGCTGGCCGTGCGCGGGTTGCCGCAGCACTCCTACGAGGAGTACTGCCGTTTCGTGGGCAACGGCATCATGCGCCTCGTCGAACGGGCGCTGCCCGAGCCGCTGCGCACGCCGGAGAATGTCGCGCTCGTGCGCGCGGACTTCGTGCGTTTCTATACGGAGCATATCGATGCCTACACGAAGCCCTATGCGGGGATTCCCGAGCTGCTGGCCGAACTGGTCCGGCGGGGCGTGCGGGTGGCCGTGGCGTCGAACAAGTTCCAGACCGGAACCGAGAAGCTCGTCCGGCTCTTCTTTCCGGAGATTCCGTTCGTCGCGGTTCTCGGACAGCGTCCCGGGGTGCCGCTGAAGCCCGATCCGGCCGTCGTGGAGGAGATCCTCGCCGCCACGGGCGCCTCGCGCGACCGGACGCTGTACGTCGGCGATTCGGGTATCGACATGCAGACGGCAGCTGCCGCCGGCGTGCGGTCGGTCGGCGTGTCGTGGGGATTCCGGGCCCGCGAGGAGCTCGTCGAGGCCGGAGCCGGACGGATCGCCGATCGGGCCGAAGAGATTCTGGAGGCGTTGTAGCGGGATGCCGGGGCGGAGCGCTCCGAAGAGCGTCAGCGGACGATCACCGCGTTGACGAATCGGATGCCCGAGCGGCGGTTGATCTCCTCGCAGAGCGCCTCGCGCTGGTAGAAAAGTTCCGAGCGCAGGACGCTCGACTGGATGCGGACGTGGAGGATGCGGTTGTCGAGGCGCAGTTCGGTGGTCAGGTCGGCGGCCCGGTCGCCCACGATAGCGCGCCACGTGTCGGGCAGTTTGCCCTCGGCGACCTTCGCCGCGACGTAGGGGCGCTTGAAGAACTCTTCGAGCAGGTCGCCCATCAGCAGGGTTCGGGTCCGTCTCATGCTTCGGGGGCTGTTTCGGAGGGTTCGTTTCCGGTGTTTTGCGTGCCGGCCGCTTCGCGCAGGGTCGTCACCCGTCCGTCGCCGACCGCGAAGAGCGCGTAGTCGCCGCCCGCCTCGTCGAGGATCGACCGCAGACGGGTCGGATTGCAGTCGGTGATGAGGATCTGTCCGAATGTTTCGCCCCGGACCAGCCGGATCAGCTGTTCGACGCGCGAGGCGTCGAGTTTGTCGAACAGATCGTCGAGCAGCAGGAGGGGCTTCTCGCCCCGCTCGGTCGCGACGATGGCGTACTGGGCCAGTTTGAGTGCGATGAGGAACGATTTCTGCTGCCCCTGCGAGCCGTATTTGCGCAGCGGGTAGCCGCCGATGCGCAGCACGAGGTCGTCGCGGTGGATGCCAGCGGTGGTGAACTCGTTGGCGAAATCCTTCTGCCGGGCGTCGAGCAGCAGCTGTTCGAACGGCCGGTCGTTCAACTCCGACTTATAGTGCAGTTCGACCTGCTCGCGGTCGCCCGAGAGCGTGCGGTAATACTCTGCCACGAGGGGCTGAAGCCGCTCGACGAACTCCCGGCGCCGGGAGTGGATCGCTTCGCCGTGCTCGACGAGCTGGCGGTCGTAGATCGAGAGCATCATCTCCTCGGGCTGCATCTTCAGCAGCCGGTTGCGCTCGGCCAGCACGGCGTTGTAGCGCATCACGGCGTTGAGGTAGGAGCGGTCGAGCTGCGAGATGAAGGCGTTGAGGTAGCGCCGCCGTTCGTCGGCCGCGTCGCTGATCAGGGCGCTGTCGGCCGGCGAGACGATCACCGCTGGGATCAGCCCCACGTGATCCGAGAGCCGGTCGTACTCCTTGCCGTTGCGTTTGAGCACCTTGCCGCTGCGGCGTGTAAAGGAGCAGACGACGCTCTCGCTCTTGCCGGCGTCGGAGAGATACTGTCCCTCGACGAGGAAGAACTCCGCGCCGTGGCGGATGCTCTGCGTGTCGGTCATCTGCAACGACGACTTGCACATCGAAAGGTACCACACCGCATCGACGACATTGGTCTTGCCCGCCCCGTTGTCGCCCACCAGACAGTTGACGCCGGGGCACAGCGCCAGCTCCTCCTGGGCGATGTTTTTGAAGTTGAGCAGCGATATTTTCTTCAGACGCATGAGGCAAAGATACGAAGAATTTCGGATAAAGTAAGGTTATTGAGAGGAATAAGGTTAA
>CAMWWU010000176.1 GCA_947178025.1 uncultured Alistipes sp. | reverse complement strand
CGAACACGGTTCCGTCGCCCGCCCGCTTTAAAGGGGAATTTCACTCGTTTTGCGGGAGCAAAATCGAGAAGAAATTCCCGCGGGCGACGGTCTTCGGAGCGATTCGGCTAGTAGATCGACCGACGCCGACGGAAGTGTTTCGAGCAAACTTCGGTTTCGGGTGCCGAGGGGCCCCGGGGCGGTCGCCCGGCGGGAACGCAACGAACTCCGATGAGTTGCGGGCCCGGCCGTTGGGCGGCGGCCGTCCCGCGCGCCTTGCAGGCGCGATTTGTAGCAAGGTGTCGTTTTTCTAAGTTAAAAGGGCTGCAGCCCACGGAGTGGCCGATCAAGCGAAGCGAAAATTCGGTCCTCCGCCGGGGGGGGCGGCCCGTCATGGGGAGATCGCGGTTTTTCCCAAGCAGGAAACGGGTCGGAGCTTGCGAAGCCTGCCGAGCGGTACCGGTCCGCCGCGTGGGGCGGCGTTCGGCTCGCGCGCTCGCAGGGCGCGGGTTAGGGTAGAAATAAAGATAGGGGATCGCCGCGGGCGCACTCGAAGCGCGACGCAAGGAAAAAGAAGCATGCCCCTCCTGCCGCCGATGACCGGATGCCGAGTTATATTCGTACATTTGCAGCATGATGACTTTACAAGAGAGAATCGAGCAGCTCAAACGCGAGCGGAATGCCGTGATTCTGGCTCACTACTATACGGAGGGCGAGGTGCAGGACGTTGCCGATTTCGTCGGGGACAGTTTGGCGTTGTCGCAGCGAGCGGCGACGACGGATGCGGATGTGATTCTTTTCGCCGGAGTCCATTTCATGGGCGAGACGGCCAAGATCCTGTCGCCCGGAAAGACCGTTTTGATGCCGGACATGGCGGCGGGCTGTTCGTTGGCCGACTCGTGTCGGGCCGACGAGTTCGCCGCTTTCGTGGCGGCCCATCCGGGGCACACCGTCATCTCGTACGTCAACACGACGGCCGA
Source organism: uncultured Alistipes sp. (assembly GCA_947178025.1). Lineage (GTDB taxonomy): Bacteria > Bacteroidota > Bacteroidia > Bacteroidales > Rikenellaceae > Alistipes. The sequence goes on along the minus strand of CAMWWU010000176.1, from coordinate 1,913 downwards.
GGTCAAGGCCTTGACCGATATCGTTTGCACCAGTAGTAATGCGGTGCAGATCGTCGAGTCGCTGCCGGCCGACGAACCGATCCTCTTCGGTCCGGACCGCAATTTGGGTAACTACATCCGAAACGTTACGGGGCGTGAGAATATGATCGTTTGGGACGGTGCTTGTCATGTACACGAGGAGTTCTCGCTCGAGAAAATCCTCGCTCTCAAGGCGGAATATCCGCAGGCGAAGATCCTGACCCATCCCGAGTGTAAGCGACCGATCGTGCTGGTGTCGGACTACGTCGGGTCGACGGCCGGATTGCTGAAATTCGCCACCGAAGACCGATCGACCGACACTTATATCGTGGTAACGGAGCCGGGCGTCTTGCATCAGATGCGGAAAGCGGCGCCCGACAAACGGTTTATTCCGGCTCCGCCGACCGATTCGACCTGCGGTTGTAACAATTGCAACTTCATGAAGCTGATTACGTTGCAGAAGATGGCGGATGCGTTGGAGCGGATGGAACCGCAGATCGTCATCGCCGAAGAGGTGCGTGCGAAGGCCGAACGGTCGATCCGTCGGATGCTCGAGATTTCGCAGCGGCTGGGGCTGGTGTGATGCGGGGGCGGTGTTTCTCTTCGATTCGTTGCATCCGGCGATACGACGACGATTCGCATACGCTTTCTGCGACCGAGTGGCTTCACGAGCTACAGCAGGACTAAGTGCGTTCGCTGGATTGTCAAAGGAGGAGTTTCTCGATAGAAAGAGAGACGTGTTACGACTTTTTTCGAAGGTCGTAACACGTCTCTCTAAATGAAAAAATCAAATCTCTTTTAAGAGAGTGGGAGCTTGTTTTCCTACCCCTACCCCTATTCCTACCTACCGTTGCGCCTTGTAAGCCTCCAGCCCCGACTCCAGGAAGTTGATGAAGCCGTTCACATCCAGGTCGTACGACCGGGGCGTTACCAGCGGCTGCCCCTCGTTGTTCAGCAACACGTAATAGGGCTGCGCATTGATCCCGAACCGTTCGATCTGGAACGAGGCGTTGATCTTGCCCAGCGTCTTGCGCACCTTACCGTCCGGAGTCGTAACCCATTCGGATTCGGGCAACTGTTTTTTGTCGTCCACGTAGAGTGCCACGATGACATAGTTGTCTCGCAGAATGCGTTGCACGGTCGGATCGCTCCAGACATTGGCCTCCATCTCGCGGCAGTTCACGCAGCCGTGCCCCGTGAAGTCGAGGAAGACCGGTTTCCCCACCGCCGCCGCATACTCCATTCCCTGTCGGTAGTCGAAAAAGCCCTCCAAACCGTGCGGCAAGTGCAGGAAGTCGCTGTACTTCGGCGCCCCGCCCTCGATTTTCGATCGGTCGAGCGTCGACACTCCCGCTCCGCCGGAAGCCGATACGCCGCCCCCCGCAGAAGCCGCGAGGTTGAAATCCATCGTCGAGAGCGGCGGCAGGTAGCCGCTCAGAGCTTTGAGCGGCGCGCCGAACATCCCCGGAATCAGATAGACTACGAAAGCGAAGGTAATGATCGAGAGGAATAACCGTTTGACGCTCACATGTTTGACTTCGCTATCGTGCGCGAAGCGGATTTTCCCTAACAGATAGAACCCCAGCAGCGCGAAGATCACCACCCACAACGCCACATAAACCTCCCGATCGAGAATGCCCCAGTGGTAGGTCTGGTCGGCCACGCTCAGGAACTTAAGCCCCAACGCCAACTCGATAAACCCGAGTACGACCTTGACCGAGTTGAGCCACCCGCCCGACTTGGGCAGGTTTTTGAGCAGCGCCGGGAAGAACGCGAAAATGGTGAACGGCAGCGCGAAAGCGGCCGAGAAAGCGAGCATCGTAAAGATCGGTTCCCAGATCGCCCCCTGGGTCGACTTCACGAGCACGGTCCCGACGATCGGCCCGGTGCAGGAG
>CAMWWU010000175.1 GCA_947178025.1 uncultured Alistipes sp. | reverse complement strand
CTGTCCCAGTTCGCAACAGGGCTACTCGGGTTTCACGACCTGGACTCGCGGCCTGGGGTGGGCGATGGTCGGTTTTGCCGAGGAGTTGGAATGCCTGGCTGCGGTCGACGATGCCGAGTTGGATCTCTATGGAGGTCGGGCCGCACTCGAGGCGATGCTGCTGCGGGCTGCGCGGGCGACCTGCGATTTCTATCTGGAGCAAACGCCGATGGACGGCGTGCCCTATTGGGATACAGGTGCTCCCGGACTCGCCGAATTGGACGATTACCTGAGCCGGCCGGCCGATCCGTTCAACGACCGGGAGCCGGTGGATGCCTCGGCGGCGGCGATCGCTGCGCAGGGGTTGTTGCGCCTGGGGCACTATCTGGACGACGACCGCTATTTCGATGCTGGGCTGACGGTGCTCGATACGCTGCTTTCGGAGCCTTACCTGGCAACTGATTCCGTTCATCAGGGGCTGCTGCTCCATACGGTCTATCACCGTCCCAACGGCTGGGATTACATCCCTGCGGGGTCCCGCATTCCCCATTCTGAGGCGTGCATGTGGGGCGATTATCATCTGCGCGAAGCGGCGCTGCTGGTGCTGCGACTGGCGCAGGAGAAGCCTTATCTTACTTTTTTCAATGGCATGAAACGATGAATCTATTGTTCGAAAAGGGCCGAATCGGCCGATGCGAGACGGCGAACCGTTTCGTGGCTCAGCCCATGGAGGGCAATTGCGCCGAGCCGGGCGGAGCTGTTTCGGACCTCTGTCTGCGCAAATACCGCTCGCTGGCGCGAGGCGGCTGGGGTACGATCGTGGCCGAGGCGATCTCGGTGACGTCCGATTCGCTCGCCCGCAAGAATGCACTGGTCATGAATCGCCGGAACCTCGACGGATTCAAACGGCTGGTCGATACGGTCAAGACCGAAAATCCCGACGCCGTGCTGCTTTTCCAGATCACTCACTCGGGGCCGGTCAGCAATCCGCTCTTTTCGGAGCGTGTCTGCGTGTCGCCGGGCGGCGAGGGGCGTTGTCTGGCGACGGAGGAGATCGAACGTATCCGCGACGGATTTGTTCGGAGTTCCTTGTTGGCCGAGGAGGCCGGAGCCGACGGCATCGACTTCAAGATGTGCCACGGTTATCTGGGGGCTGAGTTCTTGCGTCCGGCGAATACGCGCGCTGACGGTTGGGGCGGCAGTTGGGAGGGCCGGACGCGTCTGCTGCGCGAGGGGATCGGTGCGATCCGGGCCGGCCGTCGCAGCGAACGCTTCGTGCTCGGCAGCCGCATCTCGATGTACGAAGGCATTCGCGGCGGCTGCGGTACGGCGGCGGCCGACGATCCGGTGGAGGATCTGAGCGATATGCTGCGGCTGCTGCGGCTCATGGACGAGCTGGGTATGGATTATGTGAATGTCTCGGCAGGCATTCCGGCCAAGACGCCGGTCATTACCCGTCCGGTGCGGAGCTCCGAGCTGATGCACCTGCATCATCTGCGTTATACCCGTGCGGCCAAGCGGACATTGGCCGGCATCGGCTCCTCGATACAGGTTTTCGGGTCTGCCTATTCGGTGTTGAGGGAGCGGGCCGTACCCGTAGCCTGCGAGATGCTCGCGCGCGGCGATGCGGACTTCATCGGTTGGGGCCGTCAGACGCTGGCCGACCCGTTCATGCCCGGGAAGCTGCTTCGCGGCGAGGCGGTCGACTATTGCGCCTCCTGCTCGGGGTGCTCTCGCATGATGATCGAACAGACGCACGTGGGATGTATTCTTTTCGACGAACATTATAAGACCTACTGGAATGAACGGAGATAGTTTGCGGCGTCCCGTTGCGCTCGTGACGGGCGGAACGCGCGGAATCGGTCTGGGAATCGCCCGGGCGCTGGCCGCTGCCGGATTCGATCTGGCGCTCAACGGCGTGCGCTCTGAGGAACAAGTGGCTTCTGTGGTGGAGGAGCTGTGCGGCAGCGGCGTGCGGTGCATCTATTGCCGCGGGGATGTTTCGTCGGCTGCGGATCGCGGCCGGATCGTCGCCGGGGTCCGGGAGGCGTTCGGACGGATCGATGTGCTGGTCAACAATGCCGGGGTCGCTCCCGCCGAGCGCCGTGATCTGCTCGAAGCCTCCGAAGAGAGCTTCGAACGTTTGATCCGGACCAACTTGCAGGGGCCCTATTTTCTGACGCAGCTCGTGGCTCGGGAGATGGTCGAGACGCGGCGGACAGACCCTGGATTTCGGGGGTGCATCGTCACGATCTCCTCGATTTCGTCGACCTGCGCCTCGGTGAATCGCGGTGAATACTGTGTTGCGAAAGCGGGCTTGAGTATGCTGACGAAGCTCTTCGCTGCGCGATTGGGCGAGTACGACATTCCGGTCTACGAGGTGCGTCCGGGAGTGATCGCTACCGACATGACGGCCTGCGTCCGGGAACTTTACGACGGGATGCTGGCCGACGGCCTTGCCTTGCAGCGCCGCTGGGGACTCCCCGAAGACGTGGGGCGGGCCGTTGCGACGCTGGCGACAGGCGGCCTGCCGTATGCTACGGGGCAGGTGATCCGCATTGACGGCGGTCTGGGTGTGGAACGATTGTAAAAACCGATAGGAATCATGAAGAAACGAATGATCGGCGCTTCGCTGTGCGTCGTCCTGGCGTTCGGATGCGCCGCCCGGAAGAATCCGGGGATCGTCGCGGAGAATTTCGGCTTCGCGCAAACACAGTTGGCACTTGCTTTCGAAGAGATCGCGCGATGCAGGGAAGGTCTTTCCGAACGACAGGCGGCCAAAAATCCCGTCGTGCCCCGTACGCTGAATGCCGACGGGTCGCTGCGGCTTTCGTCGGCGCGTGATTGGACCAGCGGATTCTTTCCCGGCGAGTTGTGGTTCATGTACGAATATACGCGCGACACCGCAAGGTTGATGCAGGCCCGAAGCTATACCGCCAGAATAGAGTCGGAG
>CAMWWU010000174.1 GCA_947178025.1 uncultured Alistipes sp. | reverse complement strand
CGAGGCCTGCGACGATCTCTGCCAGGCTGCCGAGACTTTCGGACTGCCGCTGTAACGACCGATTCCGGGAGAACGAAAAAGGTCCGCCGAGGCGGACCTTTTGGCATTTATCTGTCCGGCAGCGCCTTTTCGAAGTGCTGGTAATCCTTCAGGCTCTTCCAGTCGCCGCCCCATGTGAAGCCGTGGCGGAGGAACTCCCGGCAGCAGGGGTCGTCGCGTTCGATCTTGTAGGGGAAGTCGCGCGTGCGGTCGACGTAGGGGGCCGCTTCGGGCGGATCGACGACGGTGCGCCCGCCGACCCGGCGGACGTAGGGGTTGTAGAGCGGATTGATGTCCACGGCCGTGCCGAGGCTGTGTTTCGAGAGGCTTCGCGAGTGCTGGATGTAGCGGAAATTGAATGCCGACGAGTTGTCGGCCCGCATCGAGGCGCCGTCGTCGGCATCGTAGTCGTCGATCAGCACCATGCGTTCGATGGGGTAGCGCACGTCGTAGAGCCTCCGGAAGATCTCGACCAGATCCCGGGCGACGCAGCGGTGGCAGACCAGCTCGCCCAGGCGGATGCGCCCCTCGGCGTCGACGTGCAGCACTTTCACGTAGCGCAGGTCGCTGCGCGGAAGGGGGCATTCGGCCTTGTAAGAGCGTCCCTGCATCCGGGCGAATGTCGCGTCGTCGATCTCGCCGATCGAGAAGCAGGCGTCGATGCCGAACCGCTCGACGTCGGCGGCGGTCACGACTGCCGACGCCCGCCAGCTGCGCAACGCCTCGTCCCCCTCCTGCGCTGCGGCCGGGAGGGCGATCGGGAGCGAGGCCAGGAGTCCCGACGCGAGGAGCAGTATCCGGAGCGTTTTCATCGGCTCGATCGGTGGCTTTCAGTGCTGCGGCAGCCGCTTCTAATGCTGGATCTCCTCCAGTCTGGCCGCCGGCGACACGTCGAGCGACGCGAACTCGCCGCTGCGGTAGCGGTAGTAGCCGGCCATGGCGATCATCGCCGCGTTGTCGGTCGTGAACTTGAACTCGGGCAGGAAGGTGCGCCAGCCGCGTTTGCGGCCTTCGGCCTCGATGGCGTTGCGGAGTCCCGAGTTGGCCGAGACGCCTCCCGCGATGGCGATGTCGCGGATGCCCGTGTCGCGCGAGGCGCGCACGAGTTTGTCGAGCAGGATTCGGATGATCGTCGATTGCAGCGAGGCGCAGAGGTCGGCCTGGTGCCGCTCGATGAAGTCGGGGGTGTCGGCCACGGCGTCGCGCAGCGTGTAGAGGAACGAGGTCTTGAGCCCCGAGAAGGAGTAGTCGTAGCCCTCGACGCGGGGTTTCGCAAAGCGGAACGCCTCCGGATTCCCCTCCTTGGCCAGCCGGTCGATCACCGGACCGCCCGGGTAGGGGAGCCCCATCACCTTGGCGCACTTGTCGAACGCCTCGCCCGCCGCGTCGTCGATCGTCGTGCCGATGATCCGCATCTCGGAGGGCGAGTCCACGCGCACGATCTGCGTGTGCCCGCCGCTCACGAGCAGGCAGAGGAACGGGAAGTCGGGGTGGGGCAGCTCGCGGTCCGGCAGGTCGATGAAGTGCGAAAGGATATGGCCCTGAAGGTGGTTGACCTCCACCATCGGGATGTTGCGGGCGATCGAGAGCCCCTTGGCGAACGACACGCCCACGAGCAGCGATCCGAGCAGTCCGGGGCCGCGCGTGAAGGCGATGGCGTCGATCTGCGAAGCCGTGAGGCCCGCCTCCTTCAACGCCGTGTCGACCACGGGGATGATGTTCTGCTGGTGCGCGCGCGAGGCGAGTTCGGGGATCACGCCGCCGTACTTGACGTGTACGGCCTGCGAGGCGATGACGTTCGAGAGCAGCGTGTTGTTGCGCAGCACGGCTGCCGAGGTGTCGTCGCACGACGATTCGATGCCTAAGATCGTGATGTCCATATTCGGTTGCTTTCCGGCCCGGTTCGGGGCGAAGTTTTTCATGTTTTTTGTAGGGTAAATTCCCCGAAAAAGGTTAACTTTGCAAGTTATAACGGGTACCCGATGCGCAAAGGTATAAAAATATTGCGAAAGGTGATCGCGACGGCGGTTTTGTTGTTCGTGATTCTTCCGCTGACGCTCTCGCTGCTGCTGCACCTGCCTGCCGTGCAGAATTTCGCGGCGCAGCGGATCGTGCGTGTCGTATCCGGTAAGCTGGGCACCACGGTCGCCCTGCGGCGCGTCGACGTCGGGTTCATGGGCAAGGTGCGGCTGTCGGGTTTCTACGTCGAGGATTATCAGCGCGATACGCTGCTTTACGTCGACCGGCTCGATGCGTTCGTCACGAGCCTCGGACTCTTCGGCGGCGGCGTGTCGCTGAGCCGCGGCGAGATCGTCGACGCCCGGCTCTTCCTGCGCGAAACGCCCGACGGGGTGATGAACATCAAGCAGATCGTCGACCGCCTTTCGGATCCGGACAAGCCGAAGAAGGGCAAATTCCTGCTGACGCTGCGCCGCGCATCGATCGAGAACATGCAGCTCCGCATCGAGCGGCTTCAGCATCGCGATCCCTCCTACGGCATCGACTTCGGCGACATGCGCCTGTCCGGCATGACGGGCAGCGTCGAGGAGCTGGTGATCGACGGTCCGACCATTTCGGCCGAGATCGGGGCGTTCCGCGCCTCGGAGCGCAGCGGCTTCGTGCTCGAACACCTCTCGGGCCGCTTCTACCTGACCAACGGCTGCCTCGGATTCGAGAACGCCGTGCTGGCCACGGCCCGCTCCTACCTCTCGATTCCCTACCTCTCGATGGCCGGCGATTCGTGGGCGGCATACAAGGATTTCATCGGCGAGGTGCGCCTCGACGGCGCTTTCCGTCGTTCGCAGATCGCGACCGACGACATCGCCTACTTCGCGCCCAGGCTGCGCGAGTGGCATACGCTCTTTTCGGACATCGACATCGAGGTGGCGGGCGAGGTCGACGACTTCACGGGCCGGATCCGCAGCATGCAGATCGGCGACAACACCTTCCTGACGGCCGACGCCCGGGTGCAGGGGCTGCCCGACATCCGCCGCACGCACTTCGACGTGCAGCTCCAGCATCTGACGACTACGGCCCGGGCCGCCGACCGGCTGGCGCGCGACATCGCCCGCAA
>CAMWWU010000173.1 GCA_947178025.1 uncultured Alistipes sp. | reverse complement strand
TGCGAGCAGGCTGTGAAGCTCGGTATGGATCTCGAAGTCGAGTTCGACGGCAATGCCCTGAATCAGGCCGGCCGTGCCTACCGCCTGCGGGACTACATGGAGGTATTCCGCCGCACGGGCGTCTGGGAGACCAAGCGACTGGCCTACTATCAGGGCAGCTGGGCGCTTCGCTGGCTGAAATCCTCGGGCGATGCCGCCGACCGGCAGCTCTATCACGATTTCTGCCGCTTCGTCATCGAACGGCCGATGCGCGACACGCACTGATTCCGACGATCGGCCGGCATCTACGTTATTTGAAAATCGCTTTTCGCTTTTTCGTAGGTGCCGGCGCTTCGGATGCGCTACCTTTGTTCCACGACAGTAAATCGCAGATCGAATCATGAACTCTTCGGATCTTACACCCCGGTCGGGATACCGCGACTTCGTGTCGCTGGCGATCCTCGCCGCGATGTTCTTCATCTTCGGATTCGTGTCGTGGGTCAACTCCATTCTGATCCCCTATTTCCGGATCGCATGCGAACTGACCCACTTCCAGTCCTATTTCGTTACGTTCGCCTTTTACATCGCCTATTTCGTGATGGCCCTGCCTTCGGGCATGCTGCTCCGCAAGGTCGGTTTCAAGCGGGGAATCTGCTGGGGTTTCTCGTTCATGGCGCTGGGCATGTTCGTCTTCGTGCCCGCGGCGCTGGCCCGGGAGTTCGGCATCTTCCTCGCGGGGCTTTTCCTGATCGGAACGGGGCTCGCCGTGTTGCAGACGGCAGCCAATCCCTACGTCACCGTCATCGGCCCGATCGAGAGCGCCGCGCGCCGGATCAGCATCATGGGCATCTGCAACAAGTTCGCCGGGATCATCTCGCCGCTGGTCTTCGCCGCGGTGATTCTCCGGACGAACGACAGCGAACTCTTCGCGCAGATCGAGTCGGGCGTGCTGGCCGAGGCCGAGAAGAACCTGCTGCTCGACGAGCTGATCCGCCGGGTGATCGGACCCTACTCGGTGCTGGGCGTGCTGCTTCTGCTGACGGGTGTCGGCATCCGCTATTCGCTGCTTCCCGAGATCGGGAGCGATGGCGGCGGCACGGTCGCCGGGCAGGCCGGCGACGGAGGCCGGCGCAGCGTCTTCGACTATCCTTATCTGGTGCTGGGGGCCCTGGCGATCTTCTTCCACGTCGGCACGCAGGTCGTGGCGATCGACACCATTATCAATTACGCCGGCTCGATGGGCTTCGACCTGCTCGCGGCCAAGGCTTTCCCCTCCTATACGCTCGCCTGTACCATGGCCGGCTATCTGCTCGGCATCGCCGTGATTCCGAAGTACGTTTCGCAGCGCCGGGCGCTCGTCGTGTGCACGGTGCTCGGACTGCTGCTTTCGCTGGGTGTCGTGCTGGCCGACTTCGAGGTGTCGCTGGGCGGCCGCTCCGTGCATGCGTCGCTGCTCTTCCTCAATGCGCTGGGATTCCCCAATGCGCTCATCTATGCCGGCATCTGGCCCCTCTCCATCCGTGGACTGGGCCGTTTTACCGAGATCGGCTCCTCGCTGCTGGTCATGGGGCTGTGCGGAAACGCCGTGATGCCGCAGATCTACGGGTATCTGGCCGACGCCTGCGGATTGCGGGTCGGCTACTGGATTCTCGTTCCCTGCTTCCTCTACCTGATTTTCTTCGCGACCCGGGGCTACCGGATCGAACACTGGGGATTTACCCGACGGAAATACGAACATGAATAACCGACTGATTATAACGAATGGCCGCACGATGCTGCCCTCCGGTATCGAAACCGGACGGGACGTGGTGTGTCGCGGCGGCCGCATCGAAGCGTTGCCCGCCGCGGGCCGGATCGTGCCGGAGCCCGGCGACCGGGTGATCGACGCTGCCGGCAATTACGTGGCGCCGGGATTCATCGACATGCACGTGCACGGCGGCGGCGGACACGACTTCATGGACGGGACTGTCGAGGCTTTCCTGGGCATTGCCGAAACGCATGCCCGTTACGGGACGACCGCGATGGTGCCCACGACGCTTACCGGCACCGAGGAGGAGCTGCTGAATACGTTCGCCGTATTCCGCGAGGCCCGCGAGCGGAACCGCCGCGGAGCGCAGCTGCTGGGACTGCATCTCGAAGGACCCTATTTCTCCGCACGGCAGTGCGGCGCTCAGGATCCCCGCTACCTGCAGTCGCCGAAGCCCGAGGTATACGAACGGTGGCTCGAAGCGTCGCCCGACATCATCCGTTGGAGCGCGGCGCCCGAGCTGGAGGGGGCGACGGAGTTGGGGCGGGAGCTCGCCCGACGCGGCATCCTCGCCTCCGTGGCCCATACGGATGCGCTCTGCGAGGAGGTGGAGGCCGCTTTCGAGGCGGGATATACCCACATGACTCATCTCTATTCGGCCATGTCGACCGTTTCGCGCCGCAATGCCTACCGGTATGCCGGAGCGCTCGAAGCGGCCTATCTGCTCGATGGGATGACCGTAGAGATCATCGCCGACGGGGTGCATCTGCCGCGGCCGCTGTTGCAGTTCGTCTGCAAGTTCAAGGGGGCGGACCGCACGGCGCTCTGCACCGATGCCATGCGTGCCGCCGGCATGCCCGACGGCGAGTATCTGCTGGGCAGTCTGGCGAACGGACAGCGGGTGATCGTGGAGGACGGGGTGGCCAAGCTGCCCGATCGTTCGGCGTTCGCCGGCAGTGTCGCCACTGCGGACCGGCTGGTGCGAACGATGATCGAGCTGGCCGGCGTGCCGCTCTCCGACGCCGTGCGGATGATGACCGCGACGCCGGCCCGCATCCTGCGCATCGACGACCGGAAAGGGGCGATCCGCGAGGGCTGCGATGCCGATCTCGTTATTTTCGACCAGACAATTCGAATCAAAACCACAATTTCTTTGGGGCATGTTATCTACGATATCGACGGAGAATAAGATCCGCACGTTTCAGCGGGAAAAGCTGACCATCAAGGTTTTCCCGACGCTTTCGGAAATGGGGGCCCGGGCGGCCCGGGAAGTTTCCGACCGGATTTGCGCGCTGCTGGCGGGCAAGGCGGAGGTAAATATGATTTTCGCGGCGGCGCCCTCGCAGCTGGAGTTTCTGCATCGGCTCACGGAGGACGAGCGGATCGACTGGGCGAGGATCAACGCGTTCCACATGGACGAGTACGTGGGGATCCCCTCGGAGGCTC
>CAMWWU010000172.1 GCA_947178025.1 uncultured Alistipes sp. | reverse complement strand
AGCGTCAGCCGCTTCTTCTCGGCCTTCTACTGCCGCGTGGCGATGTATACGTTGGCCAGCGCATCGAGCTCCGTGACCGAAATGTCGATATTGCCGATACCGATGCCCGTCGAGAGGACCGTCATCCGGCGACCCTTGTAGGTGCCGGTCACGGTGCGGAACTCGCGGTTGGAAACTTCGCACTCTTTCGTCTCGAAAAATTCCGAAACGAGGGCCACGCGACCGGGATCGCCGACCAGAATCACGATGTCCGCGAGTTGCTCGGGGCGCAAATGCAGGTGGAAAATCGAACCGTCTTCGTTGATAATCAATTCGGAAGCAGGAATGGTACGCATAATTTCTCGATTTTTGATTTTCATAATTGGCATAAAAGTAATATATTTACATCGAATATCAAAATTTTCACCCGCTTCACGAAACGAATCTTGCATACTTAAAATAACGGAAAGCATGACACTCATCAAGTCCATTTCGGGTATCCGCGGCACGATCGGAGGCCCTACGGGAGAGAACCTTACGCCTCCCGACGTCGTAAAATTCACCACGGCTTACGTGCGGCTGATCGCCCAGCGCAATCCGGGCAAAAAACTTACCATTGTCGTCGGACGCGACGCACGCATCTCGGGTGAGATGGTGTCGAATCTCGTCGAGGGCACGCTGCTGGCCTGCGGCGCCGACGTCATCAACGTCGGTCTCTGCACGACGCCGGGCACCGAGATGGCCGTCATCACCTACAAGGCCGACGGCGGCATCATCATCACTGCGTCGCACAACCCCCGGCAGTGGAACGCGCTGAAGCTGCTCAACGCCTCGGGCGAGTTCCTGAGCGACGTCGAGGGCAAGCAGGTGCTGGCCATGTCCGAGGAGGAGGATTACGCCTACCCCGCCATCGACGAGATCGGCCGCGTGCTGTCGCGCGAGGACTTCAACGACCGCCACATCGGGCAGGTGCTGGCTCTGCCGCTCGTGGATGCGGAGGCTGTCCGGGCCCGCAAATTCAAGGTCGTGGTCGACGCCGTGAACTCGGTGGGCGGCATCGTCATGCCGAAGCTGCTGCGCGAATTGGGCTGCGAGGTCGTCGAGCTCAACTGCGAGCCTACGGGCGAGTTCGCCCACAATCCCGAGCCGCTGCCGGAGAACCTCACGGAGATCTCGCAGGTCATCGTTCGCGAGAAGGCCGATCTGGGTATCGTCGTGGATCCCGACGTGGACCGTCTGGCATTCGTTTCGGAGGACGGATCGATGTTTGTCGAGGAGTATACGCTCGTCGCCGTGGCCGACTACATCCTGGCCAACACCCCGGGCGACACGGTTTCGAACCTCAGCTCGTCGCGGGCTCTGCGCGACGTGACGGCGCGCTACGGCCGCAACTACTACGCTTCGGCCGTCGGCGAGGTGAACGTCACCACGAAGATGAAGGAGGTCGGTGCCGTGATCGGCGGCGAGGGCAACGGCGGAGTGATCTATCCCGAACTGCACTACGGCCGTGATGCACTGGTAGGTACGGCGCTTTTCCTCACGTTCCTCGCGAAGAAGGGCATGACGATGACGCAGCTGCGCGCCACCTATCCTTCCTACTTCTCCTCGAAGAACAAGATTCAGCTGACGCCGGCCATCGACGTAGATAAAGTGCTGCGTGAGGTCAAGGCGAAATATGCCGGTGAGCAAGTGAACGATATCGACGGCGTGAAGATCGATTTCGCGGAGAACTGGGTGCACCTGCGCAAGTCGAACACCGAACCGATCATCCGCGTCTACACGGAGGCCAAGTCGATGGAGGAGGCCGACGCGCTGGCGCAGCGTTTCATCGGTGAGATCAAGGAGATCTGCAACCTTTAATCCCGACCTTATGGATCAGGTGAAACAGTATATCGAGACCCATCGCGAGCGCTTCGTCGAGGAGCTGTTCGAACTGCTTCGCATCCCCTCGATCAGCGCCCAGTCGGAGCATAAGCCCGACATGCAGCGCTGCGCCGAGTGGCTGGCCGCAGCGCTCGTCGAGGCGGGTGCCGACCGCGCCGAGGTGATGCCCACGGAGGGTAATCCGGTGGTCTACGCCGAGAAGATCGTCGACCCGAAAGCCAAGACCGTGCTGGTCTACGGCCACTACGACGTGATGCCCGTGGATCCGCGCGAGGAGTGGCGGACCGAACCGTTCGAACCCGTCATCGAGAACGGACGCATCTGGGCCCGCGGCGCCGACGACGACAAGGGACAGTTGTGGATGCACGCCAAGGCGTTCGAGGCGATGTGCGCCACCGGCACGCTCCCCTGCAACGTGAAATTCATGCTCGAAGGCGAAGAGGAGATCGGTTCGTCGAGCCTTTACGCCTTTTGCGCACGTAACAAGAAGTTGCTCAAGGCCGACGTGATTCTGGTCTCCGACACTTCGATGCTCTCGATGCAGACCCCTTCGATCACCTGCGGACTGCGCGGTCTGGCCTACATGGAGGTCGAGGTCACAGGCCCCGACAAGGACCTGCACTCGGGGCTCTTCGGCGGTGCCGTGGCCAATCCGGCCAACGTGCTGGCGCGCCTGGTGTCGCAGCTCGTCGACGCCGAGGGGCGCGTGACGATCCCTGGGTTCTACGACGACGTGCGCGAGCTGACGCCCGCCGAGCGCAAAGCCTTCAACAAGGCTCCGTTCAACCTGACGGCCTACAAACGGTCGCTCTCGATCGGCGACGTGGAGGGCGAAGCGGGTTACACGACCCTCGAACGCACGGGAGTGCGTCCGTCGCTCGACGTGAACGGCATCTGGGGCGGTTATACGGGCGAGGGAACCAAGACGGTGATTCCGTCGAAGGCCTCGGCCAAGATCTCGATGCGTCTCGTCCCGAATCAGGACTACCGCAAGATCAGCAAGCTGTTCGAAAAGTATTTCCGCAGCATCGCCCCCAAGAGCGTGAAGGTCAAGGTGACGGCTCTGCACGGCGGCATGCCCTACGTGGCTCCGACCGACATGCCCGCCTACAAGGCGGCCGAGAAGGCCGTGCGCGACACGTTCGGCAAGAAGCCCCTGCCCTTCTACTCGGGCGGTTCGATTCCGATCATCAGCGGATTCGAGTCGATTCTGGGCATCAAGTCGCTGCTCATGGGCTTCGGTCTGGCGGAGGACGCCATCCACTCGCCCAACGAGAGCTACGGCCTCGATCAGTTCTACAAGGGGCTGGAG
>CAMWWU010000171.1 GCA_947178025.1 uncultured Alistipes sp. | reverse complement strand
TAGCAGGAGATGACCCTCAGTTCCCTGTCCACCAGCGACTACCCGGAGCTGGTGCGGAAGTACCTCGGCAGCGTCGTGCCCTACAAGGACAATTTCTACGCCGCACTCAACGCTGCGGTCTTCTCCGACGGCTCGTTCTGCTACATCCCGAAGGGCGTTCGCTGCCCGATGGAGCTCTCGACCTACTTCCGCATCAATGCGGCAGGAACGGGGCAGTTCGAACGCACGCTGATCGTGGCCGACGAGGGCTCCTACGTGAGCTATCTGGAGGGGTGCACGGCGCCGCGCCGCGACGAAAACCAGCTTCACGCCGCCGTCGTCGAGATCGTCGTCGAGAAGGACGCCGAGGTGAAGTATTCGACCGTGCAGAACTGGTATCCGGGCGACCGCGAAGGGCGGGGCGGTATCTATAATTTCGTCACCAAGCGCGGTCTCTGCCGCGAGAACGCCCGGCTGTCGTGGACGCAGGTCGAGACCGGTTCGGCGATCACGTGGAAGTATCCGAGCTGCGTGCTGGCCGGCGACAATTCGGTCGGCGAGTTCTACTCGGTGGCCATGACCAACAACTGCCAGCAGGCCGACACGGGTACGAAGATGATCCATGTGGGGCGCAACACGCGCAGCCGCATCGTCTCGAAGGGCATCTCGGCCGGCCGGAGCCAGAACGCCTACCGCGGGCTGGTCCGCGTGGCGAAGGGGGCCGACAATGCCCGCAACTATTCGCAGTGCGATTCGCTGCTGATCGGCGACCGCTGCGGGGCCCATACGTTCCCCGAAATCGACTGCCGCAACCGCACGGCGGTGCTGGAGCACGAGGCCACGACCTCGAAGATCTCCGACGACCAGCTCTTCTACTGCAATCAGCGCGGTCTGTCGACCGAGGATGCCGTGGGGCTGATCGTCAACGGCTATGCCCGCGAGGTGCTGGCCAAGTTGCCGATGGAGTTCGCCGTCGAGGCGCAGAAATTGTTGTCCATCAGTCTGGAAGGATCGGTCGGATGATGCAGGCGCCGGAGATGAAGGTCGTCGTGCTGAACGGCAGCCCGCGTCGCGGGGGCGTGGTGTCGCAGATGCTGGGACATGTCGCGGCGAGTCTGCCGGAAGGGTGCCGGGTCGAGGAGGTCTTCGTGCACGAGCTGCGGGTGAGGCCCTGCTCGGGCTGCATGCGCTGCCGCACGCTCGGACGCTGCGTGCTTCCGGAGGACGGTGCGCACCGGGTCGCCGAACTGTTGCGCGAGGCCGATGCGCTCGTCGTCGGGTCGCCCTGTTACTGGGGCAACATGACCGGCGAGCTGAAGGTGCTGTTCGATCGGGTGGTCTGCGTGATGATGGAGGAGCGGGAGAACGGATGGCCCGTACCGCTGCACCGGGGAAAACGGGCCGTCGTGGTCGCTGCCTGCAATACGGTGTGGCCGTTCAACGTTTGGTTCGGACAGACGGGCGGCGTGTTCCGGGCGGTGCGCGAGGTGTTCAGATGGAGCGGTTTCCGTGTGGTCGGCACTCTGGCCAAGGGCGGCTGCCGCAAACGGGGCGAATTGACTCCGCGAGAGATAGAGAAATGTAAGAAATTGGCGAAAAAGATATGTTGAGTGTAAAAAATCTGCATGCGTCGGTCGACGGCAAGGAGATTCTCCGGGGCATCGACCTCGAAGTGAAACCCGGAGAGGTGCATGCCATCATGGGCCCCAACGGTTCGGGCAAGTCGACCTTGGCGTCGGTCCTGGCGGGCAATGCGAAATTCACCGTCACGGAGGGCTCCGTCGAGTTCCTCGGGCAGGACTTGCTCGCGATGTCGATCGAGGACCGCGCGCGGCTGGGGCTCTTCCTGGGCTTCCAGTATCCGGTCGAGATTCCGGGAGTGACGATGGCCAACTTCATGAAGCTGGCCGTGAACGAACAGCGCAAGTTCCGCGGCGAGGAGCCTCTGACGGCCGCCGAGTTCCTGAAGCTGATGCGCGAGAAGAGCGCCGTGGTGGAGCTCTCGTCGAAACTGACGTCGCGGGCCGTGAACGAGGGGTTCTCGGGCGGCGAGAAGAAGAAGAACGAGATCTTCCAGATGGCGATGCTCGATCCGAAGCTGGCGATCCTCGACGAAACCGATTCGGGCCTCGACATCGACGCCCTGCGCATCGTCGCCACGGGCGTCACGAAGCTCCGCACGCCCCAGAACGCCACGGTGGTCATCACGCACTACCAGCGTCTGCTGGACTACATCGTCCCCGACGTGGTGCACGTGCTCTATAAGGGCCGCATCATCTACACGGGCGACAAGACCTTGGCTCTCAAGCTCGAAAAGGAGGGCTACGACTGGCTGATTAACGACTATAAGGAGTAAATGAATCCGATTCGGAAATATCTGGACGATCGGAGCGATGTCCGCCCGATCGACGGGCTCTTCCCGTCGGACGCTTCGGCCGAGGCGCTCTATTATGCCGTCGATCCGGCCTCGCTGCCGGTGACGCTGCCCGCGGGAGCCGCCGCAAGGCTCGTCGTACTGCACGAATCCGCCACGGCTTCGGCGCTGCGCATCGAGCTGGGCGAGGGGGCCCGGCTGGAGCTGGTGGAGGTGTTCCTGGCCGAGGCGTTCGCCGAGATCGAGGTGACGCAGGCCGCTCGCAGCGAGTGCCGCATCACGACGCTTCAGCTCGCGGGGGCCAACCTTTCGTGCCGCATGTCGCTCGACGGGCGGGATGCCGCCTGCGGACTGCACGGCCTGTTCCTTGCCGGGGAGCGGGAGCACTGCGTCGTGAAGCTCCGCACGGAGCACAATGTCGCCGACTGCCGCAGCGAATCCTTCGTCAAGGGGGTGGCCGGCGGGGAGGCGCTGGGCGAGTTCTGCGGGTTGGTCTACGTGGCGCCCGACGCACAGCGCACCGATGCGCAGCAGCAGAGCCGCAACGTGCTGTTGAGCGACGCGGCCCGTATCGACACGCGGCCGCAGCTCGAAATTTATGCCGACGACGTGAAGTGCACGCACGGTGCGACGGTGGGGCAGATGGACGACGAGGCGATCTTCTACATGCGCCAGCGCGGTCTGAGCGAGGCTCAGGCCCGGCGTTTGCAGATCGAGGGTTTCGCCGCCGATGTGGTCGGCCGCTGCGGCATCGAGCCGCTGCGCGATGCGCTGATGCAACTGGTCGCGGCCAAAATGGAACGGATGTAAATGTTCGATATCGAAAAAAT
>CAMWWU010000170.1 GCA_947178025.1 uncultured Alistipes sp. | reverse complement strand
CTCGAAGGCCGAGCGGTCGGCAGCGACTTGCAGACGGATGTCGCGCGGATCGAGCTCCGCGAGCAGCTCGCCCTTCGCCACGGCCTGCCCCTCGGCGACGGGAACGTCGAGGACCTGTCCCGCGACCTTGAAAGCGAGCGTAACGGCGTCGTCGGGCGTGGCCATGCCCGCGAAATCCTTATCGATGAATCCGGCGCGGGAGGCGGTCATCACCTTCACGGGCCGCACGACCGGTGCGGCCGGAGCCCGACGCCGCGAGCAGCCGCACAGCGACGCCGCGAGCAGCAGAAGCAGGAGAATGCGCATACGAAAAAAAGTTGACACCGGGACCCGGCGTCAACTTTCATACCACGCGCGACCGCGCGACCCTACGGACGAATATCGCGACAATTCCTTTTAGCCGAGATGGTTCCGTCGTCGAGCTCCACCACGCCGTTGTTGGCCCGGAGCATCGTTTTCATCGTCGAAGCGTCGATGTTGTAGCAGCGCACCTCTCCGGTGCCGAAGTCGTACCAGGTCTCCCCGTAGAGCGGTTGCGGCGTCAGGCAGACGACCCGCGCCCCCTCCTCTGCGGCCCGGGCGACCAGCTGCGCCATCCGGCGCGCACAGCCGCGCGACAGCCGGTCGAACGACGTGACGCAGAGCAGGTAGAGCCGTCCCGGCACGGTAAGGATCTCCTCCGTGGCATCGCCCCCGGCGTCGCGCACGGCGAATTCGCCGATCAGCGGACGGATCGCGGGGGTATCGCTCGTCGTGCGCGTGTCGACCCACTCCCACCGCACGGTATCCTGCCACTCGGTGTCGTCGAGCGAAAATTCGCGCAGGCGCCCCGTCTCCAGATCGCGGTAGACGAGCACCGTCTCCGTTTCGCCGGGCTCCACGCTCGGCTGCTGCATCGCCTCGCGGATATTGACCCCCACCTTGTAGGGCAGGAAGTCGAGCAGCGGCAGGTGGATGTAGCAGTAGTAACCCAGGTACATCGAGAGCGAGAAGAAGGTGCAGGTGAGCAGGATCTCCACCGGTTTGAACGCGAAGATCCGGTCGGGCCGGTAGCGCCACCACACGACGAACGCCATCGGCAGCAGCGCGAGGTTCTTGAAAAAGGTCTTCCAGGGCGAGAGCTTGAGGGCTTCGCCGAAGCATCCGCAATCCTCGACGGGGATCACCGTGGCGCTGAGCAGCGTGAGCACCGTGAAGAAAGTCATCGAAATCAGGGCGAAGATCGAAATCAGCCGGATGCGGACCTTGAAGAGCAGCATGCAGCCCATCATCAGCTCGGCGCCGCACAGCCAGATCGAGAAGACCATGCTCGCGGGGAGGAGGAACTCCATGCCGTAGATCGAGAGGTACTCGTTGATTTTCATCGCCGTGCCCCACGGGTCGATGACCTTCGTGAAGCCCGAGAGGATGAACGTGGCGGCCAGAATCAGCCGTCAGCAGTGGGCCAGCAGCTTGAATGCGCGTTTGTTTCTCATCGGCAGGCGAGCAGCGGCGCGATCGCCGTGCGGATTTTATCGAAAATACCATCGGGCGTATCCATCGCCCCTGCCGCGTCGCGGCAATCCACCACCTGCAGCGCCGGGTCGGCGGCCGCGGCCGAGAGATAGACCTCGCGCACGCGGCGCTGGAGGTCGAGCGCCCCCTCGTGGATATCCTTCGCACCGTTCAGGTAGCTGCGGTCGTCGCCCTCGCGCACCTCGGAGAGCTTGCGCTCGGTGAAGGCGAACGGCACATCGAGGAACAACGAGACATCGGGGCGCGGCAGGCGGTTGTAGCCGAACTCCAGATCGAGGATCCACTGCGCCAGCCGGTCGCGGTCGGCCCCGGCGGGCAGCTTGGCGCACTGGTAACCCACGTTCGAATAGACGTAGCGGTCCAGAATGACGGCCTTGCCCTCGGCGAGCCACTGCCGGATGCAGGGAGCCGCATCGGCCCGGTCGCCGGCGTAGAGCAGCGCCACGACATAGGGGTCGACCTCCTCCACTCCGCCGAGTTCGCCGCGCAGGAAGCGGGCGATCAGTTCGCCGTAGACCGGCGCGTCGAAACGCGGAAAGTGCAGGTATTCGCTGCCGATACCGAGCCCGGCGAGCAGTTCGCGCAACCGGCCGATCTGCGTCGACTTGCCCGCGCCGTCCAATCCTTCGAGTACGATAAACATAGGTTTCAGTTTGGTTGTTCAGTCATTGGTATCATGCCGCCGGGGCCTCGGGTCCCGGTCAGCGGAGCATCCGCACCGCGCGCACCACCCCGTCGGCCAGGGCATCGACCTCGGCCGGCGTATTGTAGAGCGCCAGCGAGGCGCGGCACATGCCCGTCACGCCGTAGTGGGTCATCACCGGCTCGGCGCAGTGCTGGCCCGTGCGGACGGCAATCCCCAGTTTGTCGAGGATCATCCCCAGGTCGTAGCCGTGCACCCCCTCGACGTTGAACGAAAGGATGGCGCACTTGTCGGCCGTCGTGCCGTAGATGCGCAGTCCGTCGATGGCCGAGAGCCGCTCCGTGGCGTGCCTGAGCAGCGACGTCTCCCACGCTTCGATCTCCTCCGGCGCGAACCGCTCCACGAACCGCACGGCTTCGGCCAGACCGATCGCTCCGATGAAGTTGGCCGTGCCGGCCTCGAACTTCAGCGGCACGGGCGCATAGGTCGTGCGGGCGAACGACACCCGGTCCACCATGTCGCCGCCGCCCAGGAAAGGCGGCATCTCCTCAAGCAGGGCCCGTTTGCCGTAAAGCACGCCGATTCCCGTAGGACCGTAGAGCTTATGGCCCGAAAAGGCGTAGAAATCGCAGTCCAGCGCCTGCACGTCGACACCGCCGTGCACGATGCCCTGGCAGCCGTCGACGACGACGACCGCCCCGACGGCATGCGCCGCGTCGACGATCGTGCGCAGGTCGGGCCGCGTGCCGAGCGTATTCGATGCCTGCGTGACGGCCACGACGCGCGTGCGCTCGTCGAGCAGGTCCGCAAGCCGCTCCGTGCACAGCCGCCCCTCATCGTCGAACGGCAGCACGCGCAGCTCGGCGCCCTGCCGCTCGGCCAGCAGCTGCCACGGGACGATGTTCGAGTGGTGCTCCATCTCGCTGACGACGATGTTGTCGCCCGCACCGACGCACCGGCCGCCCCAGGCGTAAGCCACCGTATTGAGCGACGCCGTGGCACCCGCCGTGAAGACGATCTCCTCCTTAGCGGCGGCTCCGATGAAGCGGGCGACCGCCTCGCGGGCCGCTTCGTAGCGGGTCGTCATCTCCTCCGAAAGGTAATGCACCCCGCGGTGGACATTGGCGTTGAGCTCGCAGTGCATCGCATCCACCGCGTCGATCACCGACTGCGGCTTCTGCGCCGTAGCGCCGCTGTCGAGGTAGACGAGCGGCTTGCCGTAAACCGTGCGCGAAA
>CAMWWU010000169.1 GCA_947178025.1 uncultured Alistipes sp. | reverse complement strand
CTCGACCGGTTCGGGGCAGACGGTCCGCTCCTCGACGACGGGGGCCGGGGCCGGCTGTACGGTTTCGGTTGTCGCTTTGTTGCGTTTCTTGCGGGGGGCGCGCTCGGCGGCGGACGCCGGCACGACGAGCGCCAGCAGCGCTATGACGGTGAGGTATTTCATGCGGTTAGAATTTGACGCTGAGGTTGAATCCGAACACCGGACGGTGGTTGTTCTGGGTCGGTACGAACGTGTAGTCGACCAGCGGTTCGAGATTCATCGTCAGGTCGTCCGAAATGTCGTAGTCTTTCAGATGGGCGTCGACATGGGCGTCGATGATCTGGAGAATATAGAGGGCTCCCGTGACGATGATGCAGAGGTCACGGTTGCGCCGGTTGTTGTCGCGCAGGTTCTTGATGAACGTCGCCGAATAGCGGCCGCGGAACTCGTCGGTCGGCCCGTCGGGGTAGTTCTCCGGATGCGCTTCGTAGTCGGAGAGCAGGTTGTAGGCCTTCTTGAAGCGTTGGTAGCCGCGGTTGTTCCAGTCGATGCAGTAGATCATCGAGGCGAAGCCGCCGACGACGAACGGCACTTTCCAGTAGCTCTTGTTGTAGATCTGTCCGGCGCCCGGGAAGATGCAGGCCAGCGTCGTGGCCTTCTTGACGCTCGACACGTCGTTGGTCGAGTAGTTGATCGCCGTGTCGCCGATGAAATAGATATAGGAGGCGAGCGTGATGCCCAGGTAGAGCTGGCGCCGGGTGTTGCTGCGGATCATCTTCGTTTGCAGGGCGTCGAGCTCCGGCGTGCGGGTGAGGCTCACGTCGGTGTAGGCCTCGTAGGCCTGCTTGAGGGGGCGGTAGGTCTTGTTTTCGTGGATGAAGAGCCCCAGACCCGTGCCGACCAGACCGTAGAGAACGGGCAGCTTCCAGTATTGTTTGTTGTAGATCTGTCCGTATCCCGGGACAACGGTCGACAGCCAGCACACCTTCGACAGCGACATCGAGTCGCTCATGAACCACCCTTTCTTGAAGAGTTTGCGGCGGGCGGTGTCCGTCGGATTGTCGGCGGCGGCGAGGCGGGCGCGGATCGTCGAGTCCAGCGTATGCCCGTCGTCCGTGCGCAGCAGGGCGAGCTCCGCGGAGTCGGCGGCGAACTGGGCCGCCTGCAACGAGTCGAGCTCCAGCAGCAGGGCCGCCAGCTGCAACGAATCGTTGCGCTGGCGGAGCGAGTCCGGCCGCTCCATCATACCGCTCCGCACGATGGTGCGCGCACCGCGGCGCAGCTGCGCCGCAGCGGGTTGCGCGCCGCAGAGCAGCATGGCGAGGAACAGCAGGATGCTGAGTCGAGTCTTCATGCTCAGGAGCGCTGCGAGAAGCGTTCGATGAAACGTTCGAGCTCGGTGTCGTCGGCGAATCCGATGACGATCTTGCCGCCGCCGCTTTTCGTGCGTTTGATGGCGATATCCTGCGAGAAGACCGGTTCGAGCTGCTCGACCAGACGCGAGTAGCTCTCGGGATACTCCTCCTCTTCGACGGCGGGAGCCGGTGCGGGCTCGGCCAGGGTGCGGACCAGCTCCTCGGCCTGACGCACCGAGAGCTGCTTCTTCACGCAGCGCTTCAGCACGTGCAGCTGCTTCTCGGCCGGGGCTCCGGCGATCGCCTTGGCGTGTCCCATCGAGATGAGCCCCTCCTTGAGCGCCAGCTGCACCTCGTCGGGGAGCTTGAGCAGACGCAGGTAGTTCGATACCGAGGAGCGCTTCTTGCCCACCTTCTCCGAGAGGGCGTCCTGCGTGAGGTGGCACTCGTCGATCAGCCGCTGCATGCCCAGCGCGATTTCGATGGCGTTGAGGTCCTGACGCTGGATGTTCTCCACGAGGGCCATGGCGTGCAGGTTCTCGTCGTCGACCTCGCGGATGTAGGCCGGCAGGCTCTTCAGGTCGGCGCGCTGCGCCGCCCGCCAGCGGCGTTCGCCGCTGATGATGATGTATTTGCCGTTGTCGGACTTCTTGACCGTCACGGGCTGGATGACCCCTAACTGGCGGATCGAGTCGGCCAGCTCGTCGAGCGCCTCTTCGTCGAACTGCGTGCGCGGCTGCGTGGGGTTCGGAATGATGTCGGCGATGTCGATCTCGGCCATCCGGCTCATCGGCGCGAGGCGGGCGTCGACGGCGTCGGTCCCGAAGATGGCGTCGAGGCCGCGGCCTAATCCCTTCTGTGGTTTCATGTCGTTGTCGTTATGGTTCCGAATGCTTAATTCTTGCTTTTTCGGCGGTTCCGCTTCAGGAACTCGCGCGCGAGGTTGAGGTAGTTCTCCGAGCCCACGGCGCTCGCGTCGTAGAGCATCACGGGCTTGCCGTGCGAGGGGGCTTCGCCCAGACGGATGTTGCGCTGGATGATCGTGTCGTAGGCGATCGCTCCGAAGTGCTCGCGCACCTCGTTCACGACCTGGTTGTTCAGGCGGTTGCGCATGTACATCGTCAGCAGGAAGCCCTCGATTTCGAGGCCCGGGTTGAGGCTGCTCTTGACCTTGCGGATCGTGCTCAGCAGCTTCGAGAGCCCTTCGAGCGCCAGGTATTCGCACTGTACGGGGATCAGCACCGAGTCGGCCGCCGTGAGGATGTTCACGGTGGTGTAGCCCAGCGAGGGCGAGCAGTCGATGAAGATGTAGTCGTAGTCGTCGCGCACCGAGTCGATGATGCGTTTCATCACGTGGTGGGCGTTCGGCAGCTTCGGCAGCTCGGTGTCGGCGGCCACCAGATCGATCGACGAGGGGAGCAGCGAGAGATGCTTCACCTCCTCGCTGCGCAGGATCACCTCGCGGGCCTCCTTCTCGCCGACCAGACATTCGTAGATGCCCTCCAGGTCGATGTCGAAGCCGAGGCCCGATGTCGCGTTGGCCTGCGGATCGGCGTCGACCAGCAACACTTTCTTGCCCAGCAGCGCCAGCGATGCCGAGAGATTGATGGCCGTGGTGGTTTTGCCCACGCCGCCTTTCTGATTGGCTAATGCGATAACCTTTGCCATAGTTTCGATACGGGTTTATAATCGGGCAAATTTAGTGAAATTATACGGAAATCCGCAACCATTGCCGAAAAATGCGTATCTTTACCGACGGAATGGACTGGCAATTCGGAATATGACGACGGAAAACAAATCGGAAACGCAGCCGGCGGCTCGTCGCTTCCCTACGTGGGGCGATCTGGGTGCGATGCTGGGCATCGCCCTCGCGGCGCAGCTGCTCGTGGGGGGCGTCGCCACGACGATCGCCCTGGCGCTCGGGGTCGACGTGAGCGGCCTGACGCCGGAGATGCAGGGACGCTATCTGGCCGCCACCTATTTTATCTCGATGACCGCGGCGCTGGCCGGCGTGCTGTCCTCCCGCTTGCGGCCTGGGAGCTTTAACACTGAGCGGGGCC
>CAMWWU010000168.1 GCA_947178025.1 uncultured Alistipes sp. | reverse complement strand
GCGCAGCTCAAGTTCGTGATGATCGACCCCAAGATGGTCGAGTTCTCGCTCTACGCCAAGCTCGAACGCCACTTCCTGGCCAAGATGGAGTCGGAGGACAAGGCGATCATCACCGACCCGATGAAGGCGGTCTACACGCTCAACTCGCTCTGCACGGAGATGGACAACCGGCTGGAACTCTGCTCCGAGGCCGGGGCCCGCAACATCGTGGAGTACAACGTCAAGTTCACGAGCCGCCGGCTCAATCCCGAGAAGGGGCACCGCTACCTGCCCTATATCGTCGTCATCGTCGACGAGTTCGCCGACCTGATCATGATGGCGCGCGAGGTGGAGCGCCCCGTGATGCGGCTGGCGCAGAAGGCGCGTGCCGTGGGTATCCACCTGATCATCGCCACGCAGCGCCCCGACGTGAAGGTCATCACGGGCGGTATCAAGGCCAACTTCCCGGCCCGTATCGCGTTCCGCGTGATGCAGATGATCGACTCGCGCACGATCATCGACCAGCCGGGAGCCAATCAGCTCATCGGCCGCGGCGACATGCTCTTCTCGAAGGACGGCGAGCTGACCCGCATCCAGTGCGCGCTGGTCGAAACGGCCGAGGTCGAGCGGATCGTCGAGCACATCTCCAAGCAGCAGGGCTATACGGCCGCCTACTCGTTGCCCGACTATGCGCCCGAGGGCGAGGGCGGCGCCGTCATGGGCAGCGAGGAGAGCTCCGCACCGGTGAAGTACGATTCGCTCTTCGCCGAGATCGCCCGCGACGCGGTGTCGAACGGCCAGATCTCGACCTCGATGATCCAGCGCAACTACGAAGTGGGCTTCAACCGTGCGGGCCGCATCATGATGCAGCTCGAACGGGCCGGCATCGTCGGCCGGCAGCAGGGGGCCAAGCCGCGCGATATTCTGTTTCACGACAGCCCGTCGCTGGAGGCCAAACTCCAGGATCTCGGCTTATTCTGATGCTTATGATACGACGTATTCTTACGATCGGATGCCTGCTCGCGGCCTGCGTGCCGCAGGTGTCGGCCGCCGATCGCGCCGAGGAGCTTCTCGCGGCGCTCGCAGCTCGTTTCCGGGCTATGGAATCCTATGAAGTGGAGTTCGTCGTCACGGCCGACGAGCACCGCGTGACGGGGCGCTACGCCGTGGCGGGGGAGCGCTATTATATTACGGTGGGCGATGCCGAGGTCTATGCCGACGCCGGCCTGCGGCGCGAGATCGACAACCGCCGTCGGGAGATCACGCTCGCGGCGGTCGAAGCGCAGAGCCGCAACATCCTCACGAATCCCGCCCGGGCGTTCGACCTGCTCGGCGACGATTATCGTGCGTCGCTGCTCCGCGAAGACGACGGGGCGGCCGTCGTCCGGCTGGAGCCCCGCGCCGGAAAGAGCGCCCTGACGGGCGCCGTCACCGTGACGCTCGACGCTGCGACCCGGCAGCCCCGATCCATTGCCTACGACTACGACGGGGCGGTGCTGACGGTCGAGGTGGTACGCATCGCTCCCGGTGTCGTGCCGCCCCTCTTCGACGAGGGGCGCTATGCCGGTTACGAGACGATCGACTTCCGCTGACCGGCCGGCTGCGGCTTCCGGGAAATGCAAAATCTTCCGACACCTTGTCGGGAGATTTTTTTTATCGCCTCAGATCGCCGGAAAAGGGGCGAAAACGGCCTGCTTCGGAGAAATGTGATCCTCCGGCAGGCGATTTTTACCTCCTAAAGTTGCTGAAATCGGAAATAAAACGTAATTTTGTTCGTTAAATATACGGCGAGACAGCCGTCGTAAACGAACGAAACTACATACAAGCATAGACAGCATTACATGTTAACGGAAGAAGAAAAGAATGCCGGTTTGATGGGGCGTATCATTCCCATCAATATCGAGGAGCAGATGAAGTCGGCGTATATCGACTATTCGATGTCGGTCATCGTCTCGCGCGCACTGCCCGATGTGCGCGACGGACTGAAGCCCGTGCATCGGCGCATCCTCTACGATATGAGCGCGGAGCTCAACCTCTACTCCGACAAGCCCACCCGTAAGTCGGCCCGTATCGTCGGCGACGTACTCGGTAAGTTCCACCCCCACGGCGACTCGTCGGTCTACGACGCCATGGTGCGTCTGGCCCAGGACTGGTCGATGCGTTACCCGCTGGTCGACGGCCAGGGTAACTTCGGTTCGATGGACGGCGACTCGCCGGCCGCCATGCGTTACACCGAGGCGCGCATGAAGAAGATCACCGACGAGGTGATGGCCGACATCGACAAGGAGACGATCGACTGGACGCTCAACTTCGACGATACGATCCCCGAACCCACGGTGCTGCCCACGAAGATTCCGCTGCTGATCGTCAACGGCGCCAGCGGTATCGCCGTCGGTATGGCCACCAACATGGCGCCGCACAACCTCTCGGAGGTGGTCGACGCCTGCTGCGCCTATGTCGACAACCCCGAGATCACGGGCGAGGAGCTCCTGCAATACGTCAAGGGCCCCGACTTCCCGACGGGCGGCATCATCTACGGCTACGAGGGTGTCAAGGAGGCGATGCTGACCGGTCGCGGCCGCGTCATCATGCGCGCCAAGACCGAGATCGAGCACACTCCGAGCGGCCGCGAGTGCATCGTCATCACGGAGATTCCCTACATGGTCAACAAGGCGGAGATGATCAAGAAGATCGCCGACATGATCAACGAGAAGAAGATCGAGGGCATCTCCTACATCAACGACGAGTCGGACCGCAACGGTCTGCGCATCATCGTGATCCTGAAGCAGGACGCCGTTGCGAGCGTCGTGCTCAACACGCTTTATAAGAATACGCCGCTCCAGACGTCGTTCGCCGTGAACAACATCGCGCTGGTGGGCGGTCGTCCGCAGCTGCTGCCGATGCGCGAGCTGATCCGCCACTTCGTCGACCACCGTCACGAGGTCGTGGTGCGCCGCGCCCGCTACGACAAGCGCAAGGCCGAGGAGCGTCTGCATATCGTGCAGGGTCTGCTCATCGCCCAGGACAACATCGACGAGATCGTCCGCATCATCCGGTCGTCGCAGACCCCCGACGCGGCCAAGCAGACCATGATGGAGCGCTTCTCGCTCAGCGAGATCCAGGCTTCGGCGATCGTCGACATGCGTCTGCGCGCCCTCACGGGGCTCGAACACGGCAAGCTGGTCGCCGAGCGCGACGAGCTGCTCAAGACGATCAACCACCTGGAGGAGGTGCTCGCCAACGTATCGATGCAGCTGGAGATCATCAAGACCGAGCTGCTGGAGATGAAGGAGAAGTACGGCGACGAGCGCCGTTCGGAGATCATCTACGCCTCCGAGGAGTTCAACCCCGAGGATTTCTATGCCGACGACGACATGGTGATCACCATCTCGCACATGGGCTACATCAAGCGCACGCCGCTGGCCGAGTACCGCACGCAGAACC
>CAMWWU010000167.1 GCA_947178025.1 uncultured Alistipes sp. | reverse complement strand
GGCCTGCCGCTAGCGTTCATCCTGAGCCAGGATCAAACTCTCCATTGTAAAAAAATAATGTATTGTTAGAGTCCTGACTATATCGCTTATCCTTTAAAGGAAAATTGACAGATAAATACTACATTTTTCTCTCAAATATAACCAGTAATTCAAAGAACCATTTTGAAAAAACCTCGCGCCTTTCGGTGCGAAAGGGATTGCAAAGATAAGTCATCTTTTTCAATCCTGCAAATATTTTTTCAAGAACTTTGCATTTCAGAAAAATTTTTGTTCACCGAAGCCCTCCGAGCTCCTTTACTGTAAACTTTTCAGCCTTCGTAAGAACAACCGTTTTTCTCAAACGCGGATGCAAAGGTAGCGACTTTTTTCGAACTTGCAAATATTTCCGCATGTTTTTTGCAAAAAATCGTCATTTTTGTCAAAATTAGCTGCACACCTATATATTATTATAGCCGAGATCGGCCGCAATCGCCCTCCCGAAAAAGATCGCGACACCCCGTCGAGGGTGTCGCAACCGAATCGTCCGCAGCAGCCGGCATCAAAGCCACCCGCCGTTCGCCGCCATTCCCAGCCGGGAAACGAGCGCGAACTCGCGCGTGACCTCCGTATCGCCGACCGAAGCCTTGACCGTCACCATCGCGACGCCCGGCTGCGAGCAGGAGAACGAAAGCGTCGTTCCGCTGAAAGCAGGCATCGAAGCGAGTCCGACCTTCGCCAGATCACCCGAAGTCGCCGACAACAGCTTGACCGCACTCGCCGCACCTCCGAAATACGCGGCGAAGTCCACCGAAGTCGCCTCGCCCGTCTTCACGTAGATCGCGGGGGTCCCCTTGATCGCCAGCAGCAGCTTCAGCGCGTCGACACATCCGCCGCCCATCTTCCCCTTGTAGTTGGCGAGCTGGAGCGTCAGACGACGATAATTGTAGTCGTAGGAGGATTTGGTTCCTGAGAAATAGGAGTCGATTCCATAAACCGAACTCAACAACAGCGCCTTATACTCTTCGGCCGTAAATTTCCGGCCGAGCTGGGCGGCATAGGAGAGACCGAGGGCCGCCACGCCGGCGACATGCGGACACGCCATCGAAGTGCCCTGCATGAATCCGTAACCGTAGGAGCCGCTCGCCTTACGCCCGTCGTCATAAGTCATCGAATCGTCGCAAAGGATCGTACTGAACACCAACCCGGCCTCGTTGTAACTCGGGAAGGTCGCACCGGCATAGTAATCGCCGCCCGGTGCGGTGATTTCGCACCACGAACCGTAATCGGTATAATAGGCGGGCCTGAAAGACCAATCCATCGCACTCACGGCGATCACCGGAGCGTAAGCCCCCGGGTACATTTTGGCATCCTTCCAGATATCGCCGTCGTTTCCCGCTGCGAAGAACACCAAGCCGCCCTCGATCGGGGACGAGGGGTCGTCCGTGCCGGCATAACGGACGAACGTATCGATGGCATCCTTGAGCAGATTGATGTCGGTATAGCGCCCGCTGTTCCAGGCGGATTCCATCTGCGTGGGCGTAAAGTCCTCGCCGACGTTGTACCCCCAGCTGTTCTGAGCGATAACGGCACCGTTCTTCAGCGCATACTCGAACGCCTTGGAATCGGCGTAATCGTCGGTCGTACTTTCGTCGTACCCCATGATCTGACACGACATCAGCTTCACGCCGTCGCCGTTCCGACCGCCAGCGATGCCTCCGATACCGACTCCGTTGTTATTGACGGCGGCGATCACGCCGGCCACATGCGAACCGTGATCGGCATAGAACGTCTCGCCGTAGTCGCTGTCGTACTCGGACGACTTCCAGTCGAGCGTCGCCGACTTGTTCCAGAAATTGTACCCGTGTTCGTTCGGGCTCCCGGGCTTGGACCAGATATTGGCCTTCAGATCGGGATGCTCGGTGTAGATCGGCTCGTCGATCACAGCCACGACGATATTCGAACTGCCCGTGCAAAGGCTCCACGCATCGGTCAGATTGATGTCGGCGCCCGCAGCGGCATTCCTGCCCGTCCCCGGATTGTCGTAGTGCCACTGCTTGTTCAGATAGGGATCGTTCATCGCGGCGGCGGCTCGCGTAACGACACCCGCGGCCGGATCGCTCTCCACGAAGTAGGGCCGAGCCGGCCCCTCGCTCATCACCCGGCGGTATTTGGACGCAATCGGCATCTCGACGCCGACGACACCGGCCCGCCCGGCGAGCCTCTTCGCCACTTCGGCGACATCCGCCCCCTCGTCGAAATAGAGCGCGTACCAGCAATTGATTCCCGTCGTGGCGTAACGCTCCTCCCACTGCGGGTCGTAGGCCCACACCCGCTCGAAGCCCGTTGCGCCGACCTCGGCCAGCACCTCGTCGATGGATTCGACCCCCGAACGAGTCGCGACACCCTCCGTGCGAGTCTGAAGCACCGACGCCGCAGCCGCAGCCTCGGGCGTGAGCTTCACGGCCAACGTACCGCGAGCGGCCGTCGCCGGATTACCGGAGACTCGGGGGGGGGTGAGCGATTCCGCGTCGGTCACCGCATCGATGCGGTCCTTCGCACAGGAGCTGGCCGCCAACAGACAGCAGAGAATAAACAAACGTTTCATGATCCGAATATAAATAAGGATTCAAAGTTAGGATTTTTTTCCGAATACTCCCCGACCGGAACGGACAAAATCGCCCCGACCGCCGCCGAATCGGGATTTTTTTAT
Source organism: uncultured Alistipes sp. (assembly GCA_947178025.1). GTDB lineage: Bacteria > Bacteroidota > Bacteroidia > Bacteroidales > Rikenellaceae > Alistipes. Next base: position 758 of record CAMWWU010000167.1, on the reverse strand, counting down.
TAATTTTGTCCGGAAAATCCGAAAACATGAATCTGAAAAAGGTCTCGCTGCTCATGCTGATCCTGATCGCCGCCGATCAGCTGCTCAAAATCTGGGTCAAAACCCACATGCACCTCGACGAAGCGATCGTCGTATTTCCCGACTGGTTCCAGCTGCGCTTCATCGAGAACAACGGAGCCGCATTCGGCATGCACATCGCCACGCCAGGCAGCTTCGACTGGGGCAAACTCCTCCTCGGGCTCTTCCGCGTGGGACTCGTAGCCGCCCTGTGCTGGCTGATCTGCCGCCTGCTCCGGCGCCGCGAAACGCCGAAGGGGGTGATCGTGGGATTGACGCTGATCGTCGCCGGCGCATTGGGCAACATCATCGACAGCGCACTCTACGGACTGATCTTCTCCGCATCGACGCCGATGAGCGTCGCCCACTTCGGAGGACACTACGCCGGATTCATGATGGGCAAGGTGGTGGATATGTTCTACTTCCCGCTCTTCCAGTGGAACGGCGTGCCGCGCATGCTGCGCTTTTTGGTCGACAGCAACAACTACTTCTTCGGAGCCATCTTCAACCTGGCCGATGCCTACATCTCGGTCGCTGCCGTCTATCTGCTTGTTTTTCAGTACAAATTCTTCAGCAAGTAGATTTTTTTTCAAAAACTGTTTGCAGATTCGAAAAAAAGCCTTACTTTTGCAAACGCAAATCCGAAATGCCCAGGTGGCGGAATAGGTAGACGCGCACGTTTCAGGTGCGTGTGCCGCAAG
>CAMWWU010000166.1 GCA_947178025.1 uncultured Alistipes sp. | reverse complement strand
AGGTGCTGGAGTCCCGCACGCAGTTCGCCCTGGTCTATTCGCTCGTGGGCGTGCCCAACGGCGTCATCGCCATGTCGGCCGCTGTGCCGGGGCTGGTCGAGACGTCGACCAACCTGGCGTCGGTGAAGTTCGAGCAGGGGCGTATCGTCGTCACTTCGTCGCAGCGTTCGTCGGTCGAAAGCGCCAAGACCTACGTCATGCAGATGGTCGAGTCGGTCTTCGCGCTGGCCGGGGCCGATGTCGCCCATTCGGACGGCTATCCGGGCTGGACGCCCGATCCGCAGTCGAAACTGCTGGCCGTGACCGTCGAGGGGTACAAACGCCTTTTCGGTGTCGAGCCCAAGGTGCGGGCCATCCACGCCGGATTGGAGTGCGGCCTGTTCCTCGAAAAATATCCCGAACTGGAGATGGTCTCGTTCGGTCCGACGCTGCGCGGCGTGCATTCGCCCGACGAGCGGCTGGAGATCGCTACGGTTCCCAAGTTCTGGGACCTGCTCCGGGAGGTGCTTCGAACCTTGTAGGGCAGCGGACGATACGACGGAGGGCTTGCGCGGCAGGCCCTCCGTTTTTTTGTCGGCGGAATAGGGGGCGATAGTAAAAATGGTTATATTTGTGACAGAAAAAGTTCCCGCATGCTTCTCCGCCGTCTTTGCTCGCTGTCGCTCTGCCTGCTCGCCGTGTGCGAGGCGGCTGCGCAGCTGTCGGTCGACGGATACTATCCCTATGCCGAGCCGGAGGAGCCGCGGCCCATGCTCCTGACCGACTCGACGCTCTTCTATCGGGCCGTGCGGTCGGCTCCCGATCTTTACGGCGAAGCCGCCGCCTTCGATCTGCCGCAGGTGGCGATTCGCCGTCGCGGTGCCGATCGGAGTGCCGAGGCGGCCGAATTCGACGGCATCGCCTTGTCCTATCGCACCCTGACGACCTTGCGGCTGCTCGGCGCCGAAGAGATCCGGCAGCCCGGCGTGGCATGCGTGCCCGGTGCGGCGGGCCTGGCGGGCGGTGTCCGGAGCTTCCGGTTTTCGGACGAAATGCCCCTGCTGCCTTACTACGCGTCGCTCCGCTTCACGGGACGCAACTACCGGGTCGGAGCCCGTGTCGCGGCGACGGGCGAACTCGGGAGGGGCTGGTACGGTTCCGTGGCGGTCGATGCCCGCACGGGGCGCGATCTGCGGGCGCAGGGGGTCTTTACGCATGCGATGTCGGTCGGGCTGCGGCTCGCGCGGCGTTCCGGCGAGCGGGGCGAATGGGCTTTGACGGTCGTCGTGCCGCCCTCGATGCAGGGCACGCGCCTCTCGTCGGTCGAGGAGGCGTTCACGCTCACGGGCGATCCGCTCTACAATCCGGCCTGGGGCTTTCAGAACGGCCGGGTCCGCAACTCGCGCGTGCGGCGCGAAACGGTGCCGTCGGGCGTTGCGACCTACCGCGGCGAGTTGTCGCCTGCGACGTCGCTCCGGGCGGCGGTCGGGATCGAGGCGGGGGTCCGCAGTTACAGCTCGCTGGGGTGGTACGACGCCCGGACCCCGATGCCGGACAACTACCGCTATCTGCCCGGATATACGGGCGATCGCGCGACCGATGAGGCGTGGCGCCGCGGGGACGTGCGCTATACGCAGATCGATTGGGACGCCCTCGTCGCCAGCAACCGCATGGCGGGCGGTGCCGCGGTCTACGCCCTCGAGGATCGGGCCGAACGGTTGTGCGACTTGCAGGGCTCGCTGCTTTTCACGACCCGGATCGCCGGGAATCTGACGCTGTATTACGGTGCGACGGCCTCCCGTCGTGCGTCGCGCCATTTCAAGCGCATGCGCGATCTGCTGGGTGCGGAGTACGTCGTCGACATCGACCAGTATCTGGTCGACGACGACACCTACGGCAACCGGTTGCAGAACGACCTGCGCCATCCCGGCCGGACGATCCGCACGGGCGACCGTTTCGGATACGACTACGCCCTGCACCGGCGCGAGGCGCGGCTCTTTCTGCAAGCCGCCTGGCGCACCGATCGCATGCAGGCCGATGCGGCGGCCGAGTTCGGCGCCGCGACCCTCTTCCGGCGGGGCCTTTATGAAAAAGAGCTCTTCCCCGGGAACGGTTCGTTCGGCGATTCGCGGCGGATGAAGTTCACTCCCTATGCCTTCAGGGCCTCCGTCGGCCGATCCTTCTCGCCGCGCAGCTACCTCGGGATCGCCGTGCTGGCTGCGGCCGTCGCGCCCGATGCCGCGGATCTCTTCTTCCAGCCGCTCTACAACAACCGCACGGTCGACGATCCGCATGCCGAGCGGCACTATGCCGCCGAGGCCGCGTTCCGCCTGACGGGCGAGCGGGTCGAGTTGCAGGCGACGGCATTCGCTGCGGCATCGTTCGATGGCGTGCAGACGCTCCGTTATTACGACGATCCGGCGGGCCGCTTCTGCGATCTGGCCGTTTCGGGTATCGCGCGGCAGGCGCTGGGCGTCGAGGTCGCGGCCCGCATCGCGCTGTCGAGGCGCTGGAGCGTTTCGCTGGCTGTCTCGGCCGGCGATTACCGGCATATCCGCGATCCGCACGTCGTCGTGCTTTCCGATGCGGACAATACGGCCGTGGAGCGCGGCACGACGAGCCGCATGGGCGGTTGCCGGACGGGCGGCGCTCCGGGCCTTACCGGATGCGCCGGCGTGCGCTATTTCGGACCGAAAGGGTGGGGCTTCCGCCTCTCGGCGGGGTATGCCGGGGCGCGCTACGTCGAGGCTGCGCCCCTGCGCCGCACGGAGCGGATCGTCCGGCTGGCGGGCGCGACGCCCGAGGCGTTCGCCGCCCTTACGGAGCAAGAGCGGCTGGCGGATGCCCTGACGGTCGACGCGGCTCTGTTCCGGCGCTTCGCGCTGGGGCGTTCGAACCTCACGGCAGCGCTGATGCTGCGCAACCTGACGGGCGGAACGCCCCGCTACGACGGCTACGAATCGCTGCGCATCCTTACGCTCCGCGCCGGCGATGCGGTGAGCTGCGCGCCTCACGCCACGCGCTATACTTCGGCCTATCCCCGGACTTTCTATCTGACGGTCGCCTGGAGGTTCTGATGGCTGAGAAGTTTCCCGATTCTCGAAAAATCATTATCTTTGCCGCAAAAATCAGGTTATGGCAGGTTCCAACTTCGTAGACTACGTAAAGATATTCGCCCGTTCGGGACACGGCGGTGCCGGCTCGGCCCATTTCCGGCGCGAGAAATTCGTCGCTTTCGGCGGTCCCGACGGCGGCGACGGCGGCAAGGGCGGCAGCATCGTGCTCGTCGGCGACCGACAGTACTGGACGCTCATCCACCTCAAGTACCAGCGCCACCAGTTCGCGCAGGACGGCGAATGCGGCTCGGGAGCCCGGTCGTCGGGCAAGGATGCCCCGGATATCGTCATCCCCGTGCCGCTGGGCACGGTGGCGCGCCGCGTCGTGGAGTGCGAAGACGGCTCGACGACGACCGAGTTCGCGGGCGAAGTGACCGAGCACGGCGAGCGGCTCGTGCTGCTCAAGGGCGGCCGGGGCGGTCTGGGCAATTGGCACTTCAAGAGCGCGACGAACCAGACTCCGCGTTATGCGCAGCCCGGCGAGGAGGGC
>CAMWWU010000165.1 GCA_947178025.1 uncultured Alistipes sp. | reverse complement strand
ATACAGCGTCAATCAGATCCTGCGGATGAACAAGGGACTCGGCGATTTTATCGCATTCCGCATCCCGTTCGCCGTGAAGAGCGAGAACTTCAAGGACGAAATGCGGGAGCTCAAGGAGAAGATCGACTCGCTGATCCTGCTTTCGAAACAGAATAAAGGCTGACAGCGATGCGGTTGGACGTGGTTTTGCGCTATATCGGCGTCGTGATGCTCTTCATCGCGGGCTTCATGCTGCTCTCGGCGGGCATCTCCTACGTCAGCGGCGTCGATTCGGCATTCTACCCGCTGCTGCTCTCGGCGATGCTCACGGCCCTGCTGGGAGCTTTCCCGCTGATATTCGTCGAACAGCAGGTGCAGCTCACCAACAAGGAGGGTTTCTGCATCGTCGTCGGCTCGTGGCTGCTGGCCAGCGTGGTCGGCACCTTCCCCTACCTGATCTGGGGAGGCGAATTTTCGCTCGTGAACGCCTGGTTCGAGAGCGTCTCGGGATTCACCACGACCGGCGCCACGATTCTCAACGACATCGAGTCGCTCCCGCGCGGCATGCTCTTCTGGCGCATGGCCTCGACCTGGATCGGCGGCATCGGCGTCGTGATGTTCGCCCTGGTGATCCTCCCCTCGATGGGGCGCAACAAACTCACGATGACCAACTTCGAGCTGTCGACGCTCGCCCGCGACGACTACCGCTACCGCACGCAGATCATCGTGCGCATCCTGCTGGTGGTCTACGTCGGGCTGACGCTCATCTCGACCCTGCTGCTCAAACTCGCGGGCATGAACTGGTTCGACGCCCTCTGCCACGGCATGTCGGCCAGCTCGACGAGCGGATTCTCGACCAAGAATGCCAGCATCGCCTACTTCAACAGCCCGATGATCGACACGATCCTCATCTGTACGATGGCGCTTGCGGGCGTGCACTTCGGACTGATCTTCGCCACCGTGACAGGCAAACGCAACAACCTGTTCCGCTCGGAAGTGACGCGATGGTACTTCGCGATGCTCCTCGGCGGCGGACTGCTGATCGCCGTGAGCCTCTTCGCCGCCGGGCTCTACCCCACCTTCCCGGCCGCTTTCCGACACGGACTCTTCCAGTTCGTATCGCTGGTGACGACTACCGGATACGCTACGGCCGACACCAACCCGTGGCCCTCGTTCGCCGTGCTGCTGCTGATCTTCGGCTCGCTGATCTGCGCCTGCGCCGGCTCGACGTCGGGCGGCATCAAGGTCAACCGCCTCGTGCTGGCCGCCAAGATGATGCGCCTGCGCCTGCAACAGCAGCAGCACCCCAACGCCGTGTTGCGGATACGGATCGACGGCGCCGTCCAGGAGCAGGAGGCCCTGCATTCGGTGATGGTCTTCATCGTCGCCTATTTCGCGCTGATTCTCTTCGGCGCACTGATCGGCACGATGCTCGGCGTCGATCTGACGACCAGCCTCTCGGGGTCCGTCGCGTCGATCGGCAACGTCGGCCCCGGATTCGGAGCGGTGGGATCCATGAACAACTATTCGACGCTGCCCGCAGCGTTCAAACTGACCAACGCCCTGATGATGCTCCTGGGACGTCTGGAGATTTTCGGATTAATACAGCTATTTTTCATAAAATGGTGGAGATAACCAACATACTGCGCCGCCTCCTGCTGGCTGCCGCAGCCCTGCTGCCCGTCGCCGGATGGATCTACGCCCAGGCGCCGGTCGAGGCGCGCATCGCCGGACTGGAGAGCGACGAAGAGTATATGTCGCTGCTGCGCGAGGAGGCCCGGTTGCAGCAGCGCGAGGATTCGGTGGAACTCGCCGTCGAGGGACTGCGGCAACGGCTGCGCGAAGCCCCGGCCGGCGAACGGCAGCCTTTCGCTCAGGAGATCCTGCGCCTGGAGAGCCGGATCTTCGAACTACGCAACGCCAAGGGGCGTCTGATCGACCGCATCAACGCCATCGAGCAGGAGTGGGTACTGGCGAACCTCGACCAGGCCGTGGGAAAGCCTCAGCCCCCTCAGCAACCCCTTCCCGACACGCTTCAGGTCCGCGACCTGATCCGCAACCGCTACTTCCGCGACAACCTGCCGGCGGAGGACTACGCCGCCCTGCAAAAGGCGCAGGAGCTGGAGACGCAGGCCGTGGCATACGCCGACCGCTACTTCGCCGGCCACGCCACGCTCGCGGAGCTGGCGGCCGCCTATGCCGCCGCCGCGACCGAAAGCGAGGCGCTGGAGCTCCACGACCGGTTCGACGCCATCCGGGAGCAGAACGACGGCGTGGCGGATTCGCTCGCCGGCCTCTGGAACTACATCTACGACAACAAGAGCTACGCCTACAGCTACCTGCTCGACAAACTCGGACGCGACGACCTGCTCGCCCGCGAGGAGGAGCGGCAGACCGATGTGGGGCGACAGCTGGCGTCGCTGCGCGGCACAACCGCCTCGGACGAGGTGGCCGACTACTTCCTGCGCAAGCGGGCGTCGGTCGAATACGAAAAGACGATCGCCGGCGTGCTGCGGCTGGAAACTGCGCGCGACTCGCTCGACGGCGTAGCGAAACGCCTCGCCGAGGTCGACTTCCGGCAGCCCCGGATCACGATCGCCGAGCGGCTGTTCCTCGACTACGACAGCGTGGCGTTCTCCAAAACGCCGATCTATACCTATAAGAACCCGATTCCCGAGTGTCGGGTCTACGCCCGCGGCACGATCTACCGCGTACTGCTCGGCACATTCAACACGAAGCGGGCCGCCGACCTCTTCCGGGGGGCCTATCCGCTCTTCTACCTGATCGACGACGCGGGCAAATGGTGCTACTACGCCGGCGGATTCGCCACGCGCGAAGAGGCCGATGCAGCGCAGACGCTGCTCAAGAAGCACGGATTCCTGCGTCCCGAGGTGGTGGTCTGGAACGACGGCGAGCTGCGCAACCTTTCGCGCGAACCCGACGAGGAGGCGGTCGCCTACCGGGTCGAAATCGTCGGCACCGACACGCTGTCGGAGGCCGTGAAGCAGGCGATCGCGGAGCATGCCGAGGGATGCGAACTCTCGCGCGTCGGACAGCAGACATTCGTCGTCGGCACGTTCGACGACCGGGCCCTGGCCGACCGGCTGGCCGCAGCCATCGCGCAAACGGACGCCGAGCTGCAAATAAAAGTCGCGGAAACGGCGGAATAACCGAATAAATTCGCTATCTTTATAGCGATCAAATAAACGGACGGACATGTTCTACATCGTGCTTCTGCTTCTGTTCGGCGTACTCTTCCTGATCGCCGAACTCGTGCTGCTCCCCGGGCTCTCGATCGGGGGATTCCTCTCGCTGATCTGCTACGGCAGTTCGATCTACCTCGCTTTCCGCGACTACGGCCCCACCGCGGGCTGCATCGCCATCGCGGCGGTCCTCGTGCTGTCGCTCGCGGCCACGATCCTCTCGCTGCGCGCCAAGACCTGGCAGCGCTTCTCGCTCCGGCAGGAGATCCGCTCCTCGTCGATGCCCGAGCCATCGGAGGAGCTCCGGATCGGCCAGCAGGGACGCACCCTCTCGCGCCTCTCGCCCATGGGCACGGTCGAGATCGACGGCCGGACCTACGAAGCCAAATCCCGGGGCACCTACATCGACCAGCAGCGCCCGGTCGAGATCGTCGGCTTCGAGAACTTCAGCGTAATCGTTAAAGAAATCAACTAAATTTCAGACCTATGGATAATTTTCAGGCAGGACTTCCCGTCCTGATCGCATTCGTGAGCCTCGTCGCAATCTGGCTCATCTTCTACTTCATTCCGGTGGGACTGTGGTTCTCGGCCCTCGTATCGGGCGTCCGGATCAGCCTGCTGCAACTCATCCTGATGCGCTGGCGCAAGGTGCCGCCCTCGACGATCGTCTCGTCGATGATCGAGAGCCCCAAGGCGGGCCTCTCGCTCAACCCCAACGAACTGGAGG
>CAMWWU010000164.1 GCA_947178025.1 uncultured Alistipes sp. | reverse complement strand
CGGCGTGTGCGACACCTGCACCTTCCCGCAGCTGCCGCCCTATGCGATCGTCGAACGGGGCGGTATCCGCTTCGGACTGGTGGGGGCTGTGACCAACTACGAAGGGCCGGGGCATCCGGCCGGCAATGCCGCGAGTTTCGCGGGGCTGCGCTTCCCCGATCCGCAGCAGGAGGCGCTGCGCTGCGCCGAGGAGCTGCGCGGAAAGGTCGACGTGCTGGTGCTCGTTTCGCACATGGGCGACGACCGCGATCTGGAGCTGCTCGCGGCCGGCGTGCCCTACGATCTGGTGATCGGCGGGCATACGCACGTGCTGCGCGATTCGACGGTGAACGGCACGCTCCTCACGCAGACGGGCAGCAACCTGAAGAACGTGGGGGCGACGACGATCCGCATGCGCGGAAAGCGGATCGCGAGTATCGACTATCGGCTGGTGTCGCTGGACGGCTATCCCGAGGCGCCCGAGTACCGTGCGCTGGTGGACGAAAGCTACGCCGATCCGGAGCTGAACGCTCCTGTGGGCGTATTCGGCCGCGAGGCGGACAAGTGGGGCGTGGCGAACTGGATGGCCTCGGCGATCGCCGACGAGGCGGATGCCGAGATCGGAATCTATCACATCGGCGGCGTGCGGCTCGACGGTATCCCTGCGGGGGGCGTGAGCGCCGGAACGGTCTACGGACTGGAGCCTTTCGGGACGAAGATCGCCGAGATGACGATGACGCCGGCCGACCTGCGGCGCATGATCGTCTCCAAATACAACGACGAGGAGAATCGCAAGGAGGCGCACCGCATCGATCTGATCGCGACGACGCCCTACGTCATCGTGACGGACGCTGCGGACCATGCCCTCGACGTGCGTTTCCCGGCGCTTCGCGAGGGGCGCAGCTACCGGATCGCCGTGTCGGACTACGTATTCCGCAACTACCGCGACCTGAACTACTCCGAGGGGCGCATCACCGACGAACCGGTGGCCGACGCGCTGCTCGAAGAGCTGAGCGACGACAGTCCGCTGATGCCCGACAACACGCCGCGGCAGACGGTCGAAATCCGTCGGTAAGATGGCGGTGGGGCAGGAGCGGGCCTCGGCGGCCTTTGCGGATACGAAGCGGCACTACGAGCTGCTCGACGGCCTGCGCGGCGTGGCGGCGCTGACGGTCGTCTGTTTCCACCTTTTCGAGGCCTTCGCGACGAGCCACCTCGATCAGCGGATCAACCACGGCTATCTGGCCGTCGACTTCTTTTTCCTGCTCTCGGGATTCGTCATCGGCTACGCCTACGACGACCGCTGGCGGACGCTCTCCGTCGGAGAGTTTCTCAAACGGCGCTTCATCCGCCTGCATCCGATGGTGGTCTTCGGCGCCGTGCTCGGTGCCGCCGTCTTCTACACCCAGGGGTGTCCGGCCTGGGACGTGTCGACCGTATCGGTCGGTGCGCTGCTGGGGGCCATGCTCCTCAATGCGCTGCTTCTGCCTGCGCCGGTCGGCTGCGAGATTCGGGGCGTCGGGGAGATGTACCCGCTCGACGGTCCGGCGTGGTCGCTGCTCTTCGAATACATCGGCAACATCCTCTATGCGCTCTTCATCCGCCGGCTGTCGACCCGGAGTCTCGCGCTGCTCGTGGCGGCGACCGCCTGCGGGCTGGCGCTCTTCGCCGTGCGGGGGCCGCTCGGCGATCTGTGCGTCGGCTTCGCGATGACGGAGGAGAACCTCGTCGGGGGCTCCCTTAGGCTGCTCTTCGCCTTCCCGGCCGGTCTGCTGCTCGCGCGGATCTTCCGGCCGGTGCCGGTGCGGGGCGCTTTCTGGATCGGCAGCGCCGCGGTGGTCGCTGTGGCGGCGGTGCCGCGCCTGGGCGGCAGCGAACAGCTGTGGCTGAACGGTCTTTACGATACGGTGTGCGCGGTCGTGGTCTTCCCGCTCGTCGTCTGGCTCGGCGCCTCGGGACGCACGACGGACCGTGCGAGCTCCCGCATATGCAAGTTTCTGGGCGACATCTCCTATCCGCTCTATTTAGTCCACTATCCCTTTATCTACTGCTATTTCGCCTGGGTCAAGAACCGCGAGCTGACCTTCGCCGAGTCGCTGCCCGGCGCTGCGGCCCTCGTCGTCGGGTCGGTGGTCCTCGCCTGGCTGGCTCTTCGTTATTATGACGAGCCCGTGCGCCGTTGGCTCACGCGGCGGTGGCTGAAGCGGTAGAGCCCGGCTAAGAGCCGGGTTTTAGGGGGAGATGTTAACTAATCGTGCTGCTGGTCGTCGGCAGTCTCCGGACTTGTGTCTTATCAGCTCTTTAGAGCTGGCGGGCCGCAGCCTCCCGGGCGCGGAGGCCCGCTCTCTGTGTTCGCAAAGGCCTCCGCAGGCTGCAACCCGCACGATCCTGCGATCGAATTATAAATCCTCGCCGTTGGCCCGGTTGTATTCGTTGTCGTAGTATAAAAAAAGCTGGTATTGTCCGAACGATTTGTCTGAAATGGCAAACCAAACTGATTTTTTGATGGCATGTTTTACGGCAAGCTTATTCGCTAATGGGCCAACCTCGGAGAGTATATCATCTGTAATATCTGCTAATTGCTCTTTTGTATATTTAGCAACTAGGGTGGGGGTTATCTGTGCTGCTATGATAAGACTATCTTTGGTCGTAGGTTTTTGGAAAAAAGTAGCTTGATAGCGTTTCTTATTGATTGTCATTTCCTGAGAGATTTTTTCGTCTTCGGGAATAGTTTGGTCCTGTGGTGAAATATAATTGGGATTACTCTCGAACTGGCTGCAAAGTCTGTTGAATCGGATTTTGATATCGCTTTCATTGACCGAATTGGCATCGGCAACCATGATGCGGCATACTTTGTTTCTATTTGTTACGATAAAGACCTGAACTTCGGTGCCGTTGAACTCTCCCTCCAAAATTTCGTTGTCATATTTGGTGCTGCGAAATCCTTTCTCCTTGAGCTGACGGATCATCTCCGATTTGGAGCCGTCGACCGGGATGCCGAGGAAGCGAGTGACATCCATTTGTGCCTGTACTGCTCCCGAGAGCAGGAGCGTCAGGGCCATGACCAATAGTTTCTTCATAATACTTGAGTTTTCGGGTGTCCTCCAGCTGCCACAAGGACGTTTTTCAAACACGAAGCGTGGAACTGCCATGCCACGTCTTAGTTTGAAGGTCCTGAGAAAACCCGAGATACAGATGTAGTGATAGCAGCCCACGCCAAAGCGTGAGAACCACTATGCTATCCTTGTATCTCGTTTCGAAAATTTCTCAGGTTTTCAAACTACAAGATCAGCATAACGCTTCTTTTCGATATGTCCGGATCAGGAGCTCCCGATCCGGATACAAACATACGTAAAATTTCTCGATTATATGCTTTGTCGTATCCTATTTTTGAGCGGAATCGCTTCATCCGCCGGCTGTCGCTCGCGACGTTTTTAAATCCGGCCCTCCCCAAATTCCCTCCTCGGAGGGGGCTTCTGAAGATTTCTCGGATTCGCATGCGGAAGATTTTAATCCGTAATTTTTTCATTTTTAGCCATAATATATGTATCTTTGCGGTCGCTTGCGCGCTTATGTGCAAGCGATGATACTAATTACTAACATTTTAACGAGCGATTGCATCGCAAAAATTTCCAAATGGAAGAAGTAAAGAACGTAGTCGGAAACGAGAATTTCGACTGGAATGCGTTTGAGAACGATCTGGGCGTCTACGACCAGCCCAAGGATCAGATCGCCGCGGAGTACGACAAAACGCTGTCGAACGTCGTTGTCGGCGAAGTGGTCGAGGGTACCGTGACGGCCATCACCAAGCGTGAGGTTCTCGTCAACATCGGCTACAAGAGCGAGGGCGTGATCCCCGTATCGGAGTTCCGCTACAACCCGGATCTCCAGGTGGGCGACACCATCGAGGTTTACGTCGAGTCGGCCGAGGACAAGAACGGCCAGCTGGCTCTCTCGCACAAGAAGGCTCGTCAACTCAAGTCGTGGGATCGTGTCAACGAGGCGCTCGAGAAGGACGAGATCATCAAGGGTTACATCAAGTGCCGCACGAAGGGCGGTATGATCGTCGACGTATTCGGTATCGAGGCCTTCCTGCCCGGTTCGC
>CAMWWU010000163.1 GCA_947178025.1 uncultured Alistipes sp. | reverse complement strand
AGCCGCCGGAACGACATGCCGCCCGAGAGCATGGCCACGATCTCGGTCTGGTAGGCCATCTTCGAGGTGAAGAAGATGCAGGCGATGAAGGTGAACAGACCGCTGAACTGGTTGATGAAGAACGGAATGAAGTTCAGATAATAGTCCAGCGCGATGGCCTTGAACGGGGCTTTGAGTTCCGTGAAGTCGTCGATCTTCTCTACGTAGTCGAAGATCACCACGATGATGATGATCATGGCGATGGCGAAGAAGTAGGTCGAGAGGAACTTCCCCAGTATGTAGCGGTCCAGAATCTTGAACCCCGGGAATCGGAATCCCGGCACCTTGCTTTCCATACGGTCAGAGTCTTCGTTGCAGTTTGACGACCATCGCCTCCTTCCAGGTCTTGAAATCCCCGGCGGCGATGTGTTCGCGGGCCATGCCGACCAGCCGGAGGTAGAAAGCGATGTTGTGCAGCGAGGCGATCTCGGCCGCCAGCATCTCGCCGCAGACGCAGAGGTGGTGCAGGTAGGCTTTCGAGTAGAGCGTGTCGACGAAGGCCGTACCCTCGGGGTCGATGGGCGAGAAGTCGTCCTCCCACTTCTTGTTGCGGATGTTGATGATGCCTTCGGCCGTGAACAGCTGGCCGTTGCGGCCGTTGCGCGTGGGCATCACGCAATCGAACATGTCGACGCCGCGGTCGATTCCTTCGAGGATGTTCACGGGCGTGCCCACCCCCATCAGGTAGCGGGGCCGATCCTCGGGGAGGATGGCGTTGACCACCTCGATCATCTCGTACATCACGGGTGTGGGCTCGCCGACGGCCAGGCCGCCGATGGCGTATCCGTCGGCGTCGTACTGCCGGACGTTCTCCGCGGCCCGGGCCCGCAGGTCGGGGTAGGTGCAGCCCTGCACGATGGGGAAGAGAGCCTGGTAGTGGCCGTATTTCGGCGCGGTTTGGCGATAGCGGTCGAAGCAGCGGTCGAGCCAGCGCTCGGTCAGGTCGAGCGACTTGGCGGCGTATTCGCGCGGCGCATCGCCGGGCGGGCACTCGTCGAAGGCCATCATGATGTCGGCGCCGATCGTCCGTTCGGTGTCGATGACGCTTTCGGGCGTGAAGAGGTGCTTCGAGCCGTCGATGTGCGACCGGAAGTGGCACCCCTCCTCCTTGAGCTTGCGGCAGGCCGCGAGCGAGAAGACCTGGAATCCGCCGCTGTCGGTGAGCATCGGGCCCTCCCACGTCGAGAATCGGTGTACGCCTCCGGCGCGCTCGATGATCTCCATTCCGGGGCGCAGGTAGAGGTGGTAGGTGTTGGCCAGGATGATCTGCGCCCGGGCTTCGTCCCGGACGTCGCGGTGGTAGATGCCCTTGACGGTCGCGGCCGTCCCGACGGGCATGAAGATCGGCGTGCGGACCACGCCGTGGTCCGTATGGAGTTCGCCCGCGCGGGCCTTCGAGCCGGGGGCCTTGTGTTGCAGTATGAATTTCATGCTCATATTATCTCGCAAAAGTACGCAAAATAATTCTTAATTCTGAATTTTGATTTCTGAATTGTTTTGTACCTTTGCGCATATTTCGGGAATATGCACTTTTTCGACACTTTTCTGACCTGCTACGGCTGGCAGGGGGCGGCCCTTGCGGGGGTGCTGCTTCTGCTGCTCGGCGTCCAGCTCTACTACTATCTCTTCGTCTACGGCCGCATCCCCGGTTATACGAACAATAACCGTCCCGTCGTGCGCGATACCGAACCGCCGGTTTCGGTCGTCGTGCCGATGTTTTCGGAGGACTATTCGTTCGTCGAGGAGCGTCTGCCGCTGATGCTCGCCCAGAACTACCCCGCTTTCGAGGTGGTGATCGTCTACGTCGGACAGAACAACGACTTCTACGAGGATCTGTTGCAGCTCAAGCTCTCTTTCCCGCAGATCACCACCACGAAGATCCACCTCGACCCGCGCTTCCCGATCTCGCGCAAGATGGCGCTCAACGTCGGCATCAAGTCGGCGCACTACGAGTGCATGGTCTTCACGTCGACCGACGCCTGCCCGCGCAGCGACCGCTGGCTCTCGCTGATGGCCAAGGGGTTCATGCGCGGCGATATCGTCGTGGGCTACTGCGGCGTGGAGCGTCTCGGGGGCTTGGCCAACTACCTGATGCGCGCCTGGCGGATGATGCACTCGGCCGACTGGCTGGCCCGTGCCGTGCGTCGTCGCCCCTACCGCGGCACGCTGCACAACCTGGGCTTCACCAAGAGCCTCTATTTCGGCGTCAACGGCTTCGGCCACCTCAGCATGAACATCGGCGAGGACGATCTGTTCATGCAGCAGGTCATGACGCGCGACAACGTGAGCGTCATCCTCTCGCCCCGGGCCTCGATGACCGAGAAGACGTGGGGCGGCCTGCGCTGGTGGACGAGCCAGCTGCGCTATTTCGGCTCGGCCGAGCGCTTCTACCCGCTCGACGTGCGCAACTTCGTGCAGTGGGAGCTCGGCTCGCGCGTGCTCTTCTTCGCCGCGACGATCTGCGCCCTGGCTGTCATGCCCGTCGAGTACAAGATCGCGGCCGGTGTGCTGCTGCTGATCCGCTACGGCGTGGTGGTTGCCGAGGTGCGGCGCCTCGCGCGGCGTCTGGGCGAGAGCGGCATGATCGGACGTTATTTCCTCTACGACCTCGCCAGTCCGCTCTGGGCCCTTTGGCTCGGGGTGCTGTCGTTGCGTCGTGACAGCCGCGTATGGAGATAGACGACTATATCGTTGCCGACGACTGCCGGCTGGTGGAACTCGTGCTCGGGGGCGACGATGCGGCGTTCGAGTACCTGTTCAACCGCTATCGGGATGCCATCCACCGCCTCTTCGTGCAGCGGCTGGGAGGCGTGAACGACGTCGACGACCTGTTGCAGGAGACCTTCGTGAAGGTCTATATCAACCTCCACCGCTACAGCGCCGAGTATACGTTCGGACAGTGGGTCTACACCATCGCCCGCAATACGTTCATCGACTTCATGCGCCGGCGGCAGGAGGATCTGCCGATCGACGAACGCTTCTCCTCGCCCGCGGCGACGACGCCTACCCCCGAGGAGAGCGTCATCAATCTCCAGCAGCGGACGCAGATCGAAAACTGCCTCGACCGGCTCGCGCCGCGCTATCGGCGGCTGATCGTCATGCGCTTTTTCGAGGAGTACTCCTACGAGGAGATCGCGGCCAAATTGGAATTGCCGCTCGGCACCGTCAAGACGCAGATCCACCGGGCCCGCGAGCAGATGTGCCGGCTGATCGTCAAGGGCGACGAGTAGCCGGCGAAGCATGGAATTTGAAAAACCGGGGGCGCAGCCTGCGGCCGACCGGCAAAGACTTAAAAAGAATAGGAAATTGGAACTCATTCTCAAATACTTCCCCGATCTGACCGACGTACAGCGACGGCAGTTCGCGGCGCTGTACGACCTCTACGCCGCCTGGAATGCGCGGATCAACGTCGTGTCGCGCAAGGACTTCGAGCAGCTCTACCTGCGCCACGTGCTCCACTCGCTGGCTATCGCCAAGGTCTGCACGTTCGATGCCGGAGCGCGCATCCTCGACGTGGGGTGCGGCGGCGGTTTTCCCTCCGTGCCGCTGGCGATCCTCTTCCCCGAGGCGCGGTTTGTCGCTGCGGACTCGATCCGCAAGAAGATCGCGGTGGTCGAGGGGGTGGTCGAGGGGCTCGGACTGACCAACGTCGACCCCCGGTGCGTGCGGGTCGAAACCCTCTCCGAACGCTTCGACTACGTGGTCTCGCGCGCCGTCACGGCGATGCCGGCCTTCGTGCAGTGGATCTGGAACCGCATCGAACGCGGCCAGTGCGGCTCGCTCCCGAACGGCATCCTCTATCTCAAGGGCGGCGACCTGGCCGAAGAGCTGGCCCTGACCCGTCTGCGGTGGGACGTTTACGATATTCCCGCCTTCTTCGACGAGGAGTTTTTCGAAACCAAAAAGGTGGTCTATACGCCGAAGAGGTAAGCGAATCGGGCCCGCAGGCCGCTGCCCGCTCCCTCATTAAGTTCCCGTCCTCCCGGGCAGGTTCCTCTACGCTCTCGGAGCCGGCGGGCCGCCATCTTTCCGTGTTGTGCTTTTTCGGCTCCCTCGGAG
>CAMWWU010000162.1 GCA_947178025.1 uncultured Alistipes sp. | reverse complement strand
TCCGCCCCCAGCAGGTTGCCCGCGCCGCGGATGTCGAGGTCCTGCATGGCGATATTGAAGCCGGAGCCCAGCTCCGAGAACTCCTCGATGGCCCGCAGGCGCCGCCGCGCCTCCTCGGTGAGCAGCTCGTCGGGCGGCGAGAGCAGGTAGCAGAAGCCCCGCTGATCGGAGCGTCCGACGCGTCCGCGCAGCTGGTGCAGGTCGCTCAGACCGAAGTTCTGGGCGTCGTTGATGATGATCGTATTGGCGTTGGCGATGTCGATGCCGTTCTCGACGATCGTCGTCGAGAGCAGTACGTCGAACTCCCCGTAGATGAAGTCCATGATGAGGCGTTCGAGCTGCTCGGCGGGCATCTTGCCGTGCCCCACGGCCACGCGGGCCTCGGGACAGAGGCGCGTGATGAGCCCCTGGAGCGTCGGCAGCTCCTCGACGCGGTTGTGGACGAAGTAGACCTGGCCGCCGCGCGAGAGTTCCGCCTCGATGGCGTCGCGCACGACCTCCTCCGAGAAGGCGTGCGACTCGGTGACGATGGGCCGGCGGTTGGGCGGCGGCGTGGAGATGACCGAGAGGTCGCGCGAACCCATGAGCGAGAATTGCAGCGTGCGCGGGATGGGGGTCGCCGTGAGGGTCAGCGTGTCGACCGACACGCTCAGCTGCGTGAGCTTCTCCTTGGCCGCGACGCCGAACTTCTGCTCCTCGTCGATGATGAGCAGCCCCAGGTCGCGGAAAACTACCTGCTTGCCGAGGATCTTGTGCGTGCCGATCAGGATGTCGATCTTGCCGGCGGCGAGCTCCTCGCAGATCTGACGCACCTCGCGGGCCGACTTCGAGCGGTTCAGGTACTCGATGCGCACCGGGAAGTCGCGCAGACGCTCCGCGAAGGAGCGGTAGTGTTGCAGGGCGAGGATCGTCGTGGGGACCAGCACCGCGACCTGCTTGCCGTCCGTGGCGGCCTTGAAGGCGGCGCGGATCGCCACCTCGGTCTTGCCGAATCCCACGTCGCCGCAGACCAGCCGGTCCATGGGCTGATCGGACTCCATATCCTTTTTCACGGCGGCGACGGCCGCCTGCTGGTCGGGCGTATCTTCCCAGCGGAACGACGCCTCCAGCTCGTGCTGGAGGTATCCGTCGGCCGAGAAGGCGAAGCCCTTCGACGCCTTGCGCTTGGCGTAGAGGGCGATCAGCTCGCGCGAAATGTCCTTGACGGCCTTCTTCGTGGCGCTCTTGATCTTCTGCCATGCGCCGTTGCCCAGCTTGTAGATCTTCGGCGGCTCGCCCTCGCCCGACTTGTAGCGCGAGATGCGGTGCAGCGAGTGGACGTTGACGAAGAGCACGTCGTTGTCCTTGTACACCAGCTTGATCGCCTCGTGCACCTTGCCGTTCTCGTTGATCTTGACCAGCCCGTCGAAGCGCCCCACACCGTGGTCGATGTGCACCACGTAGTCGCCCGGACGCAGCTGGTTGAGCTCCGAGACGGTCAGCTGCTCGTCGCGCCGGATCTCGCCGTTGATGCGGTAGCGCTGGTAGCGGTCGAAGATCTGGTGGTCGGTATAGAGGCAGATCTTCAGTTCGTTGTCGACGAATCCCTCGTGCAGCGACACGGAGAGCGACCGCACGACGGCCTGCCCGCGGCCGACCTGATGGAAGATGTTTTCGAGACGCTCGACCTGCGCCTTGTTCTCCGAGAGAATATAGGTATCGTAGCCGCGCAGGGCGTTGCGGATCATGTCGTCGGCCAGCATCTCGAAATTCTTGTTGAACTTCGGCTGCGGGGCGGTCGAGAAGGCGACCTCCGCCGTAGCGGGGCGCTCCGGCAGATTGTCGCGCAGCAGCAGAAGCCGGTTGTCGGCCAGATCGGCCAGGAGCGAGTTGCGGCTCGTGAGGAGCGTGTCGATCGTCTCGGGATGCTCCATATCCGCGAGGGTCTTGCGGCGCAGCTCGTTCACCCGCCGCAGGGCGTAGTCGGCATCGAGGAACCAGAACGAGGCCCCGGCGCCGGCGAACTTCGCCAGCGAGACGCGCGACGTCCCGGCGACCGTGCCGCTCAGGTCGGGAATGATCTCCACGGCCGTCAGCCGGTCGTCCGACAGCTGGCTCGAAATGTTGAACCGCCGGATCGAATCCACCTCGTCGCCGAAGAAGTCGATGCGGTAGGGCTTGCTCTCCGAGAAGGAGAAGACGTCGACGATACCGCCGCGCACGGAGTACTGTCCGGGCTCGTAGACGAAATCGACGCGCCGGAACGACGCATCGACGAGCGCCTGCACCAGCACCTCGATCGAGATGCGTTCGCCGACGCCGACCCGGATCGTGTCGCGTTGCAGCGTCTCGACGTCGGCGACCCGCTCGGCCAGCGCCTCGGGCCACGTGCAAAGCACCAGGTAGCCTTTGCCCGCGAAGCCCCGCACGGCATTCATCGCCGACGTGCGCTGCACCACCCCCTGCGCATCCTCGGCCCCGTAGGCCGGCGAACGCTTGTAGGAGGAGGGGAAGAAGCGGATGCGCTCCTCGTCGAGCAGCCGGTAGAAATCGTTGAGCAGGTAGGCCGCGGCGTCGCGGTCCTCGGCGACGAAGACGTGCACGCCGCCGACTTTCGCCACCGCAGCGGCGGCATAGAACGGCAGAGCACCGCCCACCATCTCGCGAAGATGGAGGACAGAGCGTTCGGTTCGGTATTCGCGGCACAGCTTCGCCAGGCTTTTCGACCCGGCGGCGAACTGCGCCAACTGCTCGCTGGCGGTCATCTGGTTCGGATTGAAACGGATTACGAAATACTGCGGGGAGCGGCCCGCTTTCGGGTGCCGGTCCCCGCAGCGATTATTTGCGGATCAGATCGTTGTCCTTCTTGTCGTGATAGTGCACCTCGACGATTCCCGTGCTCTGATCCTCGGCGATGCGGATGCGGACCTTGTATTTCCACTCCCAGCGGCGGCGCAGCGACCAGAAACCCTTTTTGAGGTAGGAGGCGACGTAGGGGCTGACCACCAGCTTGATGAACTTGTGGCCGCGGTCCTGCGTGAGGAACGAGATCTGATTCTCGATCTTCTTGTCGAGCACCACCGTCGGCTCGATCTTGCCCGAGCCGTTGCACGTGGGACAGACGTCCGAGACGCTCTCGACGGCCACGGGACGCACGCGCTGACGCGTGATCTGCATCAGTCCGAACTTCGTGAGCGGCAGCACCGTATGCTTGGCCTTGTCGTCGGCCATCAGCCGCACCATCTCCTCGTAGAGGGCCTGTTTGTTCTGCGCCTTGTGCAGGTCGATGAAGTCGATGATGACGATGCCGCCCAGGTCGCGCAGACGCAGCTGACGGGCGATCTCCTTCGCCGCGGCGAGGTTCACGTCCATGGCCGTCTGCTCCTGGTTGTCTTCGGCCTTGGTGCGGTTGCCCGAGTTGACGTCGATGACGTTCATCGCCTCCGTGCGCTCGATGATCAGGTAGGCGCCGCGACGCAGCGACACGTACTTGGCGAAGAGCGACTTGATCTGCTTCGAGATGTCGAAGTTGTCGAAGATGGGCACCGTTCCCCGGTAGAGCTTGACGATCTTCTCCTTGGCCGGATCGATCAGCCGGATGTAGCTGCGGATCTCGTTGTACATCGCCTCGTCGTCGACGGCGATCTGCGAGAAATCGCCGTTGAGCGAGTCGCGGATGATCGTGTTCGCACGGTTCATCTCGCTCATCAGCTGCGCGGGCGCCGTGTTCTTGCGGATGGCCTGCAAGGTCTTGCGCCAGCGGTCGATCTGGCTCTGGATGTCGTGCTCGACATCCTCGTCGCGGGCCTCCATGGCGGCCGTGCGGATGATGACGCCGAAATTCTTCGGCAGCACGGCGGCCGCGATGCGCTTCAGGCGCCGCTTCTCCTCCGACGAGCGGATCTTCTGCGAGAGGAAGACCTTCGACGAGAAGGGCACCAGCACCACGTTGCGGCCCGCCAGCGAAATGTCGGCCGTCAGACGCGGCCCCTTGGTCGAGATCGCCTCCTTGGCGACCTGCACCATGATCGTCTGCCCGACCTGCAACAGATCGCCGATCTTGCCCGATTTGTCGATGGGCTCTTCGAGCTTCATGCTCTCGACGCGGTAGCCCCGTTTGCCGGGCTGCTGCGAGGCGACGAGCTTTTGCAGCGACGGGAACTGCGTCCCGAGGTCGAGGTAGTGGATGAAAGCATCCTTTTCGTGTCCTATGTTGACGAATGCCGCGTTGAGACCCGGCATGATCTTGCG
>CAMWWU010000161.1 GCA_947178025.1 uncultured Alistipes sp. | reverse complement strand
GTCCACGGAGTGGATCAGCGCGACGAACGGCGCGATGTACTTGACATTGTTGGTCTGCAAATGGCCGATCATATGCCACTCGATATCGCGGGGCAGCGCCTCGTACTTCGCCCGCAGCTCCTGCGGCCGGCTCTCGCCGAAGATCCGCTGCCCGGCATCGTAGGCCTCGCGGATCGCCTCCGCGGGATGGGTTTTCGACACGGCGACCAGCGTCACCCCCTCGGGCAGCAAAGCGCGCACGTGCGACAATCGGGATGCTATCGTATCCATCGTCATGATTTTTTCGAAGCGCAAAGTTAACAAAAATCGGAATATATATCTACGGTTCAGCAGTCCTTCGAATCGCGCGGGCCGCAGCCCTCATGTTAATCAGTCAGATGTGTCATACTACCTACCGCGCCAGGACGATCGAACGGTAGGGGAGCCCGTCGCCCAGCGCATCGGCCCGCCACGCCCCCTGCCGCCGGTCGTAGATGCGAATCCGGCGGGCACCCTGCCCGTCCTCGGTCAGCAGACAGATCGACCGGTCCACGCCGTCGAGATCGACCGCGACGGAGCATACGGCATCGTCCAGCGTCGCGAAAGGCTCCGAAAAGCGCATCGACACGCCGTCGAAAAGGCGCAGCTCGCTCACCCCGCCGCCGGGCTTCGACACGGCAAAGCCGCCCGCCAGCACCGTCTGCGTCCGGCCGTCGATCTCCCGGCTTAGGGGCATCGCAAAGGGTATCAGCGCCCCGGCCCCGACCGGCTCGCCGACCTGCACCTTGCAGTCGCCCGACGAGAGCGTGAGTACGACGGGCCGGAACGTACCGCCGCCGCAATCGGCCGCCAGGAGCAGGCTGCCGCAGGGAGCCGAGTAGACGAACGGCGCGCCGGAGAGCATTCCGGCCGTCAGCCCCTCGGGCAGCGTCCAGCCCACCGGACGGACGGGCTGCGAAGCCCGCGTCGCGCCGCACGCCTCCAACCGAAGCCGTCCGCTGTCGTGCACCAGATAAGCAGCAGTGGCGAGAACCGTTCCGACTGCTACATACGACTGCTCGGAGAGCTCCTGGTAGCGCATCGTCAGATCATAGAGGAGGCCCGCACAGCCGCCGTCGCGCTCCGAAAGCGCGTAGATGCGGTTCGCGCCGTATTCGTTCACAGGACAGCGGAGCGACGCAACCCCGTCGACAAGCCTCCGGTCGACGACACAGCCCGTCGCCAGATCGAGGCGCTCGATACACATACCGCCCGCCTCGTCCGAAAGGCCGTACAACCGGGATTCGGCGGGCGGGGTTCCGTCCGAAACCCGCACCGTGCCGAGCTCCTGCACCTCACCCCCGCGCAGCAGCAACAGGCCGACCGTCGAAGCGGGGTAGCCGCCCGGCGCCAGCACGGTAATCGAGTATTCGGTCCGTTCGCGTTCGACAGCCCGAATCCCCCGGGCATACCCTTCGGGGAGCAGTTCGCCGTCGAGCGGGAAGCGGATGTCGAACAGCAGGCGGTCGCCGGCCTCGAATCCCGAAGCGCACACCGTCACCGGGTCGCCGGGTGCAAAGACCTCGGACTGAACTATTTCGACATCCGTAACGAAGATTTTCGCGGAGTCCTTCTCCGACCGGCACGCCGCGAGCAGACCCCCGAATAGCAGCGCACCAATGAGCTTTCTAAACATATCAATTTGTTTTACAGCATATTACCCACCATTCGGGGGGGGGAGTTCCGGATTCCGACCGGTTCGGAATCAAGGCAAATATACGGATTTTTTGACTTTTGCGATTTGTTTTGTACTTTTGTTTTAAAACCCGAATACACGCTTATGAAAAGACTTCTTACGATCCTCGCAGCGGCTGCCCTCGGCATGACGGCTCCCGCGGAGGCCTGCACCAATTTCATCGTTACGAAAGGCGCCTCGACCGACGGCTCGGTCATGGTCTCCTACGCCGCCGACTCGCACGCCCTCTACGGCGCCCTCTACCACACGCTCGGCGGCCGGCACAAGGCGGGCACGATGCTCCCCGTCTACTGCTGGGACGAGGGGAACTTCCTCACCGAGATTCCGCAGGCGGCCGAAACCTACACCACCGTAGGCAACATGAACGAGCACTCGCTCATCATCGGCGAAACGACCTACGGAGGCCGTCACGAACTGGAGGACCCGAAAGGTCTGATCGACTACGGCTCGCTGATCTACATCACCCTGCAACGCGCCCGCACGGCCCGCGAGGCGATCGCGACGATCGTCGAGCTGGCCGACACCTACGGCTACGCATCGAGCGGCGAATCGTTCTCGATCGCCGATCCCGACGAAGCGTGGATCATGGAGCTCATCGGCAAAGGCTTCGAGGACGACGGCCAGGGCGGAAACGCCCGCAAGGGCATCGTCTGGGTGGCCCGCCGCATTCCCGACGGCTACGTGTCGGCCCACGCCAACCAGGCCCGCATCACCACCTTCCCGAAAGACGATCCGGAAAACTGCCTCTATGCCCCCGACGTCGTGTCGTTCGCCCGCGAGAAGGGCTACTTCTCGGGGTCGGACGAGGAGTTCAGCTTCTGCGACGCCTACGCTCCGCTCGACTTCGGCGCCATGCGCGGCTGCGAGGCCCGCGTCTGGGCCTTCTTCCGCACCGTAGCCGACGACATGGACCGCTACGTCGACTACGCCATGGGCCACAACAAGCAGAACCGCATGCCGCTGTGGGTGAAGCCCCGCGCGAAAGTGTCGCCCAAGACCGTTTTCGACTGCATGCGCGATCACTACGAGGGCACGCCGATGGACATGACGACCGACCTCGGAGCCGGCGGCCATCACTGCCCCTACCGCTGGCGCCCGATGGAGTTCGAAGTCGACGGCACGACCTATGTCAACGAACGCGCCACGGCGACGCAGCAGACCGGCTTCTGGTTCGTGGCGCAGGCCCGGCCCAACGTGCCGCGCGACATGGGTATCCTGTGGTTCGGAGTCGACGACGCCGCCACCTCGTGCCTGACCCCCGTCTATTGCTCGACGACCGAAGTTCCGGAGTGCTTCCGCGAAGACAACGGCTCGATGCTCGACTGGACGCCCACCTCGGCCTTCTGGCTCTTCAACCGCGTGACGAACTTCGCCTACCTGCGCTACGACCTGATCGCGGCCGACATCCGCAAGGTCGTGGATGCGTGGGAGAACGCACAGCTCGACGTGCGCGTGCCGCTGGCCGACCTGGAGGCCGCCAAGCTCCCCGCCAAGAAGCGCACCCGCTACCTCACGGCCTTCTCGACCGGCTCGGCGCAACAGTTGTTCGACCGCTGGTCGAAGCTGGACAAATATCTGCTGCTGAAATACATGGACGGCAACGTCAAGAGCGAGCACGGCGACGTGCTGAGCTATCTCGACGGCGAGGGCGGTCCGGCACACTTCGTGGATAACGGCAACGGAAAACAGATCCCGGACAAGATCCAGTGGCCGGGATACAGCGAAAAGTGGAAGCGCGCCGTAGCGAAAGACAACGGCGAGACGCTGCGGGTAGTGAAATAACCTTTTTTCGAAATCATGAAATACGACATCATCGTAGTGGGCAGCGGCCCGGGCGGCTACGTCGCCGCGATCCGGGCGGCCCAGGCAGGCAAGAAGACGGCGCTCGTGGAGCGCGCGGAACCGGGAGGCGTTTGCCTCAACTGGGGTTGCATCCCCACCAAAGCGCTGCTCAAGAGCGCGCAGGTCTACTCTTACTGCACGGCGGCCTCGCACTACGGCCTCGTGCTGGAGGGCTCGGTGCGCCCCGACCTGGAGCAGATCGTGGCCCGCTCGCGCGGCGTGGCCGAAACCATGAGCAAGGGCATTCGCTTCCTGCTCGGCAAGAACGGCATCGACCTCGTGCAGGGCTTCGGACGGCTGGTGGCTCCGGGACAGCTCGATGTCGACGGCACCCGCTACGAGGCCGACCACATCATCCTGGCGACGGGAGCCCGCCCGCGCGAAATGCCTTTCATGCCGATCGACGGCGAGCACGTGATCTCGTCGCGTCAGGCCCTCACGCTCACGAAGCTGCCCCAGTCGATGATCGTCGTCGGCTCGGGAGCCATCGGCAGCGAGTTCGCCTGGTTCTACGCCGCCCTGGGCGTCAAGGTCACCGTCATCGAGTACATGCCCCGCATGATGCCGCTCGAAGACGAAGAGGTGTCGAAGACGATGGAGCGCGCATTCCGCAAACTGCGGGCCACGGTCCTCACGTCGACCACCGTCAAGCAGGTAGCGGTCGACGCCGAGGGGCGCTGCGCCGTGGAGATCGAG
>CAMWWU010000160.1 GCA_947178025.1 uncultured Alistipes sp. | reverse complement strand
GCCGAGAGAAAAAAGCAAGCTGGCTTGTATTTTTTCGGAGGCGCAGTATCTTCGGCGCAGCCAAAGTTACGAATAAGCGAGAGCAATGGCAAATTTATTTGTTCATTGCCGGACGGAAATATCTCCGACGAAGCCGAAGACACGAATCGGTCGAAAGAAAACGCACGCTCGCGTGCGTCTCTTCCGGACGGGATCGGCCGAAAGGTGCAGCGGCTTGCGGATTCCGGCGCTTCGCAGCCCGAGAATCCGCCCGCATCAGAGCGTCTTGCCCGATATCCGGTTGAACAAGGCTTTCAGACGCCCCCTCAGCGCCCACCCCGAGCAGGCCGCGATGAAGCGCAGCTGCCTGGAAGTAAACACGAAACTCATGTCGGGGCGTTCCCGCAACAGCTCGTATGCCCGTCGGCCGGCCGCCACGTTATCGCTCAGGCCGCCCCAATGCAAGCCGTGGTAGAGCATCTGCCCGTCCTGCACGAGCAGCTCTTCCCGGAAGTGCGCTTCCAGCCCCCGACGTGCCATCTCCCGGCGCATGAATTCGTGTACGAAGCACAGATCGCGGTATTTCTTCCGCGACGACGTTCCGCCGCGCGACACGGAGGTCGGATAGACGAAATAGTTGAGCACGGGCCTATCGAGTGCGGCGACCGCCGGATCGTTCAGCAGCAGCTGCGTCATCCACAGACAATCCTCACCCATGACGATCTCGGGAAAATATCCCACGTATTTCAACCCCAGCTCCCGCCGCTGAAAATTGCTCCATACGGACCAGTGGCCCCGGCCGCGCAGAATCTCCCCGAAATACTCCGTCCCCGAGAGCCGGTCGAAACACAACGCCGCCGACCGCTCCCGACGCCCGTCGGCATAACACCAGAAAAACGGCGCCGCCACGACATCGGCACCCGTGGCGTCGGCCCGGGCGACCAGCGCTTCGAGCGCCCCGGGCAGCAGCTCGTCATCGGCGTCGAGCCACTGAATCCATTCGCCGACAGCGTGTTCGATTCCGGCACGACGCGCCGACGGCAAACCGCCGTTCGGCTGTCGAACGACCTTGACCCGCCCGTCGCGGGCCGCATACCCGGCGACGATCGACGGCGTAGCGTCCGTGCTGCCGTCATCTACGACCACCACCTCGAACGACGGATATTCCTGCCCGAGCACACTGCGCAGGCAGCGGTCCAGCCACTGCCCGGCATTATAGGCCGGCACGATCACCGAAACCCGGGGGGGGGATTGCGGATCTCTCAGACACATAGTCATCGGGCGTTTTGCGACGAGATCCCGATCTCCTCCAGCAGGTCGACCCATCGGCGCCCGATTCGTGCGAGCGAATAGGCTTCGATCTTCCGACGCATGGACTCCTGCATCGTCCGGCGGCGCTCCCCGTCGCGCATCAGCGCGGCCAGCTCGCTTGCGTAACGCGCCATGTCGAACGGAGGAACGACCACTCCGGCGCTTCCGTCGTCGCCCAGAATCTCCCGCACGCCGGCCGAACAGCCGAATGCCATCGGCACGACCCCGGCAGCCTGCGCTTCCGCCAGCACGAGCCCCCAGCCTTCGAACGTCGAGGTCATGCAGAGAATCGCCGCCGTCCGGTAATGTTCGGACGGATCGGCCGCATAACCGCAAAACCGCACACGGGAGAGCCCCAGCCGCCGGGCCTGCGCTTCGAGCAGCTCCCGCTCGGTGCCGTCGCCGACCATTTTGAGTTCCCAGTCGGGAAATTCGGGTTCGATCCGAGCCCAGATATCCAGCAGCCGGTCGGCCCGCTTGTCGGCATAGGTCATCCGGCCTACGAAAAGCACCTCCTTGCGTTTGTCGGGATCGTATGCGTCCGGAGCGACGAGCGGATTCGTCATCACGCGCACCTTCGAATCGGTGCGCCCCGCACCGACGAGACGCTCGATCTGCCGGGCGTACTCCTCGCACAGCACGACGAAACGATCCGTATTCCGATACACGAACCGGTATTGTCGGCCGTACTTGCGGGTATAGAGTCCCAGCAGCTGCTCCTTGGGCTTGCGCAGCAGATACCATTCGAGCAGTTTGGGCCACGACCCGCTGCGCCGGACCCGAGCCTCGCTGACGATCAACTTGTTCTGCACCTCCCACAGCGGCATGCTGTGGTGGTGGAACACGATCGGGCAGTCGACATGCTCCCGAATGTATTTCAGATGTTTCGGAGGCGTGACCGGGATGATCAGACACTCGATCCCGAGCTCCCGGATCCGCTCCGCGACGTATGCGGCATTGGCTTCCGACTGAAAATCGGAATCGGGGAGTTGCAGAAAACGGATGTCGCGGCGGTCCTGCTCGCCGAGGATCTCTTCGTTGAGCTGCCCGACGAACAGAAAGATTTCGAAATCGCCGGACAGATATCCGGCGACGAGCGATGTGACGCGTTCCGCTCCGCCCAGCGGATAAGCCTCGTGGATGAAAGCGATTTTCTTCATGGGTCGTTGAAAGTTCAAAGATAACGAATTTTTCGCAAATCTGAAAAACGCCCGCCTCGGCCGGACATCCGGCCCATCCGCCGAAAAAAGAGGGTTGCCGAACGACGTCCGACAACCCTCCGCCATCATCCGACAGCCGGTCAATAGTTCTCCTTGCGCGGCTCGAAATAGGCCTGCGGATGTTTGCAGGCGGGGCAGATCTTCGGAGCCTCCGAAGCCTCGCAGACATACCCGCAGTTGCGGCACTGCCACCAGATCTTTCCGTCGCGGCGGAAGAAGTCGCCGTCCGTCAACCGGCTCAGCAACTTGAGGTAGCGGCGTTCGTGCTCCGATTCGACCGTCGCGATCATCCGGAACGCGGCGGCGATCTCCGGAAATCCCTCCTCCTCGGCGATGCCGCTGAAGTCGCGATAGAGCACATCCCACTCCTCGCGTTCGCCCTGCGCGGCGGCCAGCAGATTCTCCGGCGTCGTACCGATGGGACCGGTGGGGTAGGAGGCCGTGATCGTCACCTCGCCGCCTTCGAGGAACTTGAAGAAGCGCTCGGCGTGCTCTTTCTCCTGGTCGGCGGTCTCCAGGAAGTTGGCGGCGATCTGTTCGTAGCCCTCCTTCTTCGCTACGGAGGCGAAGAATACGTAGCGGCTGCGGGCCTGGCTCTCGCCGGCGAAGGCCTTCAGCAAATTCTGTTCGGTGCGTGTTCCTTTGATACTCTTTTTCATACGTGATCGATTTTCCGACCGAAGAGCAAATTTCGGGGCAGAGTGCGGCCGAAACTCGAATGCGTCATCTATAAACCCGAATCGAGCAGCTCGGCCGTGTCGTCGAGGAAGATCCGGTAGGCCGCAGGCAGCGACATCGTGTCGGCGGCCTCGGGCGGCAGAATGCGATAACCCGGCAAGGCCACCCACACGGGCACCGCCTCGGCCGCGACGACGAGCCGCCCGTCCGCCCGGCGCGTAAGCGTGATGTCGGCCATCACTCCGCCGTCGCAATAACGCTTGCGCTGATTGGAGACGAAATTTCCCAGCGAATAGAAGACCGCATGCGTGGAATCGGCCTCGAACGGCTGCACGACATGCGGATGACTGCCTATGATCAGATCGGCCCCGGCCCGTCGCAACGCTCCGGCGACAGCCCGCTGCACGGCATCGGGCCGCCGCTGATACTCGTTGCCCCAGTGGATGCAGACCGCCACGCACTCGGCGCCCCGGGCGCGTGCCGTCGCGATATCTTCGGCGATGGACGCCGTATCGATCGGATTCACCGCCACACCCCGCGGCACGGGCATGCCGTTCGTACCGTAGGTATAGTCGAGCAGGGCGATCGCGATGCCCCGGCGCACGAGCAGCAGCGGGTGGTTGCACGCGCGGTCGAGCGAATCGGTGAAGACGCCCGTGCGGCGGATGCCGCAGGCATCGAGTTCGCGGGCCGTAGTCAGCACTCCCTCCGCGCCGCCGTCGCAGCAGTGGTTGTTGGCCATGACGGCCACGTCTACCCCGGCGTCGCGCAGCGCCGGGGCCAGCTCGACGGGCGACCGGAAGCAGGGATAGCCCGCATAGCGTCCCGTCGCCGTGAGCGTCGTTTCGAGATTCACGACCACCAGATCGGCCCTCTCGAAACGCGGGCGCACCGCGGCGAAAACCTGCGAATAGTCGAATCCCTCCGCCCGCCGGGCCGCCTCGACCTGCGGCATGTGCTGCATCACGTCGCCCGCGAAGAGCAGCCGCACCCGCACCGGAGCGGGATGCTCCGGACGCGGCAGCTCGCGATGGAGCGCGAGCGGCAGACAGCAGGCCAGCGCCGCAGCACCGACAGCCAGGTATCGCAGGGCGGGGGACATGGATCAGCGTCGGTTCGGATTCCGGGGAAACCACCCCTTCTCCACCCGCTTGCGCTGTTCGAACAGCTCGCCGATGGACCAGAACGAGGAGGCGCCCCACACGGCCAGCAGGGTAGACCAGAG
>CAMWWU010000159.1 GCA_947178025.1 uncultured Alistipes sp. | reverse complement strand
CCGGCGGACTGGCGGCCAAAGCCCGGTGGCGGGATATAGAGAAAGGGGCGGCAGATTAGCCAGCCCCTTTTCCATGACCGGCAAAGATCGCGGGGCGGATCGGCCGCCCGAGACGACCGCTCGCGGCACCGAGAGCCGAAGCCCCCGGACCGACGCGGCCCTACTTGCGGTCGTAACGCTCGCCGACCGTTTTCCAGTCGACGCGATCCCACAGCGCCGCCACGGCATCGGCCCGCCGGTTGCGGTAGTCGATGTAGTAGGCATGCTCCCACACATCGAGGCAGAGCAGCGGCGTCAGCCCCTGCACCAGCGGATTGCCGGCATTCGGAAGGCTGACGACGGAGAGTTTGCCCGCCTTGTCGGCGACCAGCCACACCCATCCCGAGCCGAAAAGTCCGACGGCCGCCTTGTTCATCTGCGTGCGCAGGGCATCGGCCGACCCGAAATCGCGGGCGATCGCCTCGGCAAGGGCTCCCGAAGGCTCCCGCTGGGGCTCGGGCGAGAGCTCCGCGAAGAAAAATTCGTGGTTCCACGCCTGCGCGGCATTGTTGTAGATCGGACCGTCGGCCGACAGGATGATGTCCTCCAGCGGCTGTCCGGCCCAGGGCGTATCGACGACCAGCTCATTGAGCTTGTCGACATAGCCCGCATAGTGTTTGTCGTGGTGGTAGCGCAGCGTCTCCTCGGAGACCTGCGGCGCGAGCGCATCGTAGGCGTAGGGAAGTTCCTTGACCGTGAAGCGCGTCTGCGTCATGGAGTCTGTGGTTGCCATAAGCGTAAAGATCAACGGTGTAACGATTCGTGCGAACATGGCGGCTACTCTTCGAGGGGTTCGAACGCCTCCTTACCTTCGCCGCAGACGGGGCAGATCCACCCCTCGGGAAGATCTTCGAACGAGGTGCCGGGCGCGATGCCGTTTTCGGGATCCCCCTTGGCGGGGTCGTAGATGTATTCGCATACGGTGCAACGGTATTTTTTCATAGCTGTCAGGTATTAAATCCGTCCCGACAACTCGCAAATAGCGTGCAGTTCGCGCCGGATCCCGGAAAAAATTCCGTATATTTGTAAGAATCAAAAACAACTACCCCGATGAAACAACGCCTCGTCGCTTTGGACGTACTCCGCGGACTCACCGTCGGAGGCATGATTCTGGTCAACACCCCCGGTTCGTGGCGGCATGTCTACGCACCGTTGCGCCATGCCGCCTGGAACGGCATGACCCCCACCGATCTGGTCTTCCCCTTCTTCCTCTTCATGATGGGCGTTTCGGCCTGCTACTCGCTCCGGAAATTCGACTACCGGCTCGACCGGGCACTCCTCGCGAAGATTCTGCGCCGCACGCTGCTGATCTTCCTCATCGGCATCGGCCTCAACGCCTTCGGGTCGATTCTGGCGTCGCTCCGGACAGCCCTCCAGGAGCCGGACGCCGATCTCGGGGCACAACTTCTCGACGCCATGGCCCATGTCCGGATCTCCGGCGTCCTGCAACGGCTGGCGATCTGCTACGGCATCGGCTCGCTGATCCTCTGCACGGTCCGGCACCGCCTGCTCCCCGCCCTGATCGCCGGGCTGCTCGCCGGCTACTACCTGTTGCTGCAACTCGGCGACGGCTTCGTACAGGGCCCCGAGAGCCTGCTCGCCCGGGTCGACGCCTTCTGCCTGGGCGCACACAGCTATAAAGCGGCGGGACCCGATCCGGAGGGCGTGCTGAGCACGATCCCCTCGGTCGCCCACCTGCTCATCGGCTTCTGCATCGGGCGCATCTGCACGGAGCGCACCGAACTGAGCGACCGCCTCGTCCGGCTCTTCCTCTACGGATCGCTGCTGCTGATGGGCGGGCTGCTGTTCCAATACCTCTGCCCGCTCAACAAGAAGATCTGGTCTCCGACGTTCGCACTGGCCGCCTGCGGTCTGGCGACGCTGCTGCTGGCGATCCTCATCCGGACGATCGACCAGACCGGCCGGTTCCGGCACACCTGGCCGCTGGAGGTCTTCGGCATGAATCCGCTCTTCTGCTACATCTTCAGCCAGCTCTTCTCCGTGGCCATCGTCCGGATGCCGCTGCGGAGCATGCCGCTCTACGACCGGCTCTACGCCGCACTGGCCGGCTGGCTGTCCGAGGGCCCGTTCGCCTCGCTGCTCTGCGCCCTGATCGTCACGGGCGTCGTCTGGCTCGCGGGGCTGTTCCTCTATCGACGCAAAATCTGCATCCGGATCTGACCGGAACGAAGAAGCGGCGCACCCGAACGGGTGCGCCGCTTCTCGCTTCGAAATATCGCGCCGGCATCAGATCGCCTTGATCTCGCGCAGCACGTCGTTGGTCTTGTGTACGGCGGCGGCCGAAGCGGCGAACTTCTCGGCCTCCTCCTTCGTCAGGTCGATCTTGACGATCTTCTCGATACCCTTGCGGCCGATGATCGCCGGCACGCCGATGCAGAGGTCCGTCTGACCGTACTCGCCCTCCAGATAGCAGGAGCAGGGGATCAGCTTCTTCTGGTCGTTGAGAATGGCCTCGACCATCATCGAAGCGGCGGCACCCGGAGCATACCAGGCCGACGTACCGATGAGCTTGGTCAGCGTAGCGCCGCCGACCATCGTGTTGGCAACGGCCTCTTCGAGCTTCTTCTTCGATGCGAACTGCGCGACGGGCACGCCGTTGACCGTAGCCTTCGACAGCAGCGGAATCATCGTCGTATCGCCGTGGCCGCCGATGACCATGCCGTCGACATTGTTGATGTTGGCACCCGTGGCCTTGGCCAGGTAGCACTTGAAACGCGACGAGTCGAGCGCGCCGCCCATACCGATCACGCGGTTCTTCGGCAGTCCCGAAGCCTTGAGCGCCAGGTAGGTCAGCGTATCCATCGGGTTGGCGACCACGATGATGATGGCGCGGGGCGAGTACTTGATGACGTTCTCGACGACGCCCTTCATGATGTTGGCGTTCGTACCGATCAGCTCCTCGCGCGTCATGCCCGGCTTGCGGGGAATGCCCGACGTGATGACCACCACGTCCGAGTTGGCCGTCTTCTTATAGTCGTTGGTCGCACCCACGAGCTTCGTATCGAAATCCTGCAACGTCGAGCACTGGTACATATCCAGCATTTTGCCCTCCGAGAGGCCCTCCTTGATGTCGATCAGAACCACTTCGCTGGCCACCTCGCGGCAAGCCAGTACGTTCGCACAGGTAGCACCCACGGCGCCTGCGCCTACAACCGTAACTTTGGACATACAGTTTCTTATTTTAAGTTTGTTATTGGTTTTCGTACATGCAATCCCCTGCGCAGCGGTCCGCAAACCGCTCCGATCGGGTGAAAATCGATATGCCGAACGGCGATCAGCCGATCAGCTGCTCGTAATCCGCCGAGCTCAGCAGCGCGTCGTACTCCTCGGGAGCGCTCATGCGGACCTTGATCATCCAGCCCTCGCCGTAGGGATCCTTGTTGACGATCGACGGATCGGCATCCACGGCGTCGTTGAACTCGATGATCTCGCCGCCTACGGGCAGGAATGCGTCGCTGACGGTCTTCACGGCCTCGATCGAGCCGAACACCTCGCCTGCGGCGAGCGTCTCGCCTACGGTCGGCACGTCGACGAACACGATGTCGCCGAGCTGGCTCTGGGCGAAATCCGTAATGCCGATGACGGCCGTATCACCCTCCACGCGGCACCACTCGTGGTCGTTGGAGTACTTCAGATTTGCAGGTACGTTCATGATGGATTCTGGTTTATGTTTTACGGTACAAATATAACTGTTATTTCTGTAACAGCAAATAGTCGGCCGCGATTTTCACGGATAATTTCCGCCGGAAATTTCGAATCGCCGCCCCGAAAGGCCATATTCACCTCACGCCCAGACCCGACCGATGAAAAAAGGCTCTTCCGCCCGACAATACAAATAAATTTGGCATTGCCCTCGCTTATTCGTACCTTTGAGCGATTATTATCCATATCGAAACGATGAAACGCAACGTCATACTCCTCTTCGCAGGGCTGCTGCTCGTCTCCTGCGGCGCCGGTGCCGCCCGCAGCAAGCGCACCGCCCCCGCAGAACCCGCAGAGCCCGTGCAGTACACCTACCGCGTCACGGCCGTACACCCCCACTCCGCGACGGCCTACACCCAGGGGCTGCAATACGCCGACGGACTGCTATGGGAGGGCACGGGCCAATACGGCAGTTCGACCCTGCACAAGACCGACCTCGCGACGGGCCGCACCGAAGTCGTGGCACGGCTGCCGCGCACCGACTTCGGCGAGGGCATCGCCCTGCTCGACGGCAAGGTCTACCAGCTCACGTGGCAGTCGAACCGGGCCTATGTCTACGACGCCGCGACGGGCGAACTGCTGCGCGAGCATCGCTATCCGGGCGAAGGGTGGGGGCTGACGACCGACGGCACGAAACTCTACCTCTCTGACGGCACCGCCT
>CAMWWU010000158.1 GCA_947178025.1 uncultured Alistipes sp. | reverse complement strand
GGACGTCTGAGGGTGCGGGGTCGGGATTTTTCATTTCCGGCATCTGTTTTGAATCGGTTGGTTTCAAAAAAATGCGCGGTTCTCGGATCGATCGCTGACAAAAGGCCAATTTCGTACATAGTTTCCCTTACCAAGAACCGCGCGTTTGCGCGCAACTTGGCTATTCGTCTGAAACTATATACGTTGGGCCTTTTGTCAAGACAAACAACATCTGCTGCGTATCTTCACGGAACAAAGATAGTAATTTTCGTTGCTTCGGTCAATCTTTTCGGGGACGGATTTGCGATGGCTTAGTTTTTCTTCGAGACTTCCCCCCCCCTTGCGGGAGCTGGAGGAAGCGGGGCATGCTACCGTCTGAATGAAGTCCTTGTGTGGTGTATGTGTCGGTAAATGTGCGATTTGTAAAAACGAGCCGGTTCGGTCGCAGAACGGCTCTGCGGAGCCCGATGAAGCCCCGGGTGCTGCGGCTCGGATTAGTTCGCGGATCCGGTTGCCGGCCGACGCGTTTCGTTTTCCGCCGATTTCTTCGTAACTTTGCCGTCTCGGATACTCCGCCTCGGCGAAATGCGGCCGGATTCGGTTCCTCTCCGCCTGAGACGATCGTCTCCTTTCCGGATATTTCTGATCGTTTTATGAAAAATATCGTTCGCAGTTATCTGATTTTCGTTCTCGGCGTCTACTTCCTTTCGGCCGGCATCGTTTTCATCGTCCGCTCGATGCTCGGGACGACACCCATATCGAGTATCAACTACGTGCTCAGCCTCAATACGCCGCTGTCGCTCGGCACCTGCACCTTTCTGGTCAACGTGGCGCTCATCCTCGGGCAGTTCTGGCTGATCCGCGACCGGTGGAGCCGCCGCGATGCGGTCGAGATCCTGTTGCAGGTCCCGTTTTCGCTGCTGTTCGGCCTCTTCATCGACCTGAACATGTGGCTTACGCATGCCGTCCATCCGCAGCATTATGCGATGTCGCTGCTGCTGCTGGCCGTGGGGTGCCTGGCGCAGGCCGTGGGCATCGTGCTGGAGATCAAGCCCCGCGTCGCGATGATGAGCGGCGAGGGGTTCGTCAAGTATGCGTCGCAGCGCTACGGCAAGGATTTCGGCCGGCTCAAGGTGGCGTTCGACATCTCGCTCGTGACGGCGGCGGCGATCCTGTCGTATCTCTGCGCTCATCGGATCGAAGGGGTGCGGGAGGGGACGTTCGTCGCGGCGCTCGCGACGGGTTTTCTCGTGAATTTCCTGAACCGGCGGATCATGACCCGCTCCATGCTGCGGCGCATCGTCCCGGAGCGGATCCGCCGTACCGTGCATTAGCCCGACGCTCAATACAATTCGACGAACTCGTAGCCGTTTCCTGCGGCTGCGAGGAACTTCATGAACTCCTCCCGCGCGATGACCACCGTCGCGCGGTTGTCGTTCGGATGGAATGCGAGCTGCTCGCGGGATTGCAGGCGGGCGTCGAGGAACAGGTGTACGTGGTGCTCGGGGTCGTTGATGAGCCCGAACGGCGAGACCGATCCGGGCCGCAGGCCGAGCCAGCGCTCCATGCGCTGCTCCGAGGCGAACGACAGCTTGCCCTGGCGGAGGCGCTGCTCGAGGTCGCGGATGGCGAGCCGCTGTTCGGCATCGAAGCAGACGAGGTAGTGGCGGTCGCCCTTGTGATTGCGGAAGAAGAGGTTTTTGCAGTGCTGCGCGCTGTCGTCGCGGCAGTATTGCAGGGCGATTTCGCAAGTCGGCGCTTCGGGGTGTTCGTACCAGGTGTAGCGGATGCCGCGGGCGTCGAGGAAGTCGAACACCCGGCGGCGGCGCAGGTCGGCATCGGTTGCGGGAGTCATCGTGTCGATCGTTTTTCGAGAAATTCACGGATGTTGCGGACGATGCACTCCACGAGCACTTCGATCGCTTCGGCGGGAGCCCAGGCATTGTGGGGCGAGAGCAGCAGCGCATCGGGATCGCGGAGCGAGAGCAGCGGATTGCCCTTGTCGAGCGGCTCCGAGGCGAAGACGTCGAGCGCCGCTCCGGCGATCGTGCCGGCATCGAGGGCCGCGGCCAGCGCCCGTTCGTCCACGATGCCGCCGCGCGCTACGTTGATGAGGATGGCCGAGGGCTTCATCCGGGCCAGTTCGCGGGCTCCGATCAGTCCGCGCGTGCGGGCGTTGAGCGGAGCGTGGATCGACACCACGTCGGAGGTGCGCAGCAGCTCGTCGAGCGGAAGTGCGGGGTAGGGCTCTTCGCGCACGACGCCCGAGGTCGACGTGTAGCTCACCCGGCATCCGAGCGCTTCGGCCACGCGGGCTACCGAGCGGCCGATGGCTCCCAGGCCGACGATCCCCCACGAGGCCCCGTGCAGCTGGTGGGTGGCGGGTCCGAAGTGGAACTGACGCTCGGCGCCGGCGTAGTGCGTCTTGACGTAGCGGTCGTAGTAGAGCGTCCGGCGCATCAAGGCGATCGCCGCGCCGACGGTGGTCTCCGTTACGGCATGGGTCGAGTATCCCGCGGCATTCTTCACGACGACGCCCTGCCGCGCGGCGGCTTCGAGGTCGATGTGGTTCATGCCCGTCGCCGCGATGCAGATGAGACGGAGCCTCGGCAGGGCGGCGAGCGTCGCGGCGTCGAACGGCACCTTGTTGGTGATCACGATGTCGGCTTCGCGGCAGCGGTCGACGATCTCTTCGCGGGACGAGGTTTCGTAGCCCGTGTAGTCGCCCAGCGCGCGGATCGCCGAGAGGTCGGCGCCGCCGAGGGAGTATTGGTCGAGAAATACGATGTTCGGTGTCATGGTGCGGAGGTGTTTTATTCGAGTTCTCCGATCAGGTCGCGGATCACTACCGAGGCGCAGCCGATGCCGAAGAGCGCCGGGATGTAGGAGATCGTCCCCACGTTCGACTTCTTGTTCTGCTCCTCGCAGAGAATCATCGCCCCCTCGCGCATCGGCTCGGGCGAGAATACGGCTCGGAAGCCCTTGCGGATGCCGATCTTGTGGAGACGCTTGCGCAGCATGTGGGCCAGCGGGCAGTGGTGGGTTTTCGAGATGTCGGCGATCTCCATGCGCGTCGGGTCGGTCTTGGCCCCTGCGCCCATCGAACTCACGAGGGGCAGACCGCGTTCGAGCGATGCGGCGATCAGCGCCAGCTTGGGCGAGAGCGTGTCGATGGCGTCCACCACGTAGTCGTAGCGCGCGGCGTCGAGCAGCGTATAGGTCTCTTCGTCCTTGATGTATCGGTTGATGACCGTAAGGTCGATCTGCGGGGAGATGTCCCGCAGCCGCTCGGCCAGCACCTCGGCCTTCTGCCGGCCGACGGTGGAGTGGAGTGCCACCAGCTGCCGGTTGATGTTCGACGGCGCCACGGCGTCGGCATCGGCGACGGTCATCCGTCCGACGCCCGCCCGGGCGATCATCTCCGCGGCGTAGGCCCCTACGCCGCCCAGTCCCACGACCAGTACGTGGGCGTTCTTCAGTTTCGCGAGTTTCTCCTCGCCGAGCAGGAGCTCGGTTCGTTCAAGCCAGTTATCCATGAAAAATACGTTCGTAATTCTCGATAGTCGTCCGTTGCAGCTCCGCGACGCACTCGCCTCGCAGGGCGGCGGCCCGGGCATAGATCTCCCCGATCGGCACGGGGCTGTCGTCGGTCTCCAGGAAGAGCCGGTCGGAGGGCGTCGCACGCAGCGCCTCCATGCTTCGGGGCGAACGGAAAGTCCGCTCCCCGAACGAGAGGTAGTAGCCTTTGGCGAGCGCCTGCCGCGCCTGCTCTGTCGAGCCGATGAATCCGTGGAAGATGACGGCCCGCGGCGTGCAGGCGGCCAGCCGGCGCATCGTCTCCTCGAAAGCCCGGACGCAGTGCAGCACCACGGGGAGCCCCCGTTCGCAAGCCAGCCGCAGCTGCGCGTCGAAGAGGCGTCGCTGCGCGTCGCGGTCGACGCCGACCGCGAAATCGAGTCCCGTCTCGCCGACGGCCTGCACGTCGTCGCCGAGCGGCAGGAGCTCCGACAGCTCCGCCCGTTGAGCCTCCCACGGGTGGATGCCCGCCGTGCGCAGCTCGATGCCGCGGCCGGTGGGGCGGTGGGTGTGTATGTTTACATAGGTCGGGAGCATGGCCATACAAAGATAGGTATTTCTGCAAGGATATGCAATTCCGATGCACTCCGCCCGGTTTGCGGGGAGGTTTTTTAAGGAAATTTAAAAAATAATGGCGCGGGACGCGGGTTTTCTCGGAAAAAATTCGTACTTTCGCACGCGATTAAAAGTGTTAGTGGACTAACAATACACCAAACATAATCATCAAAATCTTTAACCATGTCGAAAATCATTACTCTACGCAAGGGTCTTGACATCAATCTTCAGGGCAAACCCCTGGAGGTGCTGGTCGATGCGCCCCAGGCCTCGGAGTATGCGCTCTCGCCGCTCGATTTCGAGGGGGTGACTCCCAAGCTGCTGGTTAAAGCGGACGATAAGGTGAAGGCCGGTACTCCGTTGTTCTTCAGTAAGAGCAACGAGCGTATTCTCTTCACG
>CAMWWU010000157.1 GCA_947178025.1 uncultured Alistipes sp. | reverse complement strand
GGCCACGGAAGACCGTTCGGAGCTCAAGTGCATCGGATCGGTCGAGGAGCTGACGGCCGAAATCGAAAAGTCGATCGCCGCCGGGTTCATGACCGAGAATCCCTACAAGAACTTCCGGGTCGGCGACATGTCCGCCGAGAACTACTCGACGAAGAACATCGACCTGCACCGCCCCTACGTCGACTCGATCGTACTCGTCTCGTCGACCGGCGCGCCGATGCGCCGCGAAGCGGATCTGATCGACGTGTGGTTCGACTCGGGAGCCATGCCCTACGCGCAGGTGCACTATCCGTTCGAAAACAAGGAGCGCTTCGGCGAGATCTACCCCGCCGACTTCATCGCCGAGGGCGTCGACCAGACGCGCGGCTGGTTCTTCACGCTGCACGCCATCGCCTCGATGCTCTTCGACTCGGTGGCTTTCCGCAACATCATCTCGAACGGTCTGGTGCTCGACAAGAACGGCAACAAGATGTCGAAGCGTCTGGGCAACGCCGTCGATCCGTTCGACGTACTGAAGACCTACGGCGCCGACGCCACCCGCTGGTACATGATCTCCAACTCGCAGCCGTGGGACAACCTCAAGTTCGACCGCGACGGCGTGGACGAGGTGCGCCGCAAGTTCTTCGGCACGCTCTACAACACCTATTCGTTCTTCGCCCTCTACGCCAACGTCGACGGCTTCACGGGCAGCGAGCCCGAGATCCCCGTGGCGGAGCGCCCCGAGATCGACCGCTGGATCATCTCGCTGCTCAACACGCTCGTGCAGCAGGTCACCGAGTCGCTCGAAGCCTACGATCCGACCCCTGCGGCCCGCGCCATCCAGGAGTTCGTGGGCGAGAACCTCTCGAACTGGTACGTGCGTCTGAACCGCAAGCGCTTCTGGGGCGGCGGCATGTCGACCGACAAGCTCGCGGCCTACCAGACCCTCTACACCTGCCTCGAAACCGTCGCACAGATCGCGGCGCCGTTCGCCCCCTTCATCACCGACCGCATCTTCACGGATCTGAACGCCGTGAGCGGCCGCCACGCGGAGAGCTCCGTACACCTGGCCTCCTTCCCGAAAGCCGACCCGTCGCTCATCGACCGCCGGCTCGAAGAGCGCATGCAGGTGGCCCAGCAGCTCTCGTCGATGGTGCTGGCCCTGCGCCGCAAGGTCTCGATCAAGGTGCGCCAGCCGCTGCAGCGCATCCTCGTGCCGGTGCTCGACGCCGCGACGGCCGAGCATGTCGCCGCGGTGAAGGGACTGGTGATGAACGAGGTCAACGTCAAGCAGATCGACCTGATCGAGGAGACGGCCGGCGTCATCACCAAGCGCATCAAGCCCAACTTCAAGACCCTCGGGCCGCGCTACGGCAAGTACATGAAGCAGATCGCCGCCCTCACGGCGCAGTTCACGCAGGAGCAGATCGCCCGCATCGAGAGCGATCCCGAAACGCTGCTCGACCTGGGCGGCGAGCGGATCGCCGTAACGGCCGCCGACTTCGAAATCACCTCGGAGGACATGCCCGGCTGGCTCGTGGCCACGGAGGGCAAGCTCACCGTAGCGCTCGACATCACCGTGACCGACGAACTCAGGGCCGAAGGCGTGGCACGCGAGTTGATAAACCGCATCCAGAACATCCGCAAGGATTCGGGATTCGAAGTGACGGACAAGATCCGCGTCGAGATCGAGGCCAAGGAGCTCGTGGCTCCGGCTCTCGAAGGATTCGCCGACTACATCGCCGCGCAGACGCTCGCCGTGGAGGTCCTGGCCTCGGAGAACCCCGAAGGCGCCGTCGTCGTGCAGAGCGACGTCGACGAGGAACCCCTGCGTATCGGCGTGACGCGCGTATAACACCGGCATCCGGAGATCCGGAGCGGGGCCGTGCGATAACGCGCGGCCCCGCTTCCGATTTTACCGCCGCAAATTTGGTATTCTCGGAAAAAAGTTTTAATTTTACATTACATCAATCAAGAGAGTGCAGCCATGGCAGACGAAAGGACCAGGTACAGCGATGCCGAACTCGAGGAGTTCCGGCAGGTAATTCTGAAAAAACTGGAGAGCGCACGTGCGGACTACGAACTCCTGCGCGCCACGATCACCCACACCTCCTCCAACGACACGGAGGACACCTCTCCCACCTACAAGGTGCTCGAAGAGGGAGCGGCGACGCTCTCGAAGGAGGAAAACGGCCGTCTGGCCGCTCACCAGATGAAATTCATCCGCAATTTGGAGATGGCGCTCGTGCGCATCGAGAACAAGACCTACGGCATCTGCAAGACGACCGGGAAACTCATCCCCCGCGAGCGGCTGCTGAAAGTTCCCCACGCCACCGAGTGCATCGAGGCCAAGGAGGGACGGCGATAACGCCCGACCGGAACGGATAGAGACGATCGCCCCGACTTCGCCGGCAGGCATTTCCGGCGCCCCCGCAGGGCAAAAGACCCGCCGCCGGAGCAAGGAGCTCCCGGCAGAAGGGAGGGGGCCTG
Organism: uncultured Alistipes sp.; assembly: GCA_947178025.1. Classification (GTDB taxonomy): domain Bacteria; phylum Bacteroidota; class Bacteroidia; order Bacteroidales; family Rikenellaceae; genus Alistipes. The sequence continues at coordinate 2,182 of CAMWWU010000157.1, read as the reverse complement.
CAGAAAGGAGTTTCCGGCGAAAAGAACTCCCGGCAGAAAGGGGGTATGGCAGGAAAAGAGGTCTCGGATTCCCATTCCCGGATTCGGCCCGTAAGCGCGCCTGCGATCACGACTGCGACCGCTCGGAACGACAGCGGCTCCCGGTCCGAAGCGGAGAGAGAACGGCGGCGCCTGCCGCACGGTCTCCGGACCTGCGATCGCCCGAAAAAGAAGCTCACCCGACGAGGGCGGGCTTTTTTCGTTCAGACAAGTCTCCGGGCAGGTACTTTTTCCCCGAAAAATACGTTATCTTTGGTGTCATGTTTTTCCGGTCGTGCATCCTGGCATTTTGGACGATCGGGGCGGTTTCGGCGATCTGCGCCCGCCCCGCGGGACCCGTCGTGTCGTCGCCGGAGCAGCACGACACGCTCGAAACGCACATCACCGAGCGCAACCGCCGCCTCTACGACAGTCTCGAAATGAAGAGCCGCCGCCGGGCCGTTCCGCACCTCCTCTACCGGCTGCTGATCCGCCGGCCGCAGCTCGACACCACGGCCAACGGCCGCGTGCTCGACGAAAGCCGGATGCTGGAGCCGTTCGAGGGGAAGACCGTAGGCGAGGTGCGCATCGAACGCGAGCAGGTATTCGCGCCCGACGGCAACTGGCTCGAACGCACGGGCAACAAGCTGCACGCCCTGACGCGCGAACGCATCATCCGCCGCGACCTGCTCTTCCGGCCGGGCGACCGATTCGATCCCGATCTGGTCGTCCGCAGCCAGCAGCTCCTCCGTTCGCGCTCCTACATCTCGGACACGCGCGTGGAGGTCGTTCCCGACACGCTCGACACGACGCGCGTCGACATCGTACTGCACACGCGCGACAGCTGGACCATCACGCTCGACGCCGGGCTGCGCTCCGAAGGCCGCACGATGGTGGGCATCTCCGACGTCAACATCTTCGGCACGGGAAACAAGCTCAAACTCGAAACCAACTTCAGCCGCCGCGACTTCTCCTACGGCGGCAACATGGTCGAATACGAAATCCCCAACCTCTTCGGTTCCTTCTTCCAGGCGAAGGCCGGCGGCGGTACCAACTTCTACGAGGAGAACCTCAGTTTCGAACTGAGCAAGGAGTTCCTCCGTCCGACGGACTACGAGGTCGGCATCGCATACAGCGACGTCCGGTCGAAATACTACCTCGTCGAGGCCGACAGCTCCGATCTGGTCAAGGTCCGCAACCTCAATCTATGGGCCGGACGCTCGCTCTACATCCGCCCCATCCAGTCGAGCTTCTTCATGACGTTCCGCTACAACTACGCCCGATTCAGCGAACGTCCTCCGGTCCGCTACGGCTACAACCCGGCATTCCACGACCACGACCTGCTCCTGAGCGGATTCGGTCTCTACCGCGAAAAATTCCTCTCGGCCAGCATGATCTACGGATTCGGCACCAAGGAGTACTTCGCCACGGGCTACAAGGCCGAGCTGGTGACCGGCTACTCGTGGGGCGAGTTCAACGACGCGCTCTACCTCGGCATGAGCTTTCGCACCGGTGCGTTCCGCGCCCCGGGCTTCCTGATGGGCGGCATCACGCTCGGCAGCTACATCGACCACCGCAGCGGCATGTGGAGCCGCAGCGCCGTGGATGTCGACCTAAGGTGGTTCTCGAACCTCTTCATCCTGCGGCGCAACCGCATCCGCCAGTTCCTCGCGCTCCGCTACACGCAGGGGTGGAACCGGCAGCACGGAAGCGACGAAAGCATCCTCTTCACCCGGCAGAACGGCCTGCGGGCCCTCGACGCCTATACCGTGGGCACGAACCGCATGCTGCTCAACACCGAAACCGTGGTTTTCACGCCGTTCCAGCCCCTCGGATTCCGGTTCGCCTGCTTCGGATTCTTCGACCTCGGGCTGATCGGCTACTCGCCCAACATCTTCAAGAACGACTTCTACACCTCGTTCGGCGCAGGACTGCGCATCAAGAACGAACGACTGATATTCAGCGAGATTCAAATCCGACTCGGCATCGCTTTCGGCAAACGCGGCCTGGTCGAGAGCGAATATTTCCGCCTCTCCAACGCCTCCCGCATGGAGCACTACCGGTTCCGTCCCCCCCGCCCCGAGCTCGTGGGATTCGAATAGCCCCGCCCCGTCGGCCCAAGGAGTTGCGGTTCGTTTTCGCAGCTCGCCACGACGGGCGGATG
>CAMWWU010000156.1 GCA_947178025.1 uncultured Alistipes sp. | reverse complement strand
CAGATCGAGCAGACGATCCGCACGATCCGCGAGGCGCAGGCTGAGAAGGAGCTCACGCGGCTGGCGCGTCGCGAGTTCGACGACTTCCGCGAGCAGGTCGCCGTGGTGGATGCCGCGGCCCGCGACGCCGAGGTGGCCCGCGAGATCGAACGCATCGAGCGGCGCCGGCAGCGGCGTGCCGAGCGCAAGGCCCGGCAGGGCGAAGCCGCGGCGGCGGAGCAGCTGGCCGAAGCGCCGAAACCGCGCGAGGTCGAGGTCGGCTCGAAGGTCCGCATGTCGGGACAGGATGTCGTGGGTGTCGTGCAGTCGGTCAAGGGGCGCAAGGCGCAGGTCGCTTTCGGACAGATCCTCACCACGGTCGACCGGGAGCGGCTGACGGTGGTCTCGAACAACGAATATCGCGAGGCGACGCGCCCGCAGACGGCCCGCACCGTGGTGTCGGCCGATATTTCGGCCCGCAAGCTGCGTTTCCGCGACCACATCGACGTGCGGGGCATGCGTGCCGTCGAGGCGCTGGATGCCGTGCAGGATTTGGTCGACGACGCGCTGATGGTCGGTGTCGGCTCGGTGACGATTCTCCACGGCAAGGGGACCGGAGCCCTCAAGGAGGAGATCCGCCGCTACCTGAGAACGGTGCCCGAGGTGGCTTCGGCCGTCGACGAACACGCCGACCGCGGCGGCGCAGGCATCACGATCGTCACGTTTTCATAGGTACGCGGATAAAGAGACAACGACATGAATTACGCACTTTCCCGAATCGCCGAAATCGTCGGGGGAATTTTTACGGGCGAGGAGGCCGAGGTTCGCTCGGTGGTCACCGACAGCCGGTCGCTGACCTGCGAGCTGGGGGCCGATCCGATGTTCGTAGCCATGCGGGGCGCCAACCACGACTCGCACGACTTCGTGGCCGAGATGTACGGCCGCGGCGTGCGGGCCTTTCTGGTCGAGCGCGATGTCGAGGCGCTCCCCGGCTGCGGATTCGTCCGCGTGGAGAGTGCCGTTGCGGCGTTGCAGCGGCTGGCGGCCCACTGCCGGGCGCAGTTCCGCGGCACGGTGGTCGGCATCACGGGGTCGAACGGCAAGACTGTCATCAAGGAGTGGATCGCCGAGGAGCTGCCCGCGGGGGTGAAGTTCTACCGCTCGCCCAAGAGCTACAATTCGCAGCTGGGCGTACCGCTCTCGGTGCTGATGCTCGAAGGCGACGAACAACTGGCGATTTTCGAGGCGGGGATCTCCGAACCGGGCGAAATGGAGCGTCTGGAGCGGATCATCCGGCCCGACATAGCGATCTTCACTTCGCTGGGCGATGCGCACCAGGAGAATTTTCTCAATCTCGACCAGAAGTGCGACGAGAAGCTGGTGCTGGCCCGCAGCGCTTCGAAAATCATCTACCACAGTCATTACGAGCCCCTCGGCCGCCTGATCGCGGAGCGTTTCGCCGCCCGTCGGCCCGTCGATGCCGCGACGTTTCCTGCGGCACCCGCTGCCGTAGTCGGCAACGCCGCCTCGCAGCGCAACGCGCAGATTGTCGAGGCGTTCTGCGCCGTGATGGGCTATCCCGCGCCGGCGTTCGCGCGGACGCCGGCCGTGGCCATGCGCCTGGAGGTCAAGGACGGGATCAACGACTCGATCCTGATCAACGACGCCTACAATCTCGATCTCAATTCGCTGGCTCTGGCGCTCGACTACCTGCATACGGTGGCGCTCGGGCGGCGCCGGACGCTGGTGCTCTCCGACGTCTCGCAGAGCGGACTGACGGACGACGAACTCTACGGCCGCGTGGCCGGCATGGTCGCCCGGGCCGGGATCGACTTCCTGGTGGGGGTCGGGCCCCGGCTGAAGCGCTACGCGTCGCTGTTCGGCTGCGAAAAGGAGTTCTACGCCTCGACCGACGAGTGCATCGCCCGCATCGGCCGCCGGGCCGTGGCGGGGTGCGCCGTGCTGCTCAAGGGGGCGCGCGACTTCCGCTTCGAGAAGCTGGCGCACGCCCTTGCGCGCAAGAGCCATACGACGGTTCTGGAGGTCGATCTCGACGCCATGATCCATAATCTCAATCGTTTCCGGTCGCGGCTGGCGCCGCGGACGAAGCTCGTGGCGATGGTCAAGGCCGCCTCCTACGGAGCAGGCGATTTCGAGGTCGCGCAGCTGTTGCAGCATCAGGGGGTCGACTACCTCGCCGTCGCGTTCGCCGACGAGGGGGTGCTGCTGCGCGAGCGGGGCATCACGATGCCGATCGTCGTGCTGAACGCCGATGCCGACAGCTTCGATCTGATGATCGCCAACCGGCTGGAGCCCGAGATTTACAGCCTGAAGTCGCTCGCCGACTTCGCAGCGGCGGTCGACCATGCCGGCGAGAGCCGCTATCCGATCCATCTGAAGCTCGACACCGGCATGCACCGCCTGGGATTCACCGAGCCGGAGCTCGTCGGGTTGTGCGAAGCCCTGGCGCGGACGCCGCAGGTGAAGGTCGCCTCGGTCTTCTCGCACCTGAGCTGCGCCGATATGCCCGAAGAGGATGCCTGGACGTTGGAGCAGATCGAACGCTTCGACCGCATGAGCGCCTCCGTGGCGGCTTCGCTGCCCTATCCGGTGATCCGGCATACGGCCAATTCGGCGGCCATCGACCGCTTCCCGCAGGCGCAGTTCGACATGTGCCGCCTCGGACTGGGGCTCTACGGCTTCGGTTACGGGCACGACGCGACGCTGCGGCCCGTGTCGGCGCTCCGCACACGCATCGTGCAGATCAAGCGGCTGCCGGCGGGCGAAGCCGTGGGGTACGGCCGGGCCGGGAAGCTCGTGCGGCCGACCGTCACGGCGACGATTCCCGTGGGGTATGCCGACGGGCTGGACCGGCATCTGGGCTGCGGCCGCTGGTCGGTGCTCGTGGCCGGACGTCCCGCGCCGATCGTCGGGCGCATCTGCATGGACAGCTGCATGATCGACATCACGGAGATTCCCGGGGTCGAAGAGGGCGACGCGGTGTCGATCTTCTCGGCCGCGCCGGGCAACGACCTGGAAACCATGGCCCGCGTGCTGGGGACGATCCCCTACGAGATCATGACGTCGATCTCGTCGCGTGTCAAACGCATCTATCTGAAAGAGTAAACGATGAAAGGCACCTTATACTTGATTCCCTGTCCGGTGTCGGACGAAACGGCACCCTGGGACGTGCTGCCCGCGGCCAACCGAGCCGTGATGGACGCGCTCGACTACTTCATCGTCGAGAATACCCGCACGGCGAGGCGCTTCCTCTCGAAGGCCGGCATCGCGCGGCCCATCGACTCGCTGGAGTTCCGCGAGCTGAACGAACACACCGTCGCGGGCCGCGAGGTCGAGGAGCTGGTGCGTCCGCTGCTCGACGGACGCTCGGCCGGCGTGATCTCCGAGGCGGGCGTGCCGGGCGTGGCCGACCCCGGAGCGCTGGTCGTCGAGGCGTGCCACCGCCGGGGCATCCGCGTCGTGCCGCTCGTGGGACCCTCGTCGATCCTGCTGGCCGTGATGGCCTCGGGGCTCAACGGACAGTCGTTCGCTTTCAACGGCTACCTGCCCGTCAAGCCGCCCGAGCGGGCGAAGGCGATCCGCTTCTTCGAACGCCGGGCCCGCAGCGAGGGGCAGTCGCAGCTCTTCATCGAGGCGCCTTATCGCAACGTCAAGCTCATGGAGCAGCTGTTGCAGACGCTCGGCCCGGAGACGCTGCTCACGGTGGCGATGGATCTGACGGCGCCCGGGGAGTTCGTCGCGACGCATCCGGTCGCCGAGTGGCGCCGGCGTGCGCTTCCGGAGATGAACAAGCGGCCTGCGATCTTCGTCATCGGCTGACGCGGCAAAGGCGGGCCGACGGTTCGCCATGCGCAAATCAGGACGGATTTACGAACGCCGCGAGCGACATCCGCCGGCGAAAACGATTGCGAATCGAGCGCGCAGCTGCGATCGCCGTTGACGCTGGTATGCAATTTGTTCGATAGATAGGCAGAAAATCGAAAACAACGAAAATATGGAACAGGAAAAGATTTATAATGAGGCGATTGACGGCGACGAGGGCTTCGCTCCGGGCGACGGATATCCTTCGTGCGAAGGGGAGTCGTGTGCCAATGTGGCAGACGAGACGGGCGGTGCGACTGACACGATGGCAGACGCATCGGCAGCCGAGCCGTCGGCCGCCGACGAACATGCGGCTGAAATAGCCCGCTGGCAGGACAAGTATCTGCGTTTGCAGGCCGAGTTCGACAACTACCGCAAGCGCACGCTCCGCGAGAAGATGGAGCTGGTGCAGACCGGCGGCCGCGACGTACTGCTGGCGATGCTGCCCGTGCGCGACGACGTGCAGCGGGCCGTGGCGGCGATGGAGAAGAGCGACGACGTGGAGGCGCTGCGCGCCGGCGTGCTGCTCATCTCGCAGAAGTTCACCGAGGCGCTGCGCCAGCGGGGCGTCACCGAGATCGAGGTGGCCGGCAAGGAGTTCGATCCCGACCTCTCGGAGGCCGTGGCGCGTTTCGCGGCGGGCGAAGAGATGAAAGGCAAGGTCGTGGATACCGTACAGACGGGTTACATGCTGGGCGAAAAGGTGCTGCGATTCGCCAAAGTCGTCGTAGGAGAGTAAAGCCATGGCAGAGAAGAGGGACTACTACGAAGTGTTGGGCGTCCAGAAGAACGCTAACGCCGACGAAATAAAGAAGGCCTACCGCAAAGCGGCCATCAAGTACCACCCCG
>CAMWWU010000155.1 GCA_947178025.1 uncultured Alistipes sp. | reverse complement strand
GATTACGATCTGATCAACTTCCCCGAACGGAAGGATCCCCGCACGGTCGGCAACGGAGTCGTCGACCTCTTCCTCCGCTCGGGCAACTCCAACTGGGGCGACATGCACGCCTCCAAGAAGAGCACGCTGACCTCCTACCCCGACGTCTGCGCCTGGCTGGGTGCGTTCTGGTACGCCGAGGCATCGGGCAACGACGACCTCTTCGACCGGCTGGTGGCCAAGTTCGACCAGTTCCTGACGGTCGACGACAAGAGCATCGAGCCGAACAAGAGCCTCGTGACGCAGATCCCCCGCACGGAGAACAACGCCGTAGACTACAACATCTTCGGCGCTGTACCGCTCCACATCTACCACATCAAGAAGCAGCGCGGCGCGGCCGAGGCCGACATCAGGAAGTACCTCGATCTGGGTCTCCCTTACGCCGACCAGCAGTGGGAACTGCCGACGGAGCAGAAGTACCTGGAGAAGATGAAGAACCCCGTGTACTACCACAACCTGGGCTATTCGTACCAGACGCGCCTGTGGATCGACGACATGTTCATGATTACAGCGCTCCAGTCGCAGGCCTACCTGGCGACGGGCGACGAGAAGTACATCGAACGGGCCGCCAAGGAGATGATCCTCTACCTCGACGAACTGCCGGGCGAGAACGGCATCTTCTACCACGCCCCCACCGCCAAGTACTTCTGGGCTCGCGGCAACGGCTGGATGGCCGTCGGAATGCCCGAGATGCTGCGGATGCTCCCCGCCTCGTCGAAATACGACACCTATCGCGAGCGGATCCTCTCCGAATACAGAAAGATGATGGCCACGCTGAGCGCCTATCAGTACGAGAGCGGTCTGTGGGGGCAGCTGATCTATCCCAACCAGGGCGACATGTGGGAGGAAACCTCCGGATCGGCGATGTTCACCTATGCGATGATCCTCGGCGTGAAGAACGGCTGGCTCGACGAGAAGAACTACGGTCCGGTCGCCCGCAAAGGCTGGCTGGGGATTCAGAACTACCTGAACACCGATTTCGAGATCCGGAACGTCTGCTGCGGCACCGGCGCCGGCACGAGCTACGCCTACTACCGCGACCGGGCGAAATACACCGGCGACCTGCACGGACAGGCGGCCGTGATGTGGTGTGCCTACGCCCTGACCGAACTGGCCAACGAACGCTATCAGTAACAACGAAGAAAACCTAAACACTCCTGCATGCCTATGAAAAGAACACCGCAGAACGAATGAAGGAACACTCGGCCCGGGGGCGGAACCCCGCCCTGCGGACCGCGGGCCTTCCACGGCCCGGACAACCCTGAATCATTATCTTCAACCAACTAAAACCGTATGGAAAATTTTTATAAAACAAGCATCGGGTGCGCCAAAGCCCTGAAAAGCGTGGGCTTCGCCCTGCTTCTCGTGATGTTCCTGTCGGTGAACGTCGGCGCAGTCTACGCACAGGGCGCCTCCTCACAGACCGGCAAACGACGTATCACCGGAACCGTCACCGACGTCGACGGCTCGCCGCTGGTCGGTGCCACCGTCTACATCAAGGACACCAACGTCGGAACGACGACCAACACCGACGGTCTCTTCGTCATCGACGTGCTGCCCAAACAGGAGATCTCGGTCAGCTACATCGGCTACCTGGGACAGACCCTGCCGACCGACGGCCGCGAAGTGATCAACATCCAGCTCAAATCCGACACGGACCTGCTCGAAGAGGTCGTAGTCGTCGGCTACGGCAAGCAGAAGCGCCAGGCGATGGTCAGCTCGATCGCCTCCGTCGGGTCGCGCGACCTGATGCAGTCGTCGTCGAGCAACCTCACGAGCAACCTCGCCGGACAGCTGGCCGGTCTGATCAGCATCCAGCGCAGCGCCGAGCCGGGACGCGACGACGCCGAATTCTGGATCCGCGGTATCAGTACCTTCAAGGGCGGCACCAAACCGCTGGTGCTCGTCGACGGCATTCCCCGCGACATCAACAACATCGAGGCCGACGAGATCGAGACCTTCAGCATCCTCAAGGACGCCGCCGCAACGGCCGTCTACGGTGCCGAGGGCGCCAACGGCGTCATCCTCGTGACCACCAAGCGCGGAACGATCTCCCGTCCCAAGATCTCGTTCCGCATCGAGCAGTCGATCGCCTCGCCGCAGCGCCTGCCCGAGTTCGTAGACTCGTGGGACTACCTCGAACTGGCCAACGAGGCCCGGTTCAACGACGGTCTGGTCCCCAGCTTCAGCTCCGACCTGATCCAGCTCTACCGGGAGCGCGCCGACAACGACCTCTACCCCAATACGCAGTGGATCGACGAACTGGTCCGCAAGGCCGTGCACAGCCAGCGCTATACACTCAACTTCCGCGGCGGCGCCGAAAACGCCAAGTACTTCGTCTCGATGGCCTACTTCCAGTCGGACGGCGTCTTCAAGGAGAACCCCAACGGCAAGTACGACAGCAACTTCGGATTCGAACGCTATAACCTGCGCAGCAACATCGACCTGAAGGTGAGCAAGACCACGCGTCTGAGCATCGACCTCTCGGGACAGTACGTACACCGCCGCACGGCCAACCGTTCGGCCGACGACATCTTCAGCTTCATGCTCCACACGCCGTCGTACCTCTTCCCTGCCATTTACAGCGACGGCACGCTCTCCTCCTACGAGAAGCAGGCCGACTCGAACAACCGCAACCCCTACAACATGCTCTACAATCAGGGCTACCGTCAGGAGTGGGGCGTCAAGATCCAGTCGAACGTCAAACTGGAGCAGGACCTGAAGTTCATCACCCCGGGTCTGAGCGCCCGCGGAAGCGTCAGCTTCGACTACGACGGCAGCTCGGCGACCCTGCGCGACTACTGGCCGAGCCTCTACCACGCCAAGGGGCGCGACGCCGACGGCAATCTGGTCTTCACCACCACCTCGTCGGGATCGCCCGAGGTTTCGGACCCCACCTTCACCTCGACGAGCTACCTGCGCAAGATCTACATCGAGGCGGCCATCAACTACCAGCGCACCTTCAACTACGTGCACAACGTGGGCGCCATGCTCCTCTACATGCAGAAAGAGCAGCAGAAGAACGATCCCGTACTGCCTTACCACAAGCAGAGCATCGTGGGCCGCGTGACCTACTCCTACGACAACCGCTACTTCATCGAGGGAAGCTTCGGCTACACCGGCAGCGAGACCTTCGCCAAGAAGAACCGCTTCGGCTTCTTCCCGGCCGTCGGTCTGAGCTACTTCATCTCGAACGAAAAGTTCTATCCCGAAGGGCTGAAGAAGGTGATGAACAACCTGAAGATCCGCCTTTCGATGGGTCGGACGGGTAACGACGACACGGGCACCGACCGCTTCCTCTACCGCGCGACGTTCAACACCTCGGGCCACACCTTCAATCAGGGCATCGGCACCTCGGCTTCGAACGGCATGGGCGCCGGTATCTACGACATGCGCTTCGTGAACAACGCGATCTCGTGGGAGATCGAGACCAAGCGCAACGTCGGTCTCGACCTGGGCTTCTTCAACAACGAGATCGAGCTGACGGCCGACTACTTCAACAACCGCCGCAAGAACATCCTGCTCGAACGCAACACGATCCCCGGCGTCGCCGGCTTCCACGCCAAACCGTGGCAGAACTACGGTATCGTCGACAACTGGGGTGTCGACGCCAGCCTGAACGCCCGCCACGACTTCGGCCCCGTCCGCATCAGCGCCCGCGGTACGTTCACCTTCGCCCGCAACAAGATCATCGAGTACGACGAGCTGAACCAGCTCTACGACTACCAGCGGGTTACGGGCACGCGCGTGAACGAGAACACGCTCTACATCGCCGAGCGCCTCTACACCGAGGACGACTTCATCCGCACGCTGAATCCCAACGGCACCTACTCCTACGAGCTGCGTCCGGGTCTTCCGGTCGTCGCCTTGCAGGGAACCCTCGGCCCGGGCGACATCAAGTTCGCCGACCTGAACCACGACGGCGTGATCGACAGCAACGACAAGAAGCGCGGCGTGGGACACCCCTACAACCCCGAAATCAACTACGGTTTCGGCCTCAACGTGGAGTACAAGGGTTTCTACGTGAGCGCCTTCTTCCAGGGCACGGGCAACTCGTCGGTGCTGCTGGCTTCGGGCAACAACCACTTCTGGCCCTTCAACTGGTATGAAGACAAGTCGAACTACCGCACGCTGTTCCTCGACCGCTGGACGGCCGACAATCCGCGCCAGGACGCCACGATGCCCCGTCTTCACAGCCATTACAGCCACAATGTCAACAAAGAGCCCAACACGTGGTGGCTCCGCAGCGGCAACTTCCTGCGCTTCAAGAACCTCGAAATCGGCTACAACCTGCCCAAGACCTTCCTGCGCAAGATCCGCCTCGACGCCGTGCGCGTCTACATGCTGGGCAACAACCTCTGCGTCTGGGACGACATCAAGTACTGGGATCCCGAACAGGGCAACCGCAACCAGGGTATGAGCTATCCCATGTCGCGCACCTTCACGCTGGGAGTCGAAGTCAACTTCTAAAGACGAACGAACCATGAAACAGAATTTCGTAAAAATACTTTCCCTCGGCCTGCTGGCGTGCACGGTTTGGTCGTGCAGCTTCCTCGACGTATCCGACGAGCTGGTCGGCGGCATCTCCGACATTTCGCAGGTGTTCAGCAATGTCGACCGCACCAAGAAGTGGTACTCGCAGGTCTTCAACAACCGTCCCGACTATTCGGCCGTCTGGGTTACGGACAGCCCGATGGGCAACCCCTGGGCCGCCTA
>CAMWWU010000154.1 GCA_947178025.1 uncultured Alistipes sp. | reverse complement strand
AATTCCCGGCCGTTCCAGTCGGTCTTGCCGTAGTGGCGGTCGCGCGTGGTGCCGGCCGTCGCATCCACGATGGCCTTGCGTTCGCCTACCAGGCGGTTGAAAAGGGTCGATTTGCCCACGTTCGGGCGTCCTACGATTGCTACCAGACTCATATTCGCTATTTTTCGTGCGCAAAGATAGTGCAAGTCGGCCGCAACGCCAAATTTTATCCGATTTTGCGGCCGGAAAATCGGTGTGTGCCTTATGAAAGATACATCTTCTCCTCGTCGCCGCCCGCCTGTACGGGGTAGACGAGCACGAAGCTGTTGCGGCCGAGGTGCTCCTCCAGGTAGCCCGGTACGCGGTTCATGGCGGGGTGGTAGGAGATGCGGTCGCGGCGGCTCATCACGATCCACAGGCAGTCGTCGCCGCGCAGCTCGTCGCGCAGCCGGGACAGCAGTTCGTCCCAGCCCTCCTCGGCCGGATGGACGACGTAGGAGGCGATATCGTTGCGGCGGCGGTTGCGGCGCAGCGCGTCGACGGTCTGCTCCGCGGCGTGGAAGAGGAGCTCGGCGCCGGTGTCGTGCGCCAGGTGGCGGATGCGCAGCAGCCAGGTGGAGAATCCCGCTTCGAGTTCGGCCTGCCGCGGCACGACCACGATGTGGCGGCGGAGGGTCTGGAGCGGCTGCACCGCGCGGTAGATGTAGGTCGTGACGTTGCTGTGGCTCAGCACGTCGGGAATCGTCTTGCCCAGGGGCGAGAGCATGCCCGGGAGCGCCAGCACCGGTTCGCCCGCGTCGCGGTGCATGCCCAGCACCAGGTCGGTGATGTTGCGCTCGCGCACGACGCTGACGATCGCGTTGACGATGTTCACGTCGTAGCGCAGCAGCCGGTGGATGTGCACGTCGGCCGCGGCGCCCGTCGTGACGGCCGCGTCGAGCAGACGCCCCGCGCGCTTCTGCACCTCGGGATCGTCGATCTTGTTGTCCACGGCGTTCAGCGCGTAGAGGCTGCGGTGCTTCTGCTTCGTGACCGCGATGCTCAGGCCGACCAGCTCGTCGATATCCTCGGCATGCGAGACGGGAATCAGCACGTGCTCGCCCGTGTTGCTGCGGGAGGCGCTCCGTTCGCCCCGGGCCGCGATCTGGTGGGCGCCCCGCTGCGTCGCAAAGGTCGAAACGGTGCAGGTCGCCAGGATCATCAGAATCGTGCCGTTCAGCACGCTCTCGTTCAGCAGGCGGATCGGCTCGCCCTCAGGCGTGTGCCCCAGGATGACGTTGTAGCCGACCATCACGGCCGCGAGCGTCGCCGCTACGTGGGCCGAGCTCAGGCCGAAGAGCAGCGTGCGCTGGTCGCCCGAGAGGCGGAAGGTCTTCTGCGTGAGGTAGGCCGCGAGGAACTTCGCCGCCGTGACCAGAACGATCATCACGGCCGCGACCTCGATGCTGCGCCAGTCGCTGAAGAAGGCGCGGTAGTCGATGAGCATGCCGACCCCGATCAGGAAGAAGGGGATGAAGATGGCGTTGCCGACGAACTCGATGCGGTTCATCAGGGGCGAGGTGCGGGGGATCAGCCGGTTGAGGGCCAGTCCCGAGAGGAAGGCGCCGATGATGGGTTCGAGCCCGGCCAGATGGGCGAGCCAGGCCCCGAGGAAGACCATGATGAGCACGAAGATGTACTGCGACACGCTGTCGCTGCACCGCTTGAAGAACCAGCGGGCCAGCAGCGGGAAGAGGAGCGTGATGACGGCGATGCAGGCCACGACCGAGGCGCCGAGGCGGTACCAGAAGGTATCGTCGACGCTGCCCGTGGCGGCTCCGACGATCACCGTGAGCAGCAGCAGGGCCAGCGTGTCGGTGATGACCGTGCCGCCGACGGCGATCGTCACGGCGCGGTCGCGCGTGATGCCGAGTTTGCTGACGAGCGGGTAGGCGATGAGCGTCTGCGAGGCGAAGAGCGCCGCCAGCAGGATCGACGAGTGGATCGCGAATCCGAGCAGGTAGTAGCCGGCCAGGATGCCGAAGGCCAGCGGCACGCCGAAGGTGTAGAGCCCGAAGACGAGGCTGTGGAGGCCGCTTTTGCGGAAGTCCCTCATGTCGAGCTCCAGCCCCGAGAGGAACATGATGTAGAGCAGGCCGGCCGTGCCCGAAAGGATGATGCTGCTGTCGCGCAGCACGAGGTTCAGTCCGTGGGGGCCGATCACGGCGCCCGCGATGATGAGCCCCAGCAGATAGGGGACCTTGAGTTTGTTGAGCAGCAGCGGTGCCGCGAGGATGATGATCAGAATCAGCAGGAATTTCAGAATCGGGTCCTCCAGCGGCAGGACGATATCGGCGAAAAGCGGAATCATGGCGGTGTCGTTTTTTGGCGTCGGGCGACGTCCGACGCTCCGTTTTCAAGACAAATATAAGAAAATTTTCCGGAGTTCGCACGCTTTCGGCCGTCGATGATGTGCCGGATTTTCGTTTTTCGGGGCGCCGGCCCGTCGTCGCGATCCGGAAACGGGCCGGGCGGACGGTCCGTCGAAACCGTCCGCCCGGGCGTTCAGACGCGCAGCTTCAGTCCCGCGAGCACGGTGTCGGGCCGGAACGAGAAGACCGAAGCCATTTCGCCGGCCATGCAGAATCCGCACCGGTCGCAGATGCCGGTGCCGTGGCCGGCGCAGAGGCCCCGGCTGCCGTCGGGGTATACGAAGTCCGTGACCCAGCAGCGGCGGACGAAGCGGTTCGTCTTCATCAGCTTCAGGCCCGATACGGAGTTCATGATCGGGTAGCCTCTCTTTTTGCAGGCGATCACCTCGTCGATGATCCGGGCCCGTTCGTCCATATCCAGGGCCAGATGCTCCGTCCCCTCGAACGGCGTGTGGAAGTTGATCGAGATGCACTCGATGGCCGGGTTCTTCGCGGCGTATTCGATGGTGTCGGCGACGGCGGTGCGGTTCAGCGTGTTCACGACCATGTTGACGCAGAGGTGCCGGTGGCCGCACTCGGCGATGTGCTTCTCCAGCCGGGCGAAGGTCCCCTTGCCGCGGATCTCCTCGTGGTATGCGCCCGCTCCGTCGAGGCTCACCCAGATGGAGTCGGCGTGGGATCCCGCGAAGGGGAGCTGGGCGTTGGTCGTGATGGTGCAGGAGTAGAAGCCGATCGCTTTCGCCAGGTCGATCAGGTCGTCGATGCGCTTGTCGCCGTCGCGCCAGATCGTCACCTCGCCGCCCTCGAAGTCGACGAATCGCGAGCCGGCGGCGTATGATTTCCGCAGGTGTTCGCCCACCTGCTCGTAGGTCATGTTGTGAGGATTCTTCAGCTCGTAGACGCTGCAATGCTTGCATCGGAGGTTGCAGATGTCCGAGATGAAGAGTACGGTCTGCAAGGGGGCTTTTCTTCCGAAAAGGCGGGCCCGGAGGAACCACTGTCCCAGGTAGAGCAATTTTTTCATCTTATCCGAAAATCAGGTTCACGACGATCAGCAGGGTGCAGAACATGGTCACGATGTTGCGGGCCGTCAGCCAGCGCAGCATGAACCAGTCGATTCCGTACCGGCGGTATTGGTCGAAGTCGCCCATCGGACCCATCCAGCGTTTGGGTTCGAGGGGCGTATCCCGCCGGTTCACGAAGTCGTTCAGCGATCCGACGAGCCAGAGCGAGACGGGCAGCAGGAGGAAGACGGTCAGGTAGGCGGGGTGCAGCTGTCCGAGCGCGACGCCGAGGGCGACGGTCAGGTAAGGCAGGGTGTTCAGCAGTGCCGAAAAGAGGATCTGCCCCTTGCGGGATCCCATCAGGTGCGCCATGGTTTTCTTGCCCATCTTCCGGTCGGGTTCGGCGTCCAGCACCGAATGCGAATAGACGATGTTGGTCACCAGCATGCCCACGGCCGTCGAGAGCCAGACGATGTTCCAGCCGACCGTTCCCGTGACGGAGTAGTATACGCCGGTCATCAGCAGCGGGCCGAACATGATGAATATCACGAGTTCGCCCAGTCCGCGGAAGCCGAGCCGGAGCGGGCCTCCGGAGTAGGAGGTGCCGATGACGAAGGCGAGCAGCATCCACCCGAGGACGGACCATCCCCGGAGGGCGATGACGAGTGCGCCCGCAGCGGCGGCGAGCAGCATCAGGACGGCGACCGCACCGAGCAGCTGCGAATGGGTGGCTTCGCCCGAGGTCAGGTAGGGGTATTTCACGATCCTGCATCGGAACCCCTCGTCGGAGACCGTCTGCCGGGCTTCGGCCGATCCGACCCGGTAGTCGAACCAGTCGTCGAGGAGGTTGAGTGCGAGGTGCAGGCAGATGACGCCCAGGATGGCGATCGCTGCCGCCGTCAGGTCGTATTCGGCTTCGCCGTAGCAGAGGGCTGCGGCCGTGAGTGCGGGCAGCAGCGATTGAGGAAGGGAGATCGGACGGGCGTTCCGGTACCAGAATCGGATGGTTTTGATCATGTAAAGGTAGATTTCGAAATGGCTGCAAAGATAGGAAAGATCTCCGTTCGCTGCAAGCGTTCGGCGATTTGGCCCGAAAACGCGCTTCGCCCTCGGCGAAATCGCAAATAAATTCGTATCTTTGCCCATTGTAAAATTGTGCGTATGCGAAACAAACGGATCTTGTTGTCAATCCTCGCGCTGAGCGCCCTCTGCCACCTCGGGGCCCGGGCCGCGACGCCCGAAGCGCAGCGTCTCGTCGAGCGGGGGCGCGAACTCTTCGATTTCGGTCGCTGGAGCGATGCCCGGCACGAGTTCGTGCGGGCCCGATCGGCGGTCGGCCCCGCGGATTATGAAGCGGCGCAGACGATCGATTACTACCTGGCGGCGTGCGCCGTGGAGCTCGGCAGCGCCGATGCCGAAGCCGCGCTGGTCGCCTTCGAA
>CAMWWU010000153.1 GCA_947178025.1 uncultured Alistipes sp. | reverse complement strand
ACACCAAACAGCTGCGGCGGCGCGGCGAACTGCTGACCCACGACAAGGACCAGTCGGTTTTCGTCTTCCTGAACCTCCACGAGCTGATGGAGACCGACTTCCTGCGCATCAAGGAGCACTTCACGCTGGGCGACATCGTGCACATCATCTCGACGGCACGCCGCAACATCTTCCCCGTGATCGACAACTTCGGGCATCTGTTGGGCGTCGTGCAGCTCGACGACCTGCGCGAGGACATGTTCAAACGCGAGAAGTACGGGCTGCCGATCTCCCACTACATGATTCCGCCTCCGGACAGGATTCTCGAACACGAGGCGATCCAGGGGGTCATGGAGAAGTTCGAGGACAAGCACACCTGGATGCTGCCCGTCGTCGACAAGCAGAACCGCTACCTGGGATTCATCTCCAAATCGCGGATCCTGAACGCCTACCGCGAGCAGCTGGTCAAAATTCAGCAATAATCGGCAGCTGCGACCCGACAAACAAAAAACGTCCGCAAAAATGCGGACGTTTTTTTTCTACCCGGCCTTCTCTCAGAGAAACGCCTCGAATCCCGGCGCCGAGTGCGTCGCCTGGAACTCCACGACCGTATAGTCGGCGATGCCGTGCAGGCGGAACGGATCGTCGGCCGTGAGTGCCTCGACCTCCTCCCGGCTCTCGGCGCGGCAGAGGATCACGCCGCCCGTGCGGGGCACCCGGGGTCCCGAGCAGAGGAACCTTCCGGCGGCATAGTGTCCGTCGAGCCAGGCGCAATGGGCATCCAGATGCGCCATGACCTCCTCCAGCGGCTTCTTGTAGGTCAGCAGTACAATAAACATATTCCCTGTCACAGTTTGATGTCGTAGATCTGGATCACGCCGACGAGCCGGTCCGCCTCGTCGGTCACGAGCAGCGAGGTGACCTTGTTGCGGGTCATCATCTTCTCGGCCTCGATGAGCTTCTCCCCGGGGAGGATGGTCTTGGGCGACGGCGTGGCGATATCCGACGCCCGGATGTTGAAGAACTCGCCCCGCAGGCGCTCCATGGCGCGGCGCACGTCGCCGTCGGTCACGATGCCCTCGATGCGGTCGCCGTCGCAGACGATGATGAGACCCAGGCCCCCTTTCGAGATGGCATGGATCATCTCCGTCGCCGGACAGTCGGGGCGCACGACGGGCAGCTCCTTCGAGCGCATCACGTTGCCGACGGTCATCAGCAGGCGCCGGCCGAGGCTGCCGCCCGGATGCAGGCGAGCGAAATCGACGCTCGTGAAGCCGCGCAGCTGCATCAGCGACACGGCCAACGCATCGCCCATGGCGATCTGCGCCGTGGTCGAAGAGGTGGGCGCGAGGTGCAGGATGCAGGCCTCCTCCTTCACCGCCACGTCGAGGTGCACGTCGGAGTTGCGGGCCAGAGCCGACTCGGCCTTGCCGGTCATCGAAATCAGCTTGTTTCCGTTGGCGTGGATGAACGGCACGATCTTCAGGATCTCGTCCGTCTCGCCCGAATAGGAGAGCGCCAGCACGACGTCGTCGGGCGAGATCATGCCCAGGTCGCCGTGGAACGCCTCGCCGGGATGGAGGAAGAAGCTCGGCGTACCGGTCGAGGCGAGCGTCGCGGCGATCTTGCGCCCTACGAGCCCCGACTTGCCCATGCCCGTGACGATGCACTTGCCGCGGCAGCCGAGGATGATCTCGACGGCGGCGGCGAAGTCGTCGCCCAATGTCTCTTCCAGGTGCCGCAGCGCCAGCATCTCGGTGTGCAGGGCCTTGCGGGCCACCTCCAGGATTTGATTTTTCGCTATATCGGTCATCGTAACAACGATTTGATCAGATTTTCCAGATCGTCCAGCCGCAGCATGTTCGGACCGTCGCTCTTCGCCGAGTCCGGATCGGGGTGCACCTCGAAGAAGAAACCGTTGGCACCGAATGCCTTGGCGGCGTGCGCCATGGCGGGCACGAACTCGCGGTTGCCGCCCGTCTTGCCACCGGCGGCCCCGGGACGCTGCACCGAATGCGTGCAGTCCATGACCACCGTCGGCGCGATGCGCAGCATGTCGGGAATGTTGCGGAAGTCGACGACCAGGTTGTTGTATCCGAACGAATTGCCGCGCTCGGTCAGCCACACCTCGGCGGCTCCGGCCTCGCGGGCCTTCTCGTAGGGGTATTGCATGTCGGCGCCCGAAAGGAACTGGGCTTTCTTGATGTTGACCGTGCGTCCGGTCTTCGCAGCCGCGACGAGCAGGTCGGTCTGCCGGCAGAGGAACGCCGGGATCTGGATCACGTCCGCGACCTCGCCCACGGGCGCCGCCTGCCACGACTCGTGGATATCGGTGAGGAGCTTCAGCCCCCACTTCTCCCGCACGTCGGCGAGCATCTGCAACCCCTTCTCCAGTCCCGGGCCGCGGAACGAAGAGATCGACGTGCGGTTGGCCTTGTCGAACGACGCCTTGAAGATGATGTCGGTGCCGAGGGCACGGTTGATGGCGACGAGCCGCGCGGCGACCGTGTCGAGCAGCTCGGCGGATTCGATGACGCAGGGTCCTGCGATGAACTTCATAGGGCTTAACGGTTAAATTCGGGATGTCGGAGCAGGAACTCTTCGGCGCGCACCAGATCTTCGGGAGTATCGATCCCGACGGTCCCGGCGTCCGTGAGCGCCACACGGATCCGGTAGCCGTTCTCCAGCCAGCGGAGCTGTTCGAGCGATTCGGCCAGTTCGAGCGGCGACTGCGGCAGCTCGGTCACGGCCCGCAGCACCTCGGCCCGGAAGGCGTAGATCCCGATATGTTTGTAGAACGTATGGCGTGCAAGCCACTCCCCGCGCTCCACGCCGCGCAGGTAGGGAATCACCGAACGCGAAAAGTAGAGCGCACGCGACTGCGCATCGAGCACCACTTTGGGCGACGAGGGATTTTCGAGCGCCGCGAGGCCGTCTTCCGGAGCGAACGGCTTCACGAGCGTGGCGATGTCGGTCGCCGGATCGTCGAAGCACCCCTTGAGCGCCTCGATCTGCTCGGGGCGCACGAACGGTTCGTCGCCCTGCACGTTGATCACGACGTCGAACGCCGCGCCGCACTTCTCGAACGCCTCGCGGCAGCGGTCCGTGCCGCTGCGATGGTCGGGCGAGGTCATCACAGCCTTGCCGCCGAATGCGACGACGGCGTCGCGGATCCGCTCGTCGTCGGTCGCCACCACGGCGTCGTCCAGCACGCCGGCCACCTGTTCGTAGACCCGCCGGATGACGGGCTTGCCGCCCAGCAGGGCCAACGGCTTGGCCGGGAAGCGCGTCGACGCGTAACGCGCCGGAATGATTGCCAGGAATTTCATCTCTTACAACTCTTTTTCAAACAGTTCGCTCCGTTGCTTCTTCGTCAGGTGCGCCACGGCCAGTTCATACGACCGGTCGACCAGCTCCCACAGGAGTTTTTCAGGGACGTCGCTGCCGAAGCGGACGCTGATCCAATGTTTCTTGTTCATGTGCCACCCCGGACCGATTCCCTCGTAACGCTCCGTCAGCTCCGGAATCCGCTCGGGGTCGCACCGCAGGTTGCAGAAGTCGCAGACCACGGCGTTCACGAAGCAGAACCACTTGTCGCCGACGTAGAAGACCAGGATGTCGCGGTCGTAGCCCGACGTCGAGCGGCCGAACGGAAAATCGTCGTGCGCGCCTGCCAGCGAGAGGCAGCGGGCCCGGAACTCCTCGATATCCATCCTATTTCAAAGCCAGAGCCAGCACCTCGTCGTTCGTCCGCACGTAGTGGAACGTCAGACCGGCGACGTACTCCTCCTTGATTTCGGCGATGTCCTTGCGGTTCTCCTCCGAGAGGATCAGCGTGTCGATGCCGGCGCGCTTGGCCGCCAGAATCTTCTCGCGGACGCCGCCCACGGGCATCACGCGGCCGCGCAGGGTCGTTTCGCCCGTCATGGCGATGCGGTCGCGGACCTGCCGCCCCGTGTAGGTCGAGACGATCGAGGTCACCATCGTGATACCGGCCGAGGGGCCGTCCTTCGGAATCGCCCCCTCGGGGACGTGGATGTTGATGTCGTGCTTCTCGAAGAGCGCCGGATCGATCCCCAGCTGCTCGTGGTGGGCCATGACCCACTCGTGGGCGATCGTCGCCGACTCCTTCATCACGTCGCCCAGGTTGCCCGTCAGGCGCAGTGCGCCCTTGCCGGGCGTAAGGCACGATTCGATGTAGAGGATGTCGCCGCCGACCTCGGTCCACGCCAGGCCGGTGACCACGCCCGTCATGCCGCTCACCTCGTACTCCTCGCGCAGGAACTTGGGCATGCCGAGGACCTTTTCGACGTCGCGCACCGTGAACTCCGGAGCGAACGCCTCGTCGAAGGCGATCTGCTTGGCGCGGGCGCGGGCGATCTTGGCCAGCAGCTTGTCGAGCGAACGGACGCCCGCCTCGCGCGTGTAGCCCGAGATGATCGCCCCGATCGTCTCCGCATCGAGCGTCAGCTCCTGCTCCTTGATGCCGTGAGCCTCGCGCTGCTTCGGAAGCAGGTGGTCCGCAGCGATGCGGATCTTCTCCTCGTGCAGATACCCCGGGATGTCGATCATCTCCATGCGGTCGCGCAGAGCCGGGGCGATGTTGGCGATGTTGTTGGCCGTCGCGATGAAGAGGACCTTCGAGAGGTCGTACTCCATGTCGATGTAGTTGTCGTGGAACGTGGTGTTCTGCTCCGGGTCGAGCACTTCGAGCAGGGCGCTCGACGGATCGCCGTGGTTCGAAACGGTCAGCTTGTCCACCTCGTCGAGGATGATGACCGGATTCGACGAACCGCACCGTCTGATGGTCTGGATGATGCGGCCCGGCATGGCGCCGATGTAGGTGCGGCGGTGTCCGC
>CAMWWU010000152.1 GCA_947178025.1 uncultured Alistipes sp. | reverse complement strand
GGGGTGGGTTTGGGCTTGGGGGTGACACCCGTGCCCGAGGTCGCTTTCTCGCTGCATGCGGCCAGGCTCAGCCCGGCGGCCGCGAATCCGAGAAGGAATTTTTTCAGCATGTTGTGCATGGCAGGAGCAGATTTACCGTTTCGGCGTCAGTTTGTAGGGCTTCACGTCGCAGGAGAGCGCGTAGGCGCACCACAGCATCGCGGCCTGTCCGTGCAGGTCGCCCGTCAGGCGGCGGCGATTCTGATACCAGTCGAAGCTGTTCTTGGCTCCGGTGCCCTCGCAGACGTTGCGCAGGTTGTCCTTCTCGTCGAGGTAGGAGAGCAGCGCCAGCCAGGCCTTGCGGGCGGCCGCGCCGTAGATCTTCTTGTCGAGCCAGCCGTTCTTCACGCCGAGGATCATCGCGTAGGTGAACATGGCCGTCGAGGAGCTCTCTTTCCAGGAGTTGGGGTTGTCGATGATCTGACGCCACATGCCGTCGTAACCCTGATAGCGGAGCAGCGTCTCCATCATCTGCATGTAGGCCGCCCGGATGCGCGGCAGGTAGGGATTGTCCTTCGGGAGCATGCGGAGCATCTCGGCCATGCCGACGGCCATCCAGCCGTCGCCGCGGCCCCAGAAGTAGGGCGTGCCGGTGTGGTGGTAGAAGAGACCGTTGGGGCGCTGGATGCGGTCGAGGTAGAGCGCCATCTCGCGGGCTGCCCGCTCGATGTACTTCTTGTCGCCGGTCACCAGATAGGCCTGGGCCTGCAAGTCGGTGATCATGAACATGTCGTCGACCCAGAGGCGCGTCTGCCACGAGTAGCCCTGGTCGGCGTACTGCTTCGCCTCGGACAGCTGCTTGTAGCGCTGCGGATCGGCGGGGAGCTCCCACTGCCCGTCGGCATATTTCATGCCCAGCTCCAGGTATTTCGGGTCGTGGTTGCGCTTGTAGATCTCCAGGGGCACGGCGCCGAAGACGTAGAAGTCGACGACGTTGTGATCCTTGGGGAACAGGTTGGGCTGCAAGTTCTTCTGCGTGGTGAACAGCGGCTCGAAACGCTCTACGAGACGGGTGTAGAGACTGTCGTTGCCGGTGCCGGCGGTGAACCACAGCGCACCGAGCCAGGCGCAGACGTCGGGGTAGGTCACGAGGGTGACCTTGTGCTTCGAGTTGGTGTCGCCCCAATGCGAGTGCGGGGTCTGGAGATAGCGTTCGGTGAGCCGTATGCCGATCTCTTCGGGTTGGCATCCCTTCGGGAATCTCTTCAGGTCGTAGTTCTTCTGTGCCTGAACGTTCGTGGCTGCTCCGAGCAGCAGCAGGGTCTGGGCAACTAAAAGGAGTTTTTTCATCGGTTTGCGGTAGGGTTATATGCGATTAGATAAACAATGCGAAAGGTTGTCAGAGGGTCTCGCCCGAGGGCAGCAGCAGCGGTTCGCCCCAGCCGGCGCCCTCGCCGAAGTCGGGCGTTCCGTCGTCGTTCCACGTGAACTTCTGGACGAAGGGGTAACGCTGGCCCCAGCCGCCGTCGGAGTAGCGCATGGCGTGGTAGACGATCCAGTCCTCGGTGCCGTCGGGAGATTTGGTGAAGGTGCAGTGGCCCAGTCCGTTGACGCCCGATACCGGCTCCTTGGTGTTGTCGCAGCGCCAGAAGGCGTAGTTGCCCGACTTCTGCCAGTCGGCCGGATTCATCGGGTCGCCGTCGTTCATGTCGAGCATCAGCCAGGCCAGACGGTAGTTCTTGGTCCACGAGGGGTTGCAGGAGTAGACGATGAAGAGCTTACCCTTCTCCTCGTTGACGAGGATGGCCGGACCCTCGTTGATCTTGCGGCCGTCCATCGTCTCCCACGACTGCGTGGGGGTGGAGAGGATGACCATCGACGAGGAGATCGTGCAGGGATCGGACATCGTGGCGATGCGGATCTGCTGAACGGCGTCGGTGCCGTTGCCCGACCATACGGCGTAGCGCTGTCCCTTCAGCTCGAACGTCGTCAGGTCGATGGCGTACTCCGTATTCTGCGCGGTGGGCTTGATGCCCGGCTGGTAGTTGTAGCCCGTGTAAAGCATGCCCATGTCCTCCCACTCGCCCAGCGGGTCGTTGGTCTTCGAGCGGAGCACGCCGCTGCGCTGGGTGCTGTAACCGGTGATGCCGTCCTGTCCGCGGCGGCCGGCGGCGTAGTAGACGTACCAGCGGTCGCCGATGTGGAAGAGCTCGGGGGCCCAGAGGTCGGCGATGTTCCACGGTTTGGAGGGACCCTCGTAGGGGAGGCTCCACTTCTTGGTGGTGCTGTTGATTACCGTGAGCCGCGTGGAGCGCGAGATGGCGATGCCGTTGCCGCTCGCCTTGCAGGTATAGTAATACTCGCCGTCGCGGACGATGTAGGGGTCGGGCATCGTAGAGATGTTGCCCCCGGTGGTGATGGGGTTGGTGAAGGTCAGCGCCGACTGCGTGATGAGGATCTCGACCGGATTGACGCCGTCGGCCGTGAAGCGGACGATACCCGTGCGCTTCTCCGTGCCGTTCGCCTCGAAGGAGATGCGCACGGCCAGGTCGCCGCGGCCGCCGTTGCGATCGACGGTGAGCCAGCTGCTGCGCGGCTCGGCGATCCATTCGGTGTTGGACGATACGAAGACTTCGAGCGAACCGGCGGAGTTGGATACCATCTTTTCGCTGAAATTCAGACGGACGTAGGGTTTTCCGGAGTTGCTGCCGCCGGCGTCGTCCTTGCTGCAATTGTTGCAGCATAGCATCAACACGGGGAGGGCCAGAAAAGCCACCAGGAAGGGGAAGATTCGTTTCATATTCATTTTGTTTTAGAAGTTTAGTCGTTCGTTGATCCGGCGAAGCCATTCGCGTCGGGAAGTCGTGCCGTCGGCTGCGATCTCGCATCCGGCGAGCGAGCTCCAGAGGTGTGCCGTGCGCTCGTCGAGCGGGCGGTCGAGTCCGGCCTCCCATTCGGGGAAGAAGCCCCGCAGCGCCAGCCGCTGTACGGCGGTGTAGTCGGGGTCGCCGGGCTGCAGGTCCCGCAGGTAGACCAGCACCGCCCCGTGGCGGAGCAGACGCTCCTGCAACGCCTCCACGTCCACCTCGCGGACGTTTCGGCGGCTGTCGGCAGCCAGTGCGGCGGCCGTTCCGGCGGCTTCGCCCAGGGCCATCCAGCAGGGCTCCATGCGCAGGGTCGAGAAGCCGACGTGGCTGCCCGAGACGGCGACCGGGAAGAGGAGGTTGTCGACGTGCCGGGGGACCATCACGCCGTAGGGCACCGTGTAGACCGCCGTGGGGTGGCTGAAGAAGCCGTCGAGATGAATGCGTCCCGCCTCGCGTTTGCGCACGGCGTGCGAATCGAGGGCGTAGTGGCTCGCGGTGATCGAGCTGCCGTGGAGCGGCGGGCGTTTGCCGTCGGCTTCGGGCAGGGCGTCCGCAGCCGTGAAGAAATAGCACCCCTCCAGCCGGCGGCCTTCGCGGACGTAGACCTGGCGCGGGAATCCGTCGTTGTCGCGGTATTCGTCGGCGGCAAGACCCCAGCGGAGGCAGGCTTCGCGGAAGTGTGCGGGCAGCGCCTCGTCGTGCTGCGCGAACCACAGCAGACCCAGCGTATAGTCGCGCAGACGCTCTGCGAAGCGGTCGCGCCAAGCCCAGTCGGCCGTCGGCCACGGCCAGTTCTCTTCGGGCAGGTCCGTGGAGAGGAGCGCGAGGTGCTGGTTGTTGGCGTCGGTCTTGGCATTCGGCAGGCGGGTCATGCTCGTTATCTTGGCCATGCCCCAGGCGTCGCCGGGAGCCGCGGTCCGCTCGCCGGACTCCACGCGCCGGCGGTTCCGGGCGATCGCCGCCGAATCCGCCGTGCGGTAGCGGGCGTCCGTATTGCGTCCGTCGAGTACGTCGCCGATCAGCGAGACGTACTCCTCGCGGTCGTAGTTTGCGGGTCGGACGACCGCCAGCCGGTTCTGCGGATCGTCCGTCAGGCAGAGGCGGTAGTTGTAGGCCTGGATCGCCTCGTCGCCCTCGTAGGTCGTGCCGTCGGCGTCGGGGCCGTGCTTCCACCAGCGGTAGAGCTTGCCGGCGCAGGGTTCGCCGTACTCGGCAGCCCCTTCGCGTCCGGTGCGGAACGGTACGCCGGCTGCGGCGCCCAGGTCGCCTTCGTAGGTGGCGTCGATGAACATGGCGCCGCGGTAGCGTTCCCTCTTGCCCGTCGCCCGGTCGAGGATGCGGATCGCGACGATCCGGTCGCCCCGCTTTTCGACGTGGCGCGCCTCGGCGTCGAACTGGCGTCCGGTCCGGACCGTGATTCGTCCGGGCCCGGCTTCGGCGAGCATGCGGGCGAAGGTCTCCGCTGCGACCGAGGGTTCGAAATGGTAGCCGTCGCTGCAATCGCGCGCCTGTTGCGAGCCGGCACCGTACCGCTCCGTGTAATAAGCCTTGTTCCGGGCTACGAAGCGGGCGAACAGCCCCGCCGTGGCGCCCCGCGTGGCGATGTCCGTGGCTCCGAGTCCGTTGACCGGAAGTCCGCCGACATGGGCCGAGCGCTCCAGGACGACGCAGCTCTTCCCCTCGCGTGCGGCGGCGAGGGCGGCGGTGATCCCCGCAGGGGTGCCGCCTACGATCACCACGTCGTAGGAGTGCGTCCGGGCCAGGATCTCCAGCGGCAGGAGGATGAAAATGCAGAGCAGCAGTCTCACGGCCGGCGGATTTTAACCTGAAATTCGCGCGTGTCGAGGTTGAAGCCCCGCACGACGAGCGTGTAGGTCGCTTCGGGGAGTTTGTCGAGCGCCGTTTCGATGCGCACCGTCCGGCTCTCGCCCGGCATCAGGCTGAGGAAGTTGTCGGTGTAGAACGAGGGGCGCAGGGGTTTGGGGTCGCCGTCGCG
>CAMWWU010000151.1 GCA_947178025.1 uncultured Alistipes sp. | reverse complement strand
CTTTCGGTCTTCGAGTTCCGTTCGAAGGCCCGCCGTCTGAAGATTCACAACGACATCAAGATCATCATCATCGACTACCTCCAGCTAATGACCGGAAACCAGGATTCGAAGGGTAACCGCGAGCAGGAGGTGGCCTTCATTTCGCGAACGCTCAAGGCGATCGCCAAAGAGCTCAACGTGCCGGTGATCGCCCTTTCGCAGCTGAGCCGTGCTACGGAGATGCGCGGCGGCTCGAAGCGTCCGCAGCTCTCGGACCTCCGCGAGTCGGGAGCCATCGAGCAGGACGCCGATATCGTGGCTTTCATCCACCGTCCGGAGTACTATGGCATCAATCAGGACGAGAACGGCATGCCGACGGCCGGTATGGCCGAAATCATCCTCGCCAAGCACCGTAACGGCGCCGTGTGCGACGTCAACCTGCGCTTCCTCAAGGAGCAGGCGCGTTTCGCCGACATGGACGACTCGATGCTCTCGCCGGCGCAGGCCTCCGACAGCCAGCAGGCCTACGACGACTACGCCAGCGGCTCGAACGGCCTCTCGTCGATGGGGGGACTCGGTTCGGCGACGGGCGGGGAGTTCGATCTGAACGCATCGCGCGCCCTCGACGAGGAGGCGCCGTTCTAAACAATCGCAGTGGCCATGTTCGTGCGCACGTATGCCGGAGCTGTCGTAGGGATCGACGCCGTGGGGGTGACCGTCGAGGTCAACATCGCGGGCGGCGGGCTCGGACTCTTTCTGGTCGGACTGCCGGACAATGCGGTCAAGGAGAGCGAACAGCGCATCCGGGCCGCTTTCGGAAACTCCGGCGAGCGGATGTCGGGCCGCAAGGTGGTCGTGAACCTCGCGCCGGCCGACCTGCGCAAGGAGGGGGCTGCGTTCGATCTGCCGATCGCCGTGGGGATTCTCGCGGCGATGGAGCGCGTCGACGCCGCAGCGCTCGCAGGGACGATGTTCGCCGGCGAATTGTCGCTCGACGGCACGGTGAACCCCGTGCGCGGTGTGCTGCCGATGGCCGTGTGCGCCCGGAAGATGGGGCTGCGGCGGCTGGTGCTGCCCGCGGCGAATGCCGCCGAGGCGGCCGTGGTCGAGGGCATCGAGGTGATCCCCGTCGGGTCGCTGTCGCAGACGCTCGCCTGGCTTCGGGGCGAAGAGCCGATCGCTCCCGCGCAGCCGGGTGCGCCCGATCCGGAGGAGGCTGCGGGGCGTTATGCCGAGGATTTCGCCGACGTCCGCGGGCAGGAGACGGTCAAACGGGCGCTGGAGATCGCTGCGGCGGGCGGCCACAACGTGCTGCTGATCGGGGCGCCGGGTTCGGGCAAGACGATGCTGGCGCGCCGGATGCCTACGATCCTGCCGCCTCTCTCGCACGAGGAGGCGCTGGAAACCACCAAGATACACTCCGTAGCGGGGATGGCGGGCGTGGCGGGCGGTCTGATGACGCGCCGGCCGTTCCGGTCGCCGCACCACATCGCCTCGCAGGTCGCGCTGGTCGGCGGCGGACAGTCGCCCTGCCCGGGCGAGGTGTCGCTGGCCCATAACGGCGTACTATTTCTCGACGAACTGCCCGAGTTCGGACGCAATGCGCTCGAAGTGCTGCGGCAGCCGCTCGAAGACAAGCGCATCGTCGTGGCGCGGGCGAAGTATCGCGTCGAATACCCGGCAAACTTCATGCTCGTGGCGGCGATGAACCCCTGTCCGTGCGGCAACTACAACCATCCGGCGAAGGAGTGCACCTGTTCGCCGGGAACGGTGCGACGGTATATGGCCCGCGTGTCGGAGCCGCTGCTGGATCGCATCGACCTGCACGTCGAAGTGACGCCCGTGGCCCCTGCGGCGCTCTCCGGGATGAAGCCCGGGGAGTCGAGCGCTGCCGTGCGCGAGCGGGTCGTGCGGGCGCGGCGGATTCAGTCGGAGCGCTTCCGCGACGTGCCGGGGGTGCATGCCAACGCCATGATGAACCCCGCGCTGCTGCACGAATACTGCCGGCTCGATCCGGCCGCCGCGACGCTGCTCGAACGGGCCATGGAGCGACTGGCGCTCTCGGCACGCGCCTACGACCGCATCCTGAAGGTGGCCCGCACGATCGCCGACCTGGCCGGACGCGCCGATGTCGCGGCATCCGACATCGCCGAGGCGATCGGATACCGTTCGCTCGACCGGGGAAGCTGGGGCAGCTGATTCGGAATCAAGCGGGAAAATGAAGCAACGATACACGATGAAACACGATAAAACATTGAAGATCATTCTTTCGGGCGGCGGAACGGGCGGACATATCTATCCGGCCGTGGCGGTCGCCGAAGCGCTCGTTCGGCGGTACGGCGAGGGGGTCGAACTCCTCTTCGTCGGGGCCGAGGGCAAGATGGAGATGGAGAAGGTGCCGGCACTCGGGTACCGGATCGAGGGGCTTCCGATCGCGGGCTTGCAGCGGCGGCTGGAGTGGCGCAATCTGCTGGTTCCGTTCAAGGTGCTGCGCAGTCTGCGCAAGGCCCGGCGGACGATCCGCGACTTCGGGGCCGATGCCGTGGTCGGCTTCGGCGGCTATGCCAGCGCGCCGGTGCTGTGGGCCGCGCAGCGCATGGGGGTGCCGACCGTGATTCAGGAGCAGAACTCCTACGCGGGCGTGACGAACAAGATCCTCGCCCGCGGAGCCCGGCGCATCTGCACGGCCTACGAGGGGATGGAGCGCTTCTTCCCGGCTGAGAAGATCGTGCTGACGGGCAATCCGCTGCGCGGCGGCTTTTCGCAGCAGGGGGCCGATCGGGCCGAGGCGCTGGCCGCCTACGGTTTTACGGCCGACCTGCCGGTGGTGCTGGTCGTCGGCGGGTCGCTCGGCACGCGGGCCCTGAACGAGATGATGAAGGCCTGGATCCTGCGCACCGGGGGAGAGGCGCCGGTGCAGGTGATCTGGCAGACGGGCAAATACTACGAGCGCGAGATGCGGGAGTTTTCGGCCGCGCATCCGGCTCCGCACGTATGGCAGGGGGCTTTCATCGACCGGATGGACTACGCCTACGCCGCAGCCGACCTGGTGATCTCGCGCAGCGGGGCCGGAACGGTCTCGGAGCTCTGTCTGGTGGCCCGGCCGGCGATCTTCGTGCCGTCGCCCAACGTGGCGGAGGATCATCAGACCAAGAATGCCCGGGCTTTGGCCGACAAGGGGGCTGCGGAGCTGGTCCCCGACGCCGAGTGCCGCGAGCGGGCGATGGAGCGGGCGATGGAGCTGCTCGCCGACCGGGAGCGGCTGGCGGAGATGACCCGCCGCATCGCGGCCCTGGCGCGTCCCGACGCTGCGGAGCGCATCGTGGACGAAATAGCACGGGCGGTAGAACGGTGAAAATGGCAAACGCCGCGGGCGACCGCTCTCGCGACGTACTTGTATGATCGAGTAAACGAATCATGATGAAAGAGTTCGAAAATATCTACTTTTTAGGCGTCGGCGGCATCGGCATGAGCGCACTGGCGCGTTACTTCCTGCACGAAGGGTGCCGGGTCGCCGGCTACGACCGCACGCCGTCGCAGCTGACGGCGGAGCTGGAGGCCGAGGGGGCTTCGATCCACTACGAGGAGTCGGCGGAGCTGATTCCCGAGGCGTTTCGCGATCCGGC
This sequence comes from uncultured Alistipes sp., assembly GCA_947178025.1. Taxonomy (GTDB): domain Bacteria; phylum Bacteroidota; class Bacteroidia; order Bacteroidales; family Rikenellaceae; genus Alistipes. The sequence goes on along the minus strand of CAMWWU010000151.1, from coordinate 1,310 downwards.
CGCGACGATCGTCGTCTACACGCCGGCCGTGCCGCAGGAGCATGCCGAGTATCGTTACTTCGTCGACCGCGGCTTCCGCATCGAGAAGCGTTCGCAGATGCTCGGCCATCTGGCGGCCGGCAAATACGTCATGGCGGTGGCCGGAACGCACGGCAAAACGACCACCTCGACCCTCGTGGCGTGGCTCAACCGGGCGCTGACGGGGGGCGGTTCGGCCTTCCTGGGGGGCATCTCGAAGAATTTCGGCGGCAACCTCGTGCTGGGCGACGGCCCGCGGCTGGCCGTCGAGGCCGACGAGTTCGACCGCTCGTTCCTGCGGCTGTGGCCCGACGTGGCGGCGGTCACCTCGGCCGATGCCGACCACCTCGACATTTACGGCACGCACGAGGCCGTGAAGGAGGCTTTCTCGCAGTTCGTGGGGCAGATCCGCCCGGGCGGCAGCCTGATCCTCAAATCGGGCGTCGACATCCGGGTCGAAAATTCCGGCATCACGGTCTACCGCTACTCCTACGACGAACCGTGCGACTTCTACGCCCGCAACGTGGAGCTGCTCGAAGGCGGGCACTACCGCTACGATATCGTGACCCCCGACGGCACGATCGCCGGCTGTACGCTCGGCATCCCGGGGTGGGTCAATATCGAGAATTCGGTGGCGGCCGTCGCTATGGTGTGGTGCGCCGCGAAAGCCGAGGGGACGCTCCTCGATCCGGTGCGGCTGCGCGAGGCGCTGGCGGCCTTCTCGGGGGTCAAGCGCCGCTTCGAGTTCTACGTCAACACCCCGAAGCAGGTCTATATGGACGACTACGCCCATCACCCGCGCGAGCTGGCCGCGACGCTCGCCTCCGTGAAGAAGATGTTCCCCGGGCGGCGCGTCACGGCGCTCTTCCAGCCCCATCTCTATACCCGCACGCGCGATTTCTGCGCCGAGTTCGCCGAGGCGCTCTCGCATGCCGACGAGGCGGTGCTGCTGCCGATCTATCCGGCCCGCGAGGAGCCGATTCCGGGCATCCGCTCGGAGATCATCGCCGAGCGGGTGACCGTGCCGTGCCGCATCGTGGAGCGCGAAGCGCTGGCCGATACCGTCGCGGAGATGGATACCGACGTGGTGGTGAGCTTCGGCGCGGGGAATATCGACGCCTGCTGCGAGGCGATCGCGCAGCGACTCGAACCCAAATCCCGATAGGTGGAACGCTGGGCGAAATATGCGTTGCCGGCCCTGCTCTGGGCGGTCGTCGCCGCTTACCTGCTTTGGGCGGGCAGTGCGGCCCGGCGGTCGCGTGCCGCGCGCACGGTGCGTGCGGTGGAGATCG
>CAMWWU010000150.1 GCA_947178025.1 uncultured Alistipes sp. | reverse complement strand
CTCTCCCTCCTCCCTCTCCGCCCTTTTTTGCAGTTTTTTATTCCGATCCGATAATTTTTCATTCTTTTTCTCTATATTTGCCCTCGATCCGCCATAGCGGGTCGCTTGATCGCCATAGTAAAGTCTGGTAAATTTTATTGCAGCGGTCGAGTACATATTCCTGCTGTTGCGGCGCCCGCGTCGTGACCGGCATGGGATATGAATACCTACGTCGTAACGGCGCGGGCGATATGTGCTTATTGCTGCAACGGTTTACCAGAGCCTACTATGGAAATAAGTAACAGTCGTCCGCGTTCTTTTTATAAGAGGGGGCGCGGCAAAATCTTTAAAACTTTTTGCCGTATGAAACCGTTGACAAAAGTCCCCGATCTGAAGTTCGCAAAGGATTGGAGAAGACTCAAATTCGTAATCGATCAATCGGGGGAGACCGAATGGTGGTTCGCTAAGCAGATCGACCTGGAGAACCTGGATCTGATCAACCGTATCCACTATGCCCAATGCGGCATCGACGAGCAGCTCGCCCGGAAAATCCATGCCAGATATCCCCAGTACTCGGTGGAGTGGCTTCTCGGACAGCCCGATGCCGAGGAGCCACGGCTCGAAAGCATGTTTCCGGATGTGAGGGTGCTGAACAAAATAAAACGTCTGGCTTACCAGCATGCCGAGCAAGAGTTCAAGAGTCAGGCGGAGTTCATATCGAGTTCCATCATCAAAGCGATTCCGCTAAAGGGAGAAGAGCAGGACTCTTTGCTCGAAGTCCTTTGCGACGAGGCTGAGGAGTTGTCCTTTCTGTACCAGATCTTGCAGGCCTGCGTCGCTCCCGACGACATTTCCGACCTCAACAGATATCGGGACCTCTGCGACGACCTCTGCGAGGCACTCGATAGGTTGTGTGTATTCCCCAGTACAACCCTGAGGTCGAAAGAGGAGCCCGATGCCGATCAGAAGTTGAAGAAGTAGTTCATGAAGAAGTTCCAGAACGTCACCACCCCGATGGCGAAGAGCTTCGCGAGGTAGAAGTTCCGGCGGCATCGTCCGTGCAGCAGGTAGATCGTCAGGTTGTTGATGAGCAGCCCCACGACGGCGATCCCCAGGAATCGCAGGTACTGCCCTGCGACGTCGGGATTGTCGTCGTGGAACGTCCAGATGCGGTTGAGCACGTAGTTCGAGCTCGATGCGCAGAGGAATCCCACCGAGTTGGCGACGTATTTGTTGAGCCGCAGCCACTCCTTGCAGAGGTAGGTGACGCCGAAATCGACGAATACGCCCGACCCTCCCACGACGCAGAATTTGATGAATTGTTCGATCATCGCTCCGTGACCTTTACGTGTTGCGGTTTCCCGTTGAACCAATGTACATATCCCGGGCGGCGGAGCGCGAAGCCCGCGTCGAACGTCTCGCCGGCCAACTGCTCCGGCACGCGCAGGCGCACCGTGCAGGCCGTCTCGCCCCGGGCCGGAATCGTCAGCCCCTCCCCGCCGTCGAGCAGCTCGGCACCGAACTCCTCGACGCGGAAACGGCCGTGTTTCCAGATCATCGCCAGCTCCAGCCCGTCGTCCGTGCCGATCTCTCGGTCGTAGGGGTTCGTCAGCCGCAGGTCGAGCACGAGCTCTTCGCCCGGCCGCACTTCGGCGGGCAGCCCCTCGCAGGCGATCTCCACGCGCCGCACGGGGCGGAACTCCGGGGCGACGAGCCACGAGAAGCTGCGGCCGTTGGCGAGTTCGACGGTCTGCCCCTCGGGCGCCTCGGCGGGGAGGCACTCGACGAGCGTTTCGCGGCCGGCGAAGCGGTCGTCGTCGTCGCGGAACTGCCAGTGGTGCGTGCGGTAGCGGATGTCGGGCTGGCAGTAGGCCTCGCCGCCCGTGTAGAAGATGTATTTGGCCGCCACGGCGTAGCTGCCGCGGAAGACGACGGGGCGCCCGTCGGCGATCTCGGCGATGCGGCCGTAGGTCGCCGCGTTGTCGAATACTTCGAAACGCAGCCCGATCGGGTTGCATATCATCTCGATGCGCACGAGGGCCAGCAGTCCCAGCGTGACCCCTCCGGCCCGCATCAGGTAGCGGCGCGTGCGGGTGTGGCGCCGGGCGTAGGCGAACAGGGCCCAGAGCATGCCGAAGACGGCGACGATGACCCACTGGGGCTGTACGTATCCGCGCAGCGACGAGAGCAGGAAGAATCCGATGAAGGCGGGCGGCAGGAGTTTCAACGCCCGTTCGACGGCCCGCTGCGGCTTCGTGTCGCGCCACGCCTTGACGTAGAGCGGCACGAAGAACGGATTGAAGACGACGAGCATGTTGGCGAGGTAGTCGCTCACGTAGCTCGGTTTGAAGACGGAGTTGCGCCCCGCGAGGTGGTAGGCGAACGAGGCCCAGTCGTGGCGGTACTGCCAGAGGAAGTGCGGCACGAGCAGCAGCAGGGCCACGGCGCCGGCGCCGTAGAGCCCCGGACGCCGCAGGAGCCGCGGATTGGCGGCCAGGGCGAAGAGCACGACCAGTGCGCCGTGATACTTCGAGTAGGCCATCAGGGCCATGGCGGCGCCGAGCCAGAGCCATGCGAGCGGGCGCCGTTCGGCGAAGCGGTCGAAGGCGAACAGGAAGAGCGCCGCGGAGAAGAGCAGCGGCCCGTCGGGCACGGCGATGAATCCGTAGAGCTGGAGCAGGAGCGTCGCGGCGGAGAGCATCGCGAAGAGGTTGGCGTCGCGACGGTCGGCGTCGGCCGGTCGCACGAGGCGCCACAATATCCAGAGGTAGAGCGGCTGCAACACCGTGAAGAAAAAGCGCACGCCCAGCTCCGTCGGGCCGAAGAGCCATTCGCCGGCCCGGACGAGCAGCGCCGTGACGGGCGGATGGTCGAAATAGCCCCAGTCGAGGTGTTCGGCGAACAGATGGTAGTAGGCCTCGTCGTTGGCCAGTTCGGAAAGTCCGGCCTGCACGAGATTGCAGACCCACCACACACCGAGCCACAACGCTACCAGAGCGTCGGGTCCGAGCGAGGCGTATCTCTTCTGCGACAATGCTTTCATACGGGGACAAAGATAGCGTTTTTTGACGGCTTCGGAGCCGCTCCGGCCGCTTTGTTTACAAATTGTTCATTAAAATTCGGGGACCCGGCGGCTGTTTTCCGCGAAATTATCGCTACATTTGTTCCCGAGCGAGGTTCCCGGCCGGCTGCCGCCGGCATCGGGATCAAAAGGGAATCCTGTGCGAATCAGGGACTATACCCGTAGCTGTAAGCTCCGTGAAGCGCCGCACATTCTTCGGCCACTGTCCTGCGGGACGGGAAGGCGTGCGGCGGGAGCGAGTCAGAAGACCTGCCTCGCCCGGCCCGGCGGCCGTCTTCGGGAATCAGGACGTGCGCCGGAAACGATTTTTTACGCGATATAACGATTTCGTCGGGGAACGTGCCTCCCGTCATGCTGCGTGCCGCGCAGGACGGGGATGCGCCGCCTCTTGCGGAGAGAAACCGAAAAAACAGCATAAGATATGGGTATTTCCGAAATCAACATCATCAAGCGCGACGGAAAACGCGAGGCGTTCTCCGTGGAGAAGATCAAACGCGCCATCAGCAAGGCCTTCCTCTCGGTGGGCGGCTACGCCACCGACGACGACCTGATGTCGATCCTGAGCCGCGTGCGGGTCACCGACGCCATGAGCGTCGAGGAGATCCAGAACCAGGTCGAGGTGGCCCTCATGGCCGAGCGCTACTTCGCCGTGGCCAAGAGCTACATGCTCTACCGGCAGAAGCACTCCGAGGATCGCGACGACCGCGACAAGCTCGACTTCCTGATCAACTACTGCGACGCCTCGAATCCCGCCACGGGGTCGAAATACGACGCCAACGCCAACGTCGAGAACAAGAACATCGCCACGCTCATCGGCGAGCTGCCGAAGCAGAACTTCATCCGCCTGAACCGCCGCCTGCTCACCGACCGTCTGAAGGAGATGTACGGCCGGGAGCTGGCGGACAAGTACATGTACCTGCTCAAGAACCACTTCATCTACAAGAACGACGAGACCTCGATGGCCAACTACTGCGCCTCGATCACGATGTATCCGTGGCTGCTGGGCGGTACGATCTCGATCGGCGGCAACTCGACGCGGCCGACGAACCTCAAGTCGTTCTGCGGCGGTTTCGTGAACATGGTCTTCATCGTCTCGTCGATGCTCTCGGGCGCCTGCGCGACCCCCGAGTTCCTGATGTACATGAACTACTTCGTCGGTCTGGAGTACGGGCAGGACTACTACGAGCACGCCGACCGCGTGGTCGACCTCTCGACCAAACACCGCACCATCGACAAGATCATCACCGACTGCTTCGAGCAGATCGTCTACTCGATCAACCAGCCCACCGGTGCGCGCAACTTCCAGGCCGTCTTCTGGAACGTGGCCTACTACGACCGCTACTATTTCGAATCGCTCTTCGGCGAGTTCGTCTTCCCCGACGGGTCGCACCCCCACTGGGAGTCGCTCTCGTGGTTGCAGAAGCGCTTCATGAAGTGGTTCAACCGCGAGCGCACGAAGACCGTGCTGACCTTCCCCGTCGAGACGATGGCGCTGCTCACCAAGGACGGCGACGCGATGGACAAGGAGTGGGGCGACTTCACGGCGCAGATGTACGCCGAGGGGCACTCGTTCTTCACCTACATCAGCGACAACGCCGACTCGCTCTCGTCGTGCTGCCGCCTGCGCAACGAGATTCAGGACAACGGGTTCAGCTATACGCTCGGAGCCGGCGGCGTTTCGACCGGTTCGAAGAGCGTGCTGACGATCAATCTCAACCGCTGCATCCAGTATGCCGTGAAGAACAATATCCACTACCTGAACTACCTGGAGGAGATCGTCGATCTGGTGCACAAGGTGCAGACGGGCTACAACGAAAACCTCAAGGAGTTGCAGTCCAAGGGGATGCTGCCGCTCTTCGATGCGGGCTACATCAACCTCTCGCGCCAGTATCT
>CAMWWU010000149.1 GCA_947178025.1 uncultured Alistipes sp. | reverse complement strand
ATCCTCGTCGCAGAGCAGCAGGTAGTGCGGCGCCGTCTCGCAGCTCACGCGCAGCCCGCGCGCCCTGGCCTCCCGCACGAGCTCGACGCTCTCCCGGGTCGACACGTGGCAGACGTGGTAGCGGCAGCCGGTCTTCTCGGCCAGTTCGATGTCGCGTGCGACCTGCCGCCACTCGCTCTCGGACGAAATACCCTTGTGTCCGTGCTCGCGGCAGTAGCCGCCGTCGTGGATGTAGCCGCCGTGCAGCAGCTCGTTCACCTCGCAGTGGGCGACGATCGGCTTGTCGAGCGCCGCAGCGCGACGCATCGCCGCCTCCATCGTCGCGGCATCCTGCACGCCGCGGCCGTCGTCCGAAAATCCCACGACGTCGGGCGCCAGCGCCTCCATGTCGGCCAGTTCGCCGGCCCCGCGCTGCCCCATCGTGATGCAGCCGTAGGGGAAGACCCGCACCGCAGCGTCGCGGCGGACGATCTCCAGCTGTTCGGCGAGCGTCGCGGCCGTATCGGGCGCAGGGTTCAGGTTGGGCATCGGGCAGACCGCGGTATAACCGCCCCGGGCGGCGGCGGCGGTTCCCGTGGCGACGGTCTCCTTGCGGGAAAATCCCGGTTCGCGCAGGTGGACATGCACGTCGACCAGCCCCGGAATCACCCTGCGTCCCGCGAGGTCGACCACGCGGTCGCCGGCGGCCGGCACGGCCTCCCCGACGACGCGGCCCTCCTCGACGACGAGCGTCCCCTCTTCGAAACGTCCGTCGCGCCAGATACGCGCATGGGTATAAAAGGTCTTCATCTCTTGCGAAGCATAAAAAAATAGGGCAACCGAAAAACAGCTACCCTAATAGAACAAAACGACGGAGAACGGAATCGAAACCCGACCAATAATCCGGCAACCGGAAAACCTGCGCCGACGATATGTTGGGTTTGCACTTCATGATCGCTCCGAAAAATACTCCGTATCGGCGACAAAGGTAGGACATTTTCACGGGGCCTGCAAACCTTTTCGAAAAATTTTTATCAACAATGAATGCACACGGAGCGATCGGGAATTTTTCGCCGGGCGACCGGCCCGCCACCGGCAGCTGCCGCCGAAACGGATCGCGAGGAGACCTTAGCACGACCGCCCGGAGGCTTTATTTTTCATCTTAAATTTTTAGTTTTTGATTTTTTCACTATATTTGCCGCTATCAACCCATCCGCAGATGGACTTCGCACTTTCGATAGCGGCTTTCCTGCTGACGCTCCTGGGGATCGTCGGCTGTATCGTACCCGTACTTCCGGGCCCGCTGATCGGCTATGCAGGCCTTCTGGCGGCCGGCTTCGCCTCCTACTCCTCGATGAGCACCGGCGGCCTGCTGCTGTGGTTCGCGGCCGTAGCGGCCGTCAGCATCGCCGACTACCTCCTCCCGGCCTGGATGACCCGACGCTTCGGCGGTTCGCGCGCCGGAGCCATCGGCGCCACGGTCGGCGTCTTCGCCGGACTCCTCCTCTTCCCGCCCGCAGGCATCGTCCTGGGTCCGTTCGCCGGCGCCGTCCTCGGCGAGCTGCTCCACGACCGCCGCGACTCGGCCCGCGCTTTCCGCGTCGGCTTCGGCTCGTTCCTGGCCTTCGTCGTCGGAACGGGCGCCAAGCTGGCCGTCAGCATCGCGATGTTCGTCTGCGTCGCGGCGGACATCTGGCCCGTCCTGCGCAACTGGTTCGCAACGATTTTCCAAACACAATAACCATGAAGAAAATTTTGTTTTTCGCGGTGGTCGTCATAACGATGCTCGCCGCAGCTTGTAGCAAGTACAAGTACGAGACGGTGCCCAACGACCCGCTCGGCACCCGGATCTACACGCTCGACAACGGGCTGAAGGTCTACATGAGCGTAAACAAGGAGACGCCCCGCATCCAGACCTACATCGCCGTGAAGGTCGGCGGCAAGAACGACCCGGCCGAGACCACCGGTCTGGCCCACTACTTCGAGCACCTGATGTTCAAGGGGACCGAGCAGTTCGGCACCTCGGACTACGCCGCCGAGAAGCCGCTGCTCGACGAGATCGAGCAGCTCTTCGAGGTCTACCGCAAGACGACCGACGAGGCCGAGCGCGCGGCGATCTACCACCGCATCGACTCGATCAGCTACGAGGCCTCGAAGATCGCCATTCCCAACGAGTACGACAAGCTGATGGCGGCCATCGGCGCCAGCGGCACCAACGCCTACACGTCGCAGGACATGACCGTCTACGTCGAGGACATCCCCTCGAACCAGATCGACAACTGGGCCAAGATCCAGGCCGACCGCTTCAAGCACCCCGTGATCCGCGGCTTCCACACCGAGCTGGAGACCATCTACGAGGAGAAGAACATGTCGCTGACGCGCGACAGCCGCAAGGTATGGGAGACGCTCGACGCAGCCCTCTTCCCCCACCACCCCTACGGCACGCAGACCGTGCTGGGTACGCAGGAGCACCTGAAGAACCCCTCGATCACCAACGTCAAGAACTACCACAAGACCTACTACGTGCCCAACAACATGGCCGTATGCGTATCGGGCGACTTCGATCCCGACACGATGATCGCCACGATCGACAAATACTTCGGCGACATGGAGCCCAACCCCGCGCTGCCGAAACTGGAGTTCGAGCCCGAGCAGCCCATCACGGCACCCGTCGAGCGGGAGGTATTCGGTCTGGAGGCCGCCAACGTGATGCTCGGCTGGCGCCTGCCGGGAGCCGCCGACGCTTCGCACGACGTGGCCAACCTCGTCAGCTCGATCCTCTACAACGGTCAGGCCGGTCTGATCGACCTCGACCTCAACCAGCAGCAGAAGGTGCTGGCAGCCTACGCCGGCGCCTCGGCGCAGCCCGACTACGGCACGTTCCTCGTCGCCGGCCGTCCGAAAGCCGGCCAGTCGCTCGAAGAGGTGCGCGACCTGATTCTCGCGGAGGTAGCCAAGCTGCGCGCCGGCGACTTCGACGAGAAGCTGCTCGAAGCCACCGTCAACCAGTACAAGATGTACACGATGCAGGCCTACGAGGAGAACTCCAGCCGTGCCGACCTGTACGTGCACTCGTTCATCAACGGCACCGACTGGGCCGACGAGGTGGCTCTGCTCGACCGCCTGGCCAAGGTCACCAAGCAGGACGTCATCGACTGGGCCAACGAGTACCTGGGCCCCGAGAGCTACGCCATCGTCTACAAGCGCGAGGGCAAGGACCCCAACGAGCAGAAGATCGCCGCGCCGAAGATCACCCCGATCGTCACCAACCGCGACAACCAGAGCGATTTCCTCGCCGAGGTGAAGGCCTCCGCAGTGACGCCCGTCGAGCCCGTATTCCTGGACTTCGAGCAGGACATGTCGCAGTTCGACGTTCGCCCGGGCGTGCACGTTCTCTATAAGAAGAACGAGATGAACGACCTCTTCTCGCTGACCTACATCTTCAACACCGGCACGGAGAACGACCCGGCCCTGAACCTCGCGTTCAGCTACCTGGAGTACCTCGGCACGCAGTCGATGACCGCCGAGCAGATCGCCTCGGAGATGTACGACCTCGCCTGCTCGTTCAGCATGGGCGCCGGCGCCAACCAGTGCTCGATCAACATCTCGGGTCTGAGCGAAAACATGGGTAAGGCCATCGACATCGTAGACGCCCTGCTCTTCGACGCCGTGCCCGACGAGGCCATTCTCGAAAACCTCAAGGCCGACATGCTCAAGAGCCGCGCCGACGCCAAGCTCAACCAGGCCCGCTGCTTCGGAGCGCTCCAGAACTACCTCTTCTTCGGCAAGGATTTCGTGGCTCGCACGACCCTCGCGAACCCCGCGCTCCAGCAGCTCACCTCCGAGGAGCTCCTCGCCAAGGTGCGCGAACTCACGGGCAAGCAGCACGAACTGCTCTACTACGGCCCCCGCAGCGAGCGCGAGTTCACCGAAGCGATCGCCGCCCACCACCGGACGGCCGACGAGCTGGCTCCGCTCCAGGAGAAGTTCACCGCACCGCTGCTCACCGACCGCAGCGAGGTGATCCTGGCCCAGTACGACGCCAAGCAGCTCTACTACCTCCAGTACTCGAACCGCGGCGAGAAGTACGACGCGGCGAACGAACCCGCCCTGCGACTCTACAACGAGTATTTCGGCGGCGGCATGAACTCGATCGTCTTCCAGGAGATGCGCGAGGCGCGCGGTCTGGCCTACTCGGCCTGGACCACCCTCTCGACTCCGGGCAACGCCGACGGCTACTACCGCTACTACGCATTCATCGCCACGCAGAACGACAAGATGCGCCAGGCCATCGAGGCATTCGACGACATCATCAACGACATGCCCGAATCGGAGGCCGCCTTCACCATCGCCAAGGAGGGCCTGCTCTCGAACCTGCGCACCCAGCGCACGACCCGCAACGACGTACTCTGGAGCTACATCCGCCACCGTCGCCTCGGCCTGACGGAGGACATCAACCGCAAGGTCTTCGAGGAGCTCCAGCCGATGACGCTCGACGACGTGAAAGCCACGCAGCAGCAGTGGGTCAAGGGCCGCAGCTACGTCTACGGCATCCTGGGCGACATCCGCGATCTCGACCTGAACTACCTCAAGACGCTCGGTCCGATCAAGACCGTATCGCAGGAGGAGATCTTCGGCTATTGATCCCTCACGGCACTCACCGCAACGGCAGCTTCTCCGGAGGCTGCCGTTTTTCGTCGTCGGGCCCTCGGAAAGCCCCGCGGCCTCCGCCCGGGGGTCTTTTTTTCAAAAAAATTAAGAAATACGATCCGTAAGCCGCCGACACGCCGACACGAACGATATGTCACCGATCCGCGGATTTCCGCCGCTCCGAAGGACCCGAAATAGCACATTCGGGTTACAATTCGTTTCCAAAAGACACAACCGATAACACAAAAGGATTTGGAAACGACCGGGAAAAAGCGTAGATTTGTCGGTAAGAAAGGGACGAATCATCCGTCCTTTCCCCGAAACTTCATTTAACCCCAAACATTATGAAAAAATTT
>CAMWWU010000148.1 GCA_947178025.1 uncultured Alistipes sp. | reverse complement strand
CGTAGAGCGAGAACTCGACCATCTTGGGGTCGATCATCACGAACTTGAGCTGCGCCGGATGCTTGCGGTAGAGCAGCGAAGTGATGATGGCGTTCAGTCCCACGGACTTACCCTGTCCCGTCGCACCGGCCACCAGCAGGTGCGGCATCTTGGCCAGGTCGAAGACGTAGTTTTCGTTCTGGATCGTGCGGCCGATGACCACCGGCAGCTCGGCTTTCGACTCCTGAAAACGCATCGAGCGCACCGAGGAGTACATCGAAACCACCTGCTTGTCGCGGTTCGGCACCTCGATGCCGATGGTCCCCTTGCCGGGAATCGGCGCGATAATGCGGATACCGAGCGCCTTGAGGCTCTGTGCGATATCGTTCTCCAGCCCCTGAATCTTCGAGATCTTGACACCCTGCGCCTGCACGATTTCGTAGAGGGTCACCGTCGGACCCACGGTCGCCTTGATGCGCTGGATGGGAATGCCGAAATATTTGAGCGTCTCCTCGATCTTGGACTTGTTTTCGTAGATCTCCTCGTCGCTCACCTCCGAATCGGACAGATAGTCTTCGAGCAGCGTCACGGGGGGCTTGCGGTAGTTGACCAGATCTTTGAGCGGATCGTAGCTCTCCGTCGTAATCGACTTCTCGTCGGCCAGCCGGTCGCTCTTCGCCTCGACCGTCACCACCACACCGCCCGCCTCGGCGCCCCCGGCTGCGACGCCGATGGCCGGCTCCTCCGGAAAACGGTCCGCCCCCTCGGCCGGATATGCGCCCGGCACCCCGAACGGTTCGGGTTCGGGTTCCGACTCCGGCAGCGGTTCGGGTTCCGGCTCTTCGTGACCGATGACGAACTCCTCGAAAGGCCCGCCGCTGTTCCGGACGGCTGCGGGAGCCGGCGCGGCGACACGCTCCTCGGGGCTTTCGAGTTCGACCAGGCCGCCCGCGCCCATCACCACGCGTCCCGACGCGGCCGACGGGATCCGCTCCTCGGGGAAGGCCTCGGCCCGCTCCGTGCGGTCGATCTCCACCTCCACGGGACCGGCAGGGGCCTCGTCGACGAAGGGATACTCCTCCTCGGCCGTAAGATCCAGACGCATCGGCTCCTCCTCCGGAGCCGCGGGAGCAGGTGCGGCGGAGGCTCGCACGGGCTCGGGAACCGGCTCCTCCATCGGTTCGTCCATCTCGGAGCGGGCATGCACCACCTTGTGCAGCACGCTGTCGACGATCTTCTCGCTTCGGTCGACCACGACGTTTCCGGCCTCGTTGACCGTATTGATGAAGCTGCGGTTGATGAAGACTCCCGTGAGGATCCACCCGCCGGCCAGGAGAATCAGCGTACCGACGGCGCCGATGTGCATGCGGAGAAACGCGGCGGCCTCGATGCCGAAAGCGCCGCCCCACCCCGTCGAAGCGAAGAGGCTCAGGTTGTCGCGCAGAAAGAATCCGAAGGTCAGCGACCCGAGGATCATGACCAGCAGCAGCGAGAGCGCCGAATGGTTGAGCCGCAGCGGCCGCTGGCGGATGATCCGCACGCCGAGCAGCAGCACGATGACGGGGATCAGGATTCCGCATACGCCGAACGAATCGTCGACGAGCAGACGTCCCAGCTGCGCCCCCGCCCGGCCGCACAGATTCTCGCACTCGAGGCCGAGCATTTCGCGCTCGTCGGCCGGACGTTGCAGGCAGCTCTGATCCGCATCCCAGCAGAAATAGGAGGAGAGCACCGCGACGAGAGCGAAGAGGCCGAGGAAAAACAGCACGAGACCGGCGGTCCACCGGGCGTTGTCGCCGGAGGTCCGCTGCACGGTCTGACGGCCGTTGGGAGAGGATTGCGTATTTCTGGACACCATGATTCCGAAGTCTGAATGAACGGGGAGGCGGCATCTGCGCACCGCAGTCGGGACGAGACCGTCCGGCAGTCGGCACGCAAATGCAGCTACCCCGCAAAGATAAGGAAAACTTACGGAATTGGGAAAGGGTCCGGCACTTTTATATCGCGTCGCCGGCCCGCTCCCGGCCGAACGCCCGACGGAACAGCATCGCGGCGGGCAGTTCGCCCGTCAGCACGGCCCGCACCGTATCGCGCCGCACGAAATAGGCCGTCGGAAAGGCGTTCGTCAACCGGAAAACCTCCTCGGCGGGAAGGCTCCGCACGCTGAACTCCGGCCGGAACTCCTCCCGGAAACGGGCTTCGGCGACCGGGTGCTCCGGAGCCAGCGCAAGGACGCGATCGACGGCTCCGCCCGGCTCGTAGCGCTTCAGATTCTCGATCGAATTGAGGCAGTGCGGACAGGTATAGGAGAAGGCGAAGATCAGGTAGGTCGAGTCGGAATGGGTCGTCACCAGCTGCGCAAGCGGCGTTTCGGCGACCGCATCCGCGGCGGGTTCGTAATGCAGACGCCGGCCGGGATCGCCGACCGTGCGGAACGAATAGCCGCAGATGAAGGCCCCCGTCGACATCGCAGCCAAAAACGTCCGCCGGAGGGCCGGGCCGCACGTCGCATCGTCGTCGCCGCGCAGCCACACGACGCCCGTCAGCACGAGCAAAGCGGCATTGCGCAAAAAAGCGGCGACCGGAGGTCCGTTGAGCGGAGATTCGGAGCCGAAGCAGCCGCAATCCCCGACCCCGCGGAACAGCACGCCATAGGCGAACGCGGCCGTCACCCCCGCCAGGAAGAGTGTCGCGAGGCATCCCGTGCGTCTGAGGCGAAACCCCAGCAGCAGCGCCAAGCCCAGCGCCAGCTCGGCGAGAACGACGACCGGAGCGGCGAAACGCAGCGCCTCGGGGCCGTAAAGCGTAAGCGTGCGGGAGAAAGCGGCGGCATCCAGCGCCTTGGCGAAGCCCGAAACGAGCAGCACGACACCGGCCGCCACCGAGCAATATTCAACACGTCGGTTCATGGCGATTCACGAAAAAAGGAGCGGCGCACGGCAGCATGCGCCGCTCCGGAAAAGATTCGGTTAGTCCTCCCAGCACTCGTAATCGCCGCCCTTTTCGCTCATCGCATCCGCGAGATCGTCGCAATCGGCCACTCCGTAGCTTCCGGAGTTGACATACATCTCCTGAGTCTTGTCTACCGCCCAGTTGATGCAGGTGCATGCCACTCCGTCGTTGTCGTCGTCCTTATCGCAGGATACCAGGAAAGCGCCCGCAGCACAAACCGTAAGCAGCAGGGCGAAAAAAAGTCGTTTCTTCATGATTTTTAAAGTTTTGTCTTCGTTGTTTTTTCGTTGTCCTCGACGGGGCATACCCTGCGGCGTACACATAAAAAAAGCGCGGACAAAACTCCATTATTCCGTTCATGAGGTCTTCGACTACCTATCCACCAAACAATGAGTAAAGCCCACGCCGAGCGGCGTGAGCGTCATCGCTTTACTCTTGGTGGATAATGAAAGTGTCGAAGTTTCATGAACCAGAATAAAAGCTAAACGCTTTTTCCGATATTTTAAGAATATGTACGCTTTTTTGCGCTTCTATACCATAGGCAAATGTCTTTTAATCCGAGTCGCCAAGTTTCATCAGCGGATTTGTCTGCAAAGATAATACATTTCACAAAAAAACCGAGCCCTCGGGCCCGGATTTTACCGAAAGGCTTTCGCCTCCAGCTTCCGACGGTACGCTTCGTCGGCGAACGTCAGAAAACCGTATGCGGGTACATGGTCCGCCGCAGCCCGCAGATCGCCGGCATCGAGCAGCTGCACGACCCGCCGGGCGACGGCGGGCGACGGATCGACGATCGTGACGCCCCGCCCCGCGACGACCCGCTCCAGCACGGGCAGCAGAAAAGGATAGTGCGTACATCCCAGCACGATCTGATCGGCCCCCCTGGCCAGCATCTCCGCGACGGCGGCCCGGACGCAAGCCTCGGCTTCGGGCGTCCGCTCGCTGTCGCTCTCGACCAGCTCGACGAATCCCCGGCCGGGCGCCGTCACCACCTCCACGCCGCGGCCGTAGCGCTCGGCCGTGCGGCGGAACAGCTCCCCGTCGAGGCTCCGTTCGGTGGCCAGCACCCCCACCACCCCGCTGCGCGTGGCCAGGCAGGCGGGTTTCACGGCGGGTTCCATCCCCACGATCGGCATCGGAGCGTACTTTCCGCGCAGGAAGTCGATCGCGGCGGCCGTCGCCGTATTGCAGGCCACGACGACCAGCTTGCACCCCTCGGCGACCAGACGCTCCACGGCCGCATCGGCCAGGGCGCACACCTCCTCGCGCGGACGCGAGCCGTAGGGGCAGTTCTTCCCGTCGCCCAGGTAGAGCAGCGACTCGCCGGGCAGCGCACGCCGCACCTCGCGCCAGACGGTCAGCCCGCCCAGCCCGGAGTCGTAGATACCTATCGGTGCGTCGTTCGTCATGTTACATTTCGTCGGTTCCCAGACCGTTCATTCTCCCGGGGTGCAGCCCGATACTCTTCTGTATACACTTTTTGCAATCAACCAATCGAGCCCTTCGGGCTCGGCGGGCCGCAGCCTCTGCCCCGCGGAGGCCCGCATCGCTTCGTTCGCGTGCCGTCCGCCTGCGGCCGCCCGCCCCACTAAGAGCTGGGGCTTAGGCGCAG
Organism: uncultured Alistipes sp.; assembly: GCA_947178025.1. Taxonomy (GTDB): domain Bacteria; phylum Bacteroidota; class Bacteroidia; order Bacteroidales; family Rikenellaceae; genus Alistipes. Next base: position 485 of record CAMWWU010000148.1, on the reverse strand, counting down.
ATAGCAGCCAATCCTACTTCTTGCCGTCCACACTCCCCGGCCCATGCAAGCCTCAGCAGCCTGCGGCACACTACTACAATTCTTAATTTCGAATTCTTAATTGTTCGATCACCCGCTCGACCGCCTCGTCGTCCGTCATGGCGTCGCAGTCGATCGTCACCTGCGCCCGGGAGTAGAAGGGTTCGCGGGCCTCCATGTCGCGTTTCATGAAGCCGACGAGCTCCTCGTCCGAGAGCCCTTGCAGGCGGGGCCGCTTCTGCCGGCCGTAGGGCGAAAGCCGGCGGGAGATGCTCTCGGCCGAACGCCGCAGATAGACCGTCAGCCCGGCGGCGTTCATGCGCTCCATGTTGTCGCGCCAAAGGGGAAGTCCGACCCCCGTAGAGACCACACCAGCCACGCCCCGCTCGATCAGAGTGTCGAGCACCGCGCGGTCGACGCTGCGGAAGCTGTCACTTAAACACATCTCCGAGACCACGAGACTAGGC
>CAMWWU010000147.1 GCA_947178025.1 uncultured Alistipes sp. | reverse complement strand
TTCTGGGAACTTTGGCGTTCGCGATCAGCGGCATCCGGCTCGCTTGGGCCAAACGCTTCGCCTTGTTCGGTGCCTTCGTCGTGGGCTTCGGCACGGCTGTCGGCGGCGGTACGATACGTGATCTGATGCTTTCGGTAACGCCCTTTTGGATGCTCGATATCACCTATTTGATCGTTACGGCAGCAGCGTTGCTCATCGTCGTCGGTTTCGGCCGTTATCTGATCCGGCTGAGCAATACGTTCTTCATCTTCGACGCCATCGGTCTGGGGCTGTTTACGGTCGTGGGGATCGAGAAGACGCTCGCCGCCGATTTCTCGCTCTGGGTGGCCGTCATCATGGGAACGATCACCGGAGCTGCCGGTGGCGTGCTGCGCGATATCTTCATCAACGAGGAGCCGCTGATCTTCCGCAAGGAGATCTACGCCCTGGCCTGCGTGTTCGGCGGTGTGGTCTTCTGGATCTGCTCGGAGATCGGTGTGTCGGGGGCGGCTTTGCAGACGGTGACGGCTGCGAGCGTCATCGCCGCCCGCGTCGTCGCCGTGCACTTCGGACTGAAGCTGCCCGTTCTCAAGTAACGCTTCGGATTATTTGCCGAAATAGATGTCCAGCAGCTCTTTCGCTGCGATGAACGAAGAGATCTTGTCGTCCAGCACCCGCTGTTCGTATTCGGCGATGCGCGCCTCGATCTCCGGGGCGTGGTAGAACGAATTGCGCAGTGCTTCGTTGATCGATTCGTACATCCAGTATTTGTTCTGCCGGTTGCGGTTGTGCGCGAAATAACCGTTGCGCTCGACGTGTTCGAGGTACTCCTCGACCCCTTTCCAAACCTCTTCCAGTCCGGCGCGCGTCACCGACGATGCCGTGAATACCTGCGGCTTCCAGCCCGATTCGGGGGTGGGGAAGAGGCGCAGCGCACCCTGGAACTGCGTGCGAGCCAATTCGGCTTTGTGGATGTTCTCGCCGTCGGCCTTGGTGATGACCATCAGGTCGGCCATCTCCATGATGCCGCGCTTGATGCCCTGCAACTCGTCGCCGGCGCCCGAAATCTGCAACAGCATGAAGAGGTCGACCATCGAGTGTACGGCCGTTTCGGACTGTCCTACGCCCACCGTTTCGATGAAGATGACGTCGAATCCGGCCGCTTCGCACAGCACGATCGTTTCGCGGGTTTTGCGTGCTACGCCGCCGAGCGATCCGGCCGACGGGGAGGGGCGGATGAAGACGTCGGGGTTGTGGCAGATGCTCTCCATGCGGGTCTTGTCGCCGAGGATCGAGCCGCCGCTGCGCTCCGACGAGGGGTCGATGGCCAGCACGGCCAATTTGTGCCGCAGCGAGGTGACCATCGCTCCGACGGCTTCGATGAAGGTCGACTTGCCGGCTCCCGGAACTCCTGTGATGCCGATGCGGACGGACTTCCCGGCGTGGGGTAGACAGCGCTCGATAATCTCCTGAGCCTGTGCGTAATGTTGCGGGTTGTTCGACTCGATGAGCGTGATCGCCTGCGAGAGGACGGTGATGTTGCCGTCGAGGATGCCGGCGACGTATTCGTCGGTCGTGAGCGCGCGCTTCTTGCGCCGCGTGAAATAGGGGTTGACGATCGGTTGGCTTCCAACGCCTTCCGTGACGTTGAGCGCCGTGTCGTGATGCGTATCCGCGTACTCCTTTTCGTAGTGGTTTATCTTCGTGAAGTTCATGTCGTATGTCGTTATCTGCTGTTGCGGATGATCTCTTCGGTCAGCTGCCGGGTGTTGCCCTGCCAGAGGGCGCGTCCGCGTGCGTCGAGCAGCACGCCGAACGGGATGTAGCTCACGCCGTAGGCCGAGAAGAGCCGGCCCTGCGGATCGAGCGCCACGGCGAATCGCGGCGAAAGGTAGGGCGCGACGATCGGGGCGAGCGTCTCCTCTTTGTCGCGCGAAACGACGATCACGCGCAGTTTGGTGCCGAATTTGCTCGTCAGCGTCTGCAAATGTTTCAGCGAGGCGATGCCGGCCGGATTGGAGGCGGAGAAAAATTCGACGTAGGTGGTCGGAGCCTCTGCGGGGACCTTGTCGCCGAGCCATGCCGTCGGCTTGATCTCGGGGGCCCGCTCGCCCAGGGCGATACATTGCGCCCGGAGGTTCGTTCCGGGGATCGCCAGCGCGAACAGCAGCAGAATGAGGATCTTCTTCTTCATGGCGGAGGAGACTTTATTTTCAGCGAAGTTAACAATTATTTGCCACATTGACGCAATTTTTTTCGAAACGGTTATGAAAATAGGACTCGACACGCATCCGGCCGCTCCTGCGGAGAGCTACTTCCAACACCTTGCCAAACTCTTGTCGGAGTATGCGCCGCAGCATGAATATGTCGTTGGCGGCGAGGAGGGTGAGGTATTCGACATCTACCACGGCTTCCGGTGCGAGGCGCCGGCCGTTTCCCGGCGCGGCAGGGGTGTTACGGTGCTCACGGTCTCGGATCTCCGTTTTCTGCACGATCCCCGGCTGTTCGACCTCTCGGAGCGGCTTTTTCGGCTGCGCCGTTACCGGCAGGCGCTGCGGAGTGCCGCACGGGTCATTGCGCTCAATGCGTCGGCGCGCGAGGAGCTGGCCGAGGGGGTGCGTGTCGACCCGCGGAAAATCGAGGTCGTGATGCCGCTCGGCGTGTCGGCCGAACAGGCTTCGCCGTCTGAGGCGGAGCTTGAGTTCGTACGTCGTAAGTATGCTTTGCCAGAGGAGTTTGTGCTGATGGTCGGGGAGATTGGCGATCGGTGCCGTCAGCCGGCTGTTTTCGAGGCGTTGCTCGCCACCGGATATCCGGCCGGATTCGTCGTCTGCGGGCGCCGAACCCCCTGTTCCGACCGGCTGCTGGCCTTCGCCCGCAGGCGGCACGCTGCGGCGCGCGTCGACTTCGTGTATGAGTTCGAGCCGCGGGAGCTCGCGGCATTTTTTCGGTTGGCCCAGGCTTTCGTCCATCTGCCCGAGGCGTCCGCCGGGGCGTCGGTCGCACCGGTCGTCGAGGCGCTGCGCGCGGAGGTGCCGATGGTGCTGAGCGATACGCCGGTCAACCGCGAAGCGGCCGGTCCGGCCGCGCTCTATGTGCATCCGGAGGATTCCGCGGGGCTGGCCGTCGCGTTGGAGCGCACGCTCTCCGACGAACGCTTTCGGCGGGAGATGCGCGATCGCGAGCGGCACCGTGCGCGACTCTTCGCCGGGCGGGCCGTGGCGCAGCGTCTCTCGGAGATCCACGCTGCGCTGCAACGGGAGCTCGATTCCGTCTTCTGATTTCCGTCGCGTGCCGTTGCTCGCCGCGGAATGCGGCCGGCGGCAGGGCTGCGGTCCGGGATGTCGTTTTTTGTGTTCGATACCTTGTTTTTAATGCGTAAATGTTTGGGGGATTCTCAAAGATCTCCTATCTTTGTATGCGCAAAATCGCAAACGGAATTACGAAATATCACACTAACTTAAATTTTTTACACTATGAAAGTTTCCCATATCGAGCATCTCGGCGTAGCCGTGAAGAGCCTCGACGAAGCGATTCCCTATTGGGAGAATGTCCTCGGCCTGAAGTGCTACGCCATCGAAGAGGTGGCCGATCAGAAGGTGCGCACGGCTTTCTTCCAGCTCGGACAGACCAAAATCGAGCTGCTGGAGCCCACCTGCGAGGAGTCGACCATCGCCAAATTCATCGAGAACCGCGGTGTCGGCATCCATCACATGGCTCTCGCCTGCGAGAACATCGAGGAGCAGCTGGCCGATGCCGAGGCACAGGGCATCCGCCTGATCGACAAGACCCCGCGCAAGGGCGCCGAGGGGCTGACCATCGCGTTCCTGCACCCCAAGTCGACCCAGGGCATTCTGACGGAGCTTTGCGAAAACAAGAACAAATAAGACAAGGAATCATGAGCGAAATTCAGAACAAGATCAACCAGCTCATCGAGAACCGTGCGACGGCGCGTCTCGGCGGCGGACAGAAGGCGATCGACAAGCAGCACGAGAAGGGCAAATACACGGCCCGCGAGCGTATTCAGATGCTGCTCGACGAGGGTAGCTTCGAGGAGTTCGATATGTTCGTAACCCATCGTTGCTACGACTTCGGCATGGACAAGAAGCATACGTTCGGCGACGGCGTGGTGACCGGCTACGGTACGATCGGCGGCCGTCTGGTCTATGTCTTCGCGCAGGACTTCACCGTGACGGCCGGTTCGCTGTCGCTGTCGATGTCCGACAAGATCTGCAAGGTCATGGACATGGCCCTGCGCAACGGCGCTCCCTGCATCGGCATGAACGACTCGGGCGGCGCGCGTATCCAGGAGGGCGTCAACGCGCTGGCCGGCTACGCCAACATCTTCCAGCGCAACGTGATGTCGTCGGGTGTCATTCCGCAGATTTCGGCCATCTTCGGCCCCTGCGCCGGCGGTGCCGTCTATTCGCCCGCGCTGACCGACTTCATCATCATGAAGAAGCAGACTTCGAACATGTTCCTCACCGGCCCGAAGGTCGTGAAGACCGTGACGGGCGAGGACGTGACGCAGGAGCAGCTCGGCGGTGCCACGATGCACACCACCAAGTCGGGCGTGGCCCAGTTCGCCGTGGAGACCGAGGAGGAGGGTATCGAGCTCATCAAGAAGCTCCTCTCGTACATGCCGCAGAACAACATGGAGGATGCTCCGCTGGCCGTCTGCACCGATAAGATCGATCGTCTGGAGGATACGCTCAACGAGATTATCCCCGACAGCGCCAACAAGCCCTACGACATGGCCGAGGTCATCCGCGCCATTGTCGACAACGGCGAATATCTGGAGTCGGCCGCCAGCTATGCGAAGAACATCATCACCTGCTTCGCCCGCTTCAACGGACAGTCGGTGGGCATCATCGCCAACCAGCCCAAGTTCATGGCCGGTGTACTCGATATCAACGCCAGCCGCAAGGCCGCCCGCTTCGTGCGCTTCTGCGACGCCTTCAACATTCCGATCGTGACCCTCGTCGACGTGCCGGGCTTCCTGCCGGGTACCACGCAGGAGTACGGCGGTGTCATCACCCACGGCGCCAAGCTGCTCTTCGCCTACT
>CAMWWU010000146.1 GCA_947178025.1 uncultured Alistipes sp. | reverse complement strand
CCGGCCGAAAGGATGCGCTGCACCGATTCGAGGATCTCCTCGCCGCCCTCCATCTTCACGGCGTCGGCCTCGGTCTCCTTCATGATGCGGATCGCCGAGTCGAGGGCCACCTTCGAATTGCCCTGATAGGTTCCGAACGGCAGGTCGACGACGACCAGCGCACGCTCGACGGCGCGCACGACCGAACGGGCATGGTAAATCATCATATCGAGGGTGATGGGTACGGTCGTCTCGTAACCGGCCATGACGTTGGCGGCCGAGTCGCCCACCAGAATGACGTCGATACCGGCGGCATCGACGATCTTGGCCATCGAGTAATCGTAAGAGGTGAGCATGGCGATCTTCTCGCCCCGCTGCTTCATCTCGGTAAGGCGGTAGGTCGTCACCGCCCGAACTTTGCTCTCTACAGACATGTTTCTTCTGCGTTTTGGTTAGACATGCGGGGCAAAGATAGGGTTTCGATCGAAGAATTAAAAATTTTTTTGCCGGAAGGGCGCCCGCCGCGAACTTCTTCCCGGTCAGCCGAGCCGGCAGGCCGTTCTCCGCGCCCTAATTCCTCAACTGCCTGAAAAACTCCCACAGCACGACCCCGGCCGATACCGAGACGTTGATCGAGTGCTTCACCCCGGCCTGCGGAATCTCGATCGCACCGTCGCACCGGTCCACGGCCTGCTGCCCCACGCCGGCCACTTCGTTGCCGAAGACCAGCGCGTAGCGCACGCCCGGCTCGGCCCGGAACTCCCCGAGCATCGCAGCCCCCTCGACCTGCTCGACGGCCAGAACGCGGTACCCCTCTGCATGCAGCCGGTCGATGCACTCCTCGGTGGTCGGCGAGTAGGACCAGGCGACCGTCAGCTCGGCCCCGAGCGCCGTCTTGTGGATGTCGCGGTTGGGCGGCGTGGCCGTGATGCCGCACAGCACGATGCGCTCCGCGGCGAACGCATCGCACGTGCGGAAGAACGCCCCGACGTTCTGGAGCGACCGCACGTTGTCGAGAACCACCGCGACCGGCATCTTCTCCATCGCGGCATACTGCTCGGGGGTAGGCCGTCCGAGCTCTTCGTTGGTTATTTTTCGCATGATCGGTTCGTTGTAGCGTGATTTCGGGGACAAATGTAACTAAAATTGAAATCTTTTCCCTATTTTTGTCGGTTGTTCAACGACATTCGACCCATGAAAAGAACCTTTCTCGTCCTCGCACTCCTCGCCGGCGTCTTCGCTCGCACGGCGACGGCTCAGGAGATCCTGGTCGGCGCGGACTTCAAGATGTACTTCGACAACAAGGAGTTCGGCAGCAATACGTTCGCCGTTCCGGGGCTCGACATCCAGTCGGGCACCGACTTCGCGGCGCGCCTGATGCCCCGCATCGGCATCCGCTGGGAGGAGAAGAACACGCTCTTCTTCGGCGCCGACATGCTCCAGAACTTCGGCGAGCAGAACTCGTCGTTCGTATCGGAGATCAAACCCGTGATCTACTACCAGTTCCAGACGCAGTACGTGCGCGCCGCCGCCGGTATCTTCACCCGCGACCTGATGCACGACGAGGACTACTCGACGGCTTTCTTCACCGAGGCGCACCGCTTCACCCACGACCGCATGAACGGCGTGCTGGCCCAGTACAACGGCCGGCGCGGCTCCTACGTGGAGTTCGTCTGCGACTGGGAAGGCATGTACTCGACCGTCTCGCGCGAGAAGTTCCGCATCCTGCTCGCCGGGCGCCACTACCTGAACACCTTCTACTACGGCTTCAACTACTCGATGTTCCACTTCGCCGGCAAGAAGGATCTCAATCCGGACTATCCGGTCGGCGAAGGCCCCGAGGAGAACGTCGTCGACCTGCAGCTGCTCAACCCCTGCGTCGGCGTGAAGTTCAACGCCTTCTTCGACTTCGACATCAAGCTGGGCGCCCTGATCACGGCACAGCGCGACCGCAGCTACGGTCACCGGTGGGAGACGCCCTGCATGGGCGAGTTCGCCTTCCGCATGAGCCGCTGGGGCCTGACCCTCGACGAGCGTCTCTACGTGGGCGACAACCTCCATCCGTTTTTCTACGGTCACACGCTCGACGACGGCACCAGCATCGCCTACGGCCGCGAGCTCTACCCCGGCGAGAGCTTCTTCCGCACCGACGAGGGGGTCTACAGCCGCACGTCGCTCTCCTACCGCCGGTCGTTCTTCTCCGACACGCTGACCGTCGGCGCGGAGTTCGTCGCTCATCACGACGGCACGGCCCTCGGCACGCAGCAGCTGCTCACGGTGGGCGTCAAGCTGCTCAAACCTGTATACAACAGCAAGAATCACAAAAAATAACGAATAATATGGCCATCGAAACGAACGAAACCCGGGAGAAGTCGCTGAACTTCCTCGAAGAGATCATCGAAAACTCCATCGCCCAGGGGACGAAAGAGATTCAGACCCGTTTCCCGCCCGAACCGAACGGCTACCTGCACATCGGACACGCCAAGAGCATCTGCATCAACTTCGGTCTGGCGAAGAAATACGGGGGCAAGTGCAACCTGCGTTTCGACGACACGAACCCCGTGAAGGAGGACGTGGAGTACGTCGACTCGATCAAGCGCGACATCCGCTGGCTCGGCTTCGAGTGGGCCGTCGAGCGCTACGCCTCGGACTACTTCGACCAGCTCTACGCCTGGGCCGTCGAACTGATCCGCAAGGGGCTGGCCTACGTCGACGACCAGACGCAGGAGCAGATCCGCGAGACGCGCGGCACGGTCTCCGAGCCGGGCAAACCCTCGCCGTGGCGCGACCGCTCGGTGGAGGAGAACCTCGATCTGTTCGAGCGCATGCGCCGGGGCGAGTTCGCCGACGGCGAGAAGGTCCTGCGCGCCAAGATCGACATGGCGCACCCCAACATGCTCTTCCGCGACCCGATCATGTACCGCATCATCCACGCCGAGCATCACCGCACGGGCGACAAATGGTGCCTCTACCCGATGTACGACTACGCCCACGGCCAGAGCGACTCGATCGAGCGCATCACCCACTCGATCTGCACGCTCGAATTCGACGTGCACCGTCCGCTCTACGACTGGTTCATCCAGGCGCTCGACATCTTCCCCTCGCACCAGTACGAGTTCGCGCGTCTGAACCTCACCTACACGATGATGTCGAAGCGCAAGCTCCTCAAGCTCGTGCAGGAGGGCGCCGTGATGGGCTGGGACGACCCCCGCATGCCGACGATCTGCGCCCTGCGCCGCAAGGGGTACACCCCGGCTTCGGTGCGCAACTTCGCCGAGATGGTGGGCGTCGCCAAGCGCGACAACGTGATCGACCTCGGAAAGCTCGAATACTGCGTGCGCGAGGACCTGAACAAGGTCGCCGAGCGCCGCATGGCCGTGCTGAATCCGCTGAAAGTCGTCATCACCAACTACGAGGAGGGACGCACGGAGCTCTTCACGGCCGTGAACAATCCCGAGAACGAGGCCGCCGGCACCCGCCAGGTACCCTTCTCGCGCGAGATCTACATCGAGCGCGACGACTTCATGGAGAACCCGCCCAAGAAGTTCTTCCGCCTCCAGCCGGGCGGCGAGGTGCGCCTGCGCTACTCGTACCTCATCCGGTGCGAGGAGGTCGTCAAGGATGCCGAGGGCAACATCACGGAGCTGCGCTGCACCTACGACCCGATGTCCGGCAACGGCTCGTCGAGCGACGGCCGACGCGTCAAGGGCGTGATCCACTGGGTGTCGGCCGCCGACGCCGTGGAGGCCGAAATCCGCCTCTTCAACCCGCTCTTCACGAAGGAAAACCCCGACGACGTGGAGGAGGGACAGACCTGGGAGGACAACCTCAACCCCGACTCGATGGTCCGGATCAAGGGCTACCTCGAACCGTCGCTGCGCGAGATTCCGATCGGTCAGGCCGTCCAGTTCGAGCGCGTGGGCTACTTCTGCCCCGACACCGACTCGACACCCGAGCATCCGGTCTTCAACCGCACGGTGACCCTCAAGGATTCGTGGGCCAAGATCAACAAGTAGCCTCCGGGCAATACACTTCGATGTACCGACGGCCCGGCAGCGCTGTTCTACAGCCGGCCGGAGAGTCGGGACATCGAAGCATATAACCGCGAAAAGCCGGAATCTTCCTCGGGAAGATTCCGGCTTTTCGCGGTCGGCAGCGGATCACCACCCCGCGATCGCCGACGTGCAGCATCCGGCCAGCACCTCGGCGAGCAGATAACAGACGACGTAGATCCCCGCAGCCTTACCGCCGCGCAGGTTGGCCGCTACGGAGAATCCCAGCCAGCTCCAGGCGAAGAAACCGACGAGCAGGGCCAGCGACACGAGGCCGAATGCCAGCATCGGCAGCATCTCCGGGGTGACCGCTGCGATCTGCTCCGGAGCGACCGCAGCCAGCCGCTCCGTCGCCCGACGGATGCAGGGCAAAGCGCCCAGGCAAGTGAGCGGCAGCAGGGCGAGACGCGCGAAGAGCTGGTTGCCGAAGAGATCGACGGCCCGCACCCGCGACTTCGAGAAGATCCGCGCCGCACCGTACAACAAAACGGAGAGCACCAGCCACCCCGCCACGGCCTGCCCGAAGAGCTGCCCCGCGGAGAGCGCCCCGTAGCCCGACGACACGACACCGCGGAACGCTACCCCGCCCCATCGGGCGACCGACACCGAGACCAGCAGCCCCACAGCTCCGGCGGCGAGCGTCTTCTCGCCGGAGTACCAGACGAAAGGATTCAGTAATTTTTTCATGATTCGAGTTGTTTGAGGTGTTCGATCAGTTCGTCCAACCGGTTGCGAACGGTCGGATAGCTCACGCCAAGCTGCGCGGCCATCTCCTTGAGCGACCCGCCGCACTTCACGAAGTCGAGCAGGAAACGCTGCTCCTCGACGGACAGTCGCACGAAAGCCGGCAGCGGATAATCGCCCTCGATCCGCGTTTCGCAGACCGGACATTTCAGGGCCTGAACCCGCAGCCGATCGCCGCACGACGGGCAGCAGATCGGCAGTGATTTTCGGTTAAGCATCTTATTCTCCATAATAATTCCGATTATCACACAGCAAAAATAGAACTAAATTTAAATAAAACAAAACAACAACTAAATAAAATTAATATTTCATTAAAAATATCACACACTACGACAC
>CAMWWU010000145.1 GCA_947178025.1 uncultured Alistipes sp. | reverse complement strand
CCCCCCCCCCCCCCCCCCCCCCCCCCCCCCCCCCCCCCCCCCCCCCCCCCTCCCCGCCCCGCGCCCCCCCCCCCCCCCCCGGCCCACGAGGTAGATGTAGTCGCCGTTGCAGGCCATGGCGCTTACGTCCCCGCTGTAGAGCAGTTCGAACCGTTCGCGCCGCAGGTCGTAGCGCTCGACGCATTGCAGCGATCGGATGAAGAGGTGACCGTTGCGGTCGCTGTGGAGCTGGCGGATGTTGTTGCTGCTGATTCCGTAGGGCGAGCCGTCGGGTTTGAACTGGTCGACGGTGCGGCCGTCGAACCGGTTGAGGCCGTCTTGTGTCCCGATCCAGACGAATCCGAATTCGTCCTGACAGAAACAGTTGACCGTCTGATGCGAAAGTCCCTCGGCGACGCCGAGGAAACGCATCTGGATATCCCGTGTTTCGGGGAGCACCGTCTGCGGCACGACGATGCAAAGAGCGATCGCCAGCAGACGACAACGATTCATGGCTTTCATCTTTTTTGCGGTTTCGGGGCGCTCGGGCCCTCGGTTATTTCGGCTGTGCCGCTCCGTAATCGGTCGAGTCGGAACGATACGGGAACGCGGGCAGCCCGGCGTAGTTGTACAGATCGATTCGGTGCCAGTCGGCGAAGGCGTAGCGTAGCGCGCACGGAGCCGGCACCTCGGCCGACGAAACTTCGACCGTAGACCGCAAGGCTCCGACCCGGGCCGTCGCCGGATGGAAAATGCCGTCCGCGCCCGCCAGTTCGAATCCTGCGAGGGGTGCGTTCAACGGATTGAGCCCTCGTTCCGCATGGTCGAAGTGGACGATGGCGCGGCCTTCCGCATAGTCGACGTGCGAGACGGCCGGTCCCGAAACGGGCAGGCCTTCGACGCCGTAGACGTTGACCAGCGCCGAGTAGAAGACGCGTTCGGCGACCGTATTTTTGTCGGGATAGTGGATCAGCCGCTCGTCGCCGATGTCGGAGGTGCCGACCATCCAGGCATTGCGATCCGCTCTGACCGCCTCGATCTGCGCCTCGACCAGACGTGCGCCGCCGAGTCTGCCTTCGCCGTTGTAGGGGCAGGGGGCGATCTGGCAGACGATGAACGGGAGTTCGGGCTGCGACCGCTTCCGGCGCCACAGGGCCATCAGCTCGCGCAGCATCGGAGCGTAGACGTGGGCGTTGCGGCGGTTGCTCTCGCCCTGCAACCAGACGACGCCCCGCACGGGATAGCCGGTCAGCGGTTCGATCATGCCGTTGTAGAGCTTGCAGGGGTCGCGATAGGGTTTGTCGGCATGGGCGATATAGTCCTCGGGATCGAATCGCGCGATCGTCTCCGCATCCATCCACGACTCGATGCGCGACCCGCCGTAGCTGGCGACGATGAGACCCACCGGTACGTCGAGCGCCTCGGTCAGACGGCGCCCGAAGAGGTAGGCGACGGCACTGAAGCGTGCGACCTGCCCGGGCGTGGTGCGCGACCAGAGGCCCGTGCATTCGCGTTGCGGAGTCTCCGCGCAGGCCCTGCCCACGGTGAAGAGCCGCAATCCCCCGTACTTCATGGCTGCGGCGATCTCTGCCGCCGCCCCTTCGACGGGCTGCGAAGGAAAACCGCGCATGGGCATCTCCATGTTCGATTGTCCCGAGCACAGCCAGACCTCGCCGATCAGCACGTCGTCGAGACGGATCGTGTTCGTCTCCCGCACTTCGATCCATTGCGGCTCGAACGTGGCCTCCGGAGTGTCGAGCGCGATCCTCCACGTGCCGTCTGCCGCTGCCGTGGCGGCGAGGTCGTCCGGCAGCCACGAACAGCGCACCTCGACCGACCTGGCGGGGGTGGCCGTACCGTGCAGCACGAGCGCACTCCGTTGCTGGAGTACCATGTGGCTGCCGAAGGTGGTGTGAAGTCGTACTTCGGCCTGCGATGTGGCGCAGAGAATGACGAGAAGAAGCGAAAAAAGCAGTTTCGGGCGCATGACTGGGGTTATTTTTTACAAATATATCTTTTTGTGCCCTTCGTGCCATGCAAGAAATATCCGAATAGATGATAAAATCGTACGGAATCGCCGCCAGTTTCGTGCCGCGTTGTTTTTGCCGAGCTGCTGCGCCTCGGAAAAAGTGCACGTGAACTTGATTTTGCCCATGCTTATTCGTAACTTTGGCTTCGCCTTAGATACTCCCGCTCGGCAATGGTCAAATAAATTTGCCATTGCTCTCGCTTATTCGTAACTTTGGCTGCGCCGAAGATACTGCGCCTCGGAAAAAATGCAAGCGAGCTTGCTTTTTTCTCTCGGCTTATTCGTATCTTTGCAGACCCGTCGGACGTTCCCGTGCGGCGGGAGAACCCGAGAAAACGAAAATTAACATACCAAGCTGAATCCAAATGGCATTACAATGCGGCATCGTGGGCCTGCCCAACGTCGGCAAGTCGACGCTTTTCAACTGTCTGTCCAACGCCAAGGCGCAGGCAGCCAACTTCCCTTTCTGCACCATCGACCCCAACGTGGGGGTCATCACCGTTCCCGACCAGCGGCTCATCCGGCTGGATGAGATCGACAACCCGAAGCGGGTCGTGCCGACGACGATCGAGATCGTCGACATCGCCGGATTGGTCAAGGGCGCCTCGAAGGGCGAGGGCCTGGGCAACAAGTTCCTGGGCAACATCCGCAACACCAACGCCATCATCCACGTGCTGCGCTGCTTCGACAACGGCAACATCACCCACGTCGACGGATCGATCGATCCCGTGCGCGACAAGGGGATCATCGACACCGAGTTGCAGCTCAAGGACCTGGAGACGATCGAGAACCGTCTGGCCAAGACCCAGAAGCAGGCGACCTCGGGCGGCGACAAGAACGCCAAGCGCGCCGTGGAGCTGCTGCTGCGCTACAAGTCGGTGCTCGAACAGGGGCTGAGCGCCCGCACCGTGGAGCTCGACAAGGAGGACCGCAAGCTGGTCGCCGATCTGAACCTGCTCACCGACAAACCGGTGCTCTATGTCTGCAACGTCGACGAGAAGAGCGCCGCTGCGGGCAACGCCTACACCGAGGCCGTGCGCGAGGCCATCGCCGGGGAGAACGCCGAGATGCTGATCGTGGCGGCCGCTACGGAGGCCGACATCGCCGAACTCGAGAGCTACGAGGAGCGTCAGCTCTTCCTCGAAGACCTCGGTCTGGAGGAGTCGGGCGTGGCGCGTCTGATCAAGTCGGCCTACAAGCTGCTCGATCTCGAAACGTTCTTCACGACGGGTGCCGACGAAACCCGCGCCTGGACCTACGTCCGCGGCATGAAGGCGCCCCAGACGGCCGGCATCATCCACACCGACTTCGAGAAGGGATTCATCCGCGCCGAGGTCATCAAGTACGACGACTACACGACGCTCGGATCCGAGCGTGCCTGCCGCGATGCGGGCAAGATCGGCATCGAGGGCAAGGAGTACGTCGTGCAGGACGGCGATATCATGCACTTCCTCTTCAATGTCTGATATGAAAGCATTGCGATCATGAAAAACAGCAAGTATCTCGTATTGGCGCTCGCCGCCGTAGCCTGTGCCGTCGTGCTGGGACGGGCCTATACCTACAAGTACCGCGTGCAGGACACCGTGGTGGTGACCGGGCTCGGCGAGACGGAGTTCACCTCCGACCTGATCGTCTGGTCGGGAGCCCTTACGGCCGAGGCGCAGAACGTCGCCGCGGGCTATGCCCAGATCGAGGCCAGCAAGAAGAAGGTGCAGGACTACCTCGCCTCGAAAGGCGTGCCGGCCGAAGCCGTGGTCTTCGAGTTCGTGAACGTCGAGAAGCAGTACGCATCGGTCTATCAGGACGGCAAGTGGGCCGGCAACCGCTTCTCGGGCTACGAACTGCGGCAGCGCTTCACCGTCGAGTCGAAGGAGGTGGAGAAGGTCGAGACCGTTTCGCGCGAGATCTCTTCGCTCATCGCGCAGGGCGTGTCGATCGAGGCCTACGCCCCGAACTACTACTATACGAAACTCGACGACGTGAAACTCGGACTCATCGAGACCGCCTCGGCCGATGCCCGCACGCGCGCCGAGAAGATCGCCGCCAACGCCGGCACGAAGATCGGCCGCGTGGCATCGGCCCGCATGGGCGTGTTCCAGATCACGGGCGCCAACTCCAACGAGGAGTTCTCGGCCGGCGGATCGTTCAACACCACCTCGCGGCAGAAGAAGGCCCGCATCACCATGCGGATCGAGTATCGCGTCAAATAACCCGGCAGCGGAACGCCGCCGCGGTCGAAACCGTCGCTCTCGGAAAACGGGGCGCGTTCAAAAGCATATACAAGACAGAAAATAGCTATGGAAAGACCTGTTCGGGTGCGCTTCGCACCCAGTCCCACCGGCCCGCTGCATATCGGCGGCGTGCGCACGGCGCTCTACAACTACCTCTTCGCCCGCAAGCACGGCGGCAAGATGATCCTGCGCATCGAGGATACCGATTCGCAGCGTTTCGTGCCGGGGGCCGAGGAGTATATCATGCGGTCGCTCGACTGGTGCGGCATCGAGATCGACGAGGGCGTCGGCGTCGGCGGACCCCACGCCCCCTACCGGCAGAGCGAACGCCGTGAAATCTATCTGAAATACGCCTTGCAACTCGTCGAGGCGGGGTGGGCCTACTACGCTTTCGACACGGCCGCCGAACTCGACGCCCTGCGCAAGGAGGCCGAGGAGCGCGGCGAGGCTTTCGCCTACAACCACGCCGTGCGCGAGCGGCTCGCGACGTCGCTCGCACTGCCGGCCGAGGAGGTTCGCGCACGCATCGACCGCGGCGACCAGTGGGTGATCCGCTTCAAGATGCCCGTGGATCGTGTCGTTGCCATGGAGGACCTGATCCGCGGCCACGTGGAGGTCAATACCTCGACGCTCGACGACAAGGTGCTCTACAAGTCGGCCGATGCGCTGCCCACGTACCACCTCGCGAACATCGTCGACGACCACCTGATGGAGATCTCGCACGTCATCCGCGGCGAGGAGTGGCTGCCGTCGCTGCCGCTCCACTACCTGCTCTACGAGGCCTTCGGCTGGCAGGATACGCAGCCCGAGTTCGCCCATCTGCCCCTGCTGCTCAAGCCTACGGGCGGCGGCAAGCTCTCGAAGCGCGACGGCGACAAGATGGGCTTTCCGGTCT
>CAMWWU010000144.1 GCA_947178025.1 uncultured Alistipes sp. | reverse complement strand
TTTTTTTAATGGCTACGGCCACCCCCGCCACCTACACACGGCTCTTCGGCGGCAGCGTCAGATGTGTATACCAGACAGGAGCGCGACCCTGGACGAGACATTTGACCAAGCTGTTCCCCAGCCCGGTCGTGAGACGGGGATCGTGCATGAAGGTCTTGAACTGCTTCCCGTCGTAGCGGCACAGGCCGTCTTTCGTGCCGAACCACATGAATCCCTTGTCGTCCTGGATGATCGAGGTGACCGTATTTTGCGACAATCCGTCGTTGATGTCCAGGCGATCGAAATGGATCGACTGCGCACGGCCCCAAAAGACGCCGCAGCAAAGCATGAGGACAAGCGTATAAAGTTTTTTCATACGATATGCAGGTTGGCAGAACAAATATAGGTAAATTTAATCACAAAAAAACACCTCGCCGCCCATGAGACAAAAACGAAGCGTCGAAACAAATATTGAAAATCAATATATTACACAACAACCCTTCCTCCTTCCAGCCGGATCGCGAGACGACTTTGAGATGATTTTTTCGTTATTAGCGACTATATTTCCTTGCTCCGATTTTCCTTTTCCTACCTTTGTATTGACTAAAACACCAACTTGAAAACCGGCGCGCTCCTCAGGGCTGCCGGACCGAAAGCAACCGATGAAAAAGTGCATTTCCATCCTGTTCGCATGCTGCGCGATCGCCGGTGAGGTCGCAGCCATGGAGGGCCGTCTCTCGCAGCGAATCACCCTGAAAACCGCGGGCAATCCCGCCACGACCTACGACCTGCGCGAAACCGCCGAGGGGGGGGGAATTTAACGGCCGACGAACAGCTGCCGCTCACCGTCCGCCGGGAGAAAACCGAGACGGACGACGAGATCCGAATCGTCCTCACACTGACGGCGGACGAACTCCTATATTATAGCGTAGAGCAGTCGTTCCGCACGGAACTCGCCCACGAGGAGTGCCTCTTCTACCTGCCCGGATTCTGGTACCGGCGCAACCTGCGTTCGCCCGAATCGGCCCCTTCGTTCCGCACCGGCGACAGCTGGCTGGTTCGCGAAGACCGCCTGAGCACGCCCCTTACGGGTATCTACGACGAAAAATCGGGTATTTCCTATACGGTGCTCCGCACCGACTCGCTCGACTGCGAGGCGCTCGCCTGCCACGCTTACGGCGAGGTGATCCTCTCGGGCAAGACCTCGCTGGGCTTCACGGGCTTCCGCAACGAGGAGTCGCGCGCGGCGCTGGTCTTCGGATTCCCCTACTGCGAAGCCCCGAAATCCTACATCCGCAAACTGACCCTCGCCCCGGCGGTCCGGGCCTTCGAAAAGCTGGAGCAGGGCGAGACGCGCCGCCTGACCTGGACGATCCGCAAGGGCGTCAGCCCCTCCTACTCGTCGTTCGTCGCCGATGCGTGGAACCGCTCGTTCGACGCGCTCGATCCGCAGCCCGTCGCCCCGCGCTACACCCCGGCCGAGGCCAAGGCCCTTCTGACCGAATACTTCGTCCAAAGCTACGTCGGCGAGTATCCGCTGAAGTTCACCTCCGGCGTCGAGCTCCGCACGGCCGACTGCGAAAGCACGGATATCGCCGAAGTAGGGTTCATCGGGCGCGTGCTGCTCAACGCCTTCAACGCACTGGAGTACGGCGAAGCGAACGGCCGGGAGCAGCTCGCCGCCGAGGCGCGGTCGATCTTCGACAGCTACCTGCAATACGGCTTCACGCCGGGCGGCTTGATCCGCGAAGTGGTCGACTTCAAGCGCGAGCGCGAGACCGACGTATACAGCATCCGCCGCCAGTCGGAGGGCCTCTACGCCCTGCTGAACTACCTCGACTACGAAAAGCGCCGCGGCCGCAGCCACCCCCGCTGGGAGGCCCGTGTACGGACCCTGCTGGAGCGCCTCACGGAGCTTCAGAACCCCGACGGCAGCTTCCCCCGCAAGTTCCGCGACAACCTGACCGTCGTGGATGCCTCGGGCGGCAGCACCCCCTCGGCCACGCTTTCGCTGACGATGGCCTACGCCTATTTCGGAGACGACGCCTACCTCCGCAGCGCCAAGCGCACGGCCGGCTACCTCGAAAAGCACCTCATCTCCCAATCCGACTATTTTTCGTCGACGCTCGACGCCAACTGCGAGGACAAGGAGGCTTCGCTCTACGCCTCGACGGCGATGTACTACCTGACGTTCGTCACCGAAGGGAGCGAGCGGCAGCACTACGTCGATCTGTGCCGCGAGGCGGCCTATTTCGCCCTTTCGTGGTACTACCTCTGGGACGTGCCGTTCGCTCAGGGACAGATGCTCGGCGACGTGGGATTCCGCTCGCGCGGCTGGGGCAACGTGTCGGTGGAGAACAACCACGTCGACGTCTTCGTCTTCGAATTCGCCACGGTGCTCGATTTCCTCTCCGAAGCGTGCGACGAACCCCGCTTCGCCCGCATGAGCGCCGTGATCCGCAGCTCGATGCTCCAGCTGATGCCCGCCGAAGGGTCGATGTTCGAGATCGGCCGCTGCGGCTACTACCCCGAGGTGGTACAGCACACCGCCTGGGACTACGGCAAGAACGGCAAGGGCTTCTACAACGACATCTTCGCACCGGGCTGGACCGTGGCTTCGCTCTGGCAGATGCTCAGCCCCGACCGCGTCACGAAATTTTTCACCAACCGATAACCCACTGTAAAATGATACGAACCTTACTGCTTCTTCTGCTCCTCGCCCCCCTGGCCGCACCGGCGCAGCGCGCGGCCAAAGAGCGCGAGACGATCTGTACCCTGACCTCGAAAGCGGGTCACGGCGGACAGTTCGATTGGAAAATGCGGCGCGCCGACCAGGTGAACGTCCGCTCCGAGGAGATCTCCTCCGCCGGACTCCCGACCGGGGAGTGGCTGCCGGCAGTGGTTCCGGGGACGGTGCTCAACTCCCTGGTGCACGACGGCGTATACCCCGAGCCGTACTACGGCCTGAACAACAAGCTCGAATCGAACCTCATCCCCGACCTGTACCGTGTCGGACGGGATTTCTACACCTACTGGTTCCGCACGGAGTTCCGGCTCGACCGGAAAGAGTGCGACGGCAAAAAGATCTGGATGCAGCTCGACGGCATCAACTACCGCGCGGAGATCTGGCTCAACGGCAACATGGTGGGCAATACGGCCGGCATGTTCCTGCAACGCGTCATCGACATCACCGACAAGGTATCCCTCGACCGGCAGAACGTCCTGGCCGTGAAAGTCTACCCCGTGGACATGCCCGGCACGATCCGGCCCAAGGGCGGCAAGTCGTTCGGCGCGAACGGCGAGTTCCAGAACGGCGGCAACGGCGAGATCGGCCGCAACGTCACCCAGCTGATGACCGTCGGATGGGACTTCTTCTACCTCGACGGCATCCGCGACCGCAACACCGGCATCTGGCGCGACATCACCCTGTTCACCACCGGACGTGTCCGTCTGGAGCATCCGTTCGTGAAGTCCGAGCTGGAGAAACCCGGCTACGACGTGGCGCGCCAGACCGTCTCGGTCGAGGTGAGCTACCCCGACTACATTCCGCAGAACACCTGGCGCAAGGCCAAGGTCAGCGGCGAGATCCGCGGCGAAGGCATCCGCTTCGAGAAGGAGGTGTCGCTCTACCGCGGCGAGGTGCAGGAGGTGGTCTTCACCCCCGAGGAGTTCCCGCAGCTGGTGATTCGCAATCCGCGGCTGTGGTGGCCGCTGAACAAGGGAAAGCAGGAGCTTTACGACCTGACGCTGAAGGTCGAGTTCGACGGCAAGGTCAGCGACTCGATCTCCACGCGCTTCGGCATCCGCGAGATCACCTCCTCGACCGACACACCGGACAAGTCGCGCTCGTTTCGCATCAACGGCCGTCCGCTCTTCGTGCGCGGCACGAACTGGCTGCCCGAAGCCATGCTCCGCACGTCGGACGAACGCACCCGCGCCGAACTGCGCTATACGGCCCAGTCGGGCGTGAACCTCATCCGCTTCTGGGGCGGCGGCATCACCGAATCGGACTACTTCTTCCAGCTCTGCGACTCGCTGGGCATCCTCGTCTGGCAGGAGTTCTGGATGACGGGCGACACCAACCACCCCAACGATCCGGGCGTTTACTATGCGAACGTCGTTTCGACCGTGAAGCGCATCCGCAACCACCCCTCGCTGGCCTACTACGTCTCCTCGAACGAGAGCACCGAGATGCCGCAGATGGAGCGGCTGCTCGAAACGCTCGACGGCACGCGCGGCTACCAGATGCAGTCGGAGTGCGGCGGCATCCACGACGGCAGCCCCTACAAGCAGGTCAACATCATGAGCCACTACGAAGACAAGGCCTCGCCGCGCGGCAGCCGCGTCAACGGCTTCAACCCCGAGTACGGCGCTCCGTGCCTGCCGACGGTCGAGTGCCTGCGCGAGATGATGGACGAAAAGGATCTGTGGCCCATCAACAAGGCCGTCTGGGACTACTCCGACGGCAACGGATTCCACCTCATGTCGACGCTCTACACCGACATGACCAATGAATACGGCCCCTCGCAGAGCATCGAGGAGTTCGCCGAGAAGGCGCAGTTCCTCGGAGCCATGAACTACAAGAGCATCTGGGAGGTCTGGAACTACAACAAGTTCGGCTACGGCGACCGCTTCACCTCGGGCTTCCTCTACTGGTACCACAATTCGGCCGTCCGCCAGGTCGCCGGACGCATGTGGGACTGGTCGCTCGAACCCACGGCGGCGCTCTATGCCGCGCAGAACGCCTGCGAACCCCTCCACCCGCAGTTCGACTACCTGAAAAATACGGTGTCGGTGGTCAACGACCGCTATTGCGCCTACCGCGCCTACCGCGTCTCGGCCGAGGTCTACGATCTCGACATGCGGCGCATCGACGCGCAGTCGGCAACGGTCGACCTCCCCGAGGACGGCGTTGCGAACGACGTGCTGACGCTGGACTTCTCGGCCTCGAAGACCCCCGTGCAGTTCATCCGCCTGCGGCTCTTCGACGAGCGCGGCCGGCAGGTCGGCAGCAACTTCTACTGGCGTTCGGACAACGAGTACAAGGGAGCCAACACGCTCACCGGCCCGGCTACGGCAGGCTTCCAGTCGCTCGGGCAGCTGGCCCGGACCAAGGTCGCCGCGTCGTTCGAGACCTCGACGGAGAACGGATGCCACCTGATCGACCTCCGGCTGAAGAACACGGGCCGCACCGTGGCGTTCTTCACGCAGGTGCAGTGGCTCGACGGCGACCGCAAACCCGTGCGCCCCTCGTTCTACACCCACAACATCCTCTGCCAGATTCCGCGCGATAGCACGACGGTGCGCATCGAAACGGCGCTCGACAAACTCCCCGAAGCGACCTACACGCT
>CAMWWU010000143.1 GCA_947178025.1 uncultured Alistipes sp. | reverse complement strand
AAGAGCTTGATGTTGACCCCCACGCCCCCGACCCAGCGCGGCACGAGACCGGCGACCTGGTAGTTGGAGAACGAGGCGCCGCCGATCGCCGCGACCTGCGGGAGGAAGGCGGAGCGCTGCACGCGGACGCCCTCCTCGGCCAGCTGCTGCTTGAGCGACACCTGGTTGAGCAGCGGGTTGCGCTCCTGCGCCAGGTCCTGGTAGTACTCCAGCTCCTCGATGCGGTCGAGGATGAACATCGAGGTGGCCGGACGCCACGCCGCCTCGCTGGCGAGCGTATTGCTCAGGGCGCTGGAGATCGTCTCCAGTTGCAGACGGGCGTCGGCGAGCTCGCGCTCGGCTTCGGCCATCTTGAAATCGACGTAGAGGCGTTCGCTGCGGGCGATCATGCCGTTGCGTTCGAGCGCCTCGGCATCCTCCAGGTGGCGGCGCACGCCGTCGACGACCTGCTGGCGCACCTCGACGACCTGCATGGCCAGCGAGAGCCCGAAATAGCGCTCGACCAGTTCGGAGATCAGGGCGTTGCGCGTCTGGCGGCCCTGCTCCGTGGCGGTGCGCTCGTTGATCTTCGCGGCGCGGTTGGCGGCGTTGATCTTACCGCCGAGCCAGATCGGAACGCTGACCTGGCCGCCGATGAATCCGAGGCTGCGGTCCTGCACCTTGAGGAACCAGTCGGCCGCGTTGAGTTGGCCGAGAAGCCCCGAGACCTGCGGCAGGAACTGCTCGGGAACGAGCGGCAGCAGCTGCTGCGCCATGTTGCCGGCGGGGCCTTTCAGGTCGTTGAAGTCGAACCCGATGTCCTTGGCCATGTAGGCGTAAGCTCCCGTGATGCCGATCTGGGGCATGCGCAGGCCGATGGCTGCGCGGCGCTCCTGCGTGGCGGCGCGCTCTTCGTAGGCGGCCGCCTTGAGGGCGGGATTCTCAGAAAGGGTGACGTCGAACGCTTCGTCGAGTGTGAGCGAACGGCCGGGCTGCTGGGCTGCAGCCGGTACGGCGAGCCCCAACGCGGCGGCCGTCAAAGCGATCGTGACTGCTATTTTCATATCGCACAATTGATTTGCCGGCAAAAATAAACGTTATTTCGTTTCTTCGTTTATTGCATAGGGCATTCAGAACATTATTAGGCCCTTTCGGACACAAATTGCGTCCGTTACCGCCACAGGTGCGCGTTCACGGCGCGCACTTCGTCGCCCAGCGCCGGGTAACAGCGGACCTCCACGCCGGCCCGGCGGAGCGTCAGCGCGCCGCAGCAGCGGACGAATCGGTCGGGTTCGTAGAGTGCGAAGGCCACGCGGGCGAAGCCGTGGCGCAGGATCAGCTGCGTGCAACTCTCGGGTTCGCTGGCGCGGGTCGAGCAGGGCTCCATCGAGGAGTAGATCGCCCCGCCCCGGAGTTCGGCTCCGGCGGCCAGCGCCTTGGCGATCGCCTCCTGCTCGGCGTGGTGCGTCGGCGAGGTCTCGTGGGTGTAGCCCGTGAAGCTGCGGCCGTCGGCCGCGACCACGACCGCTCCGACGCAGTACGATGTGGCGCTCGGCGTGCAGCGGCGGCTCGCCTCGACGGCCTCGCGCAGGCGGCGCAGATCCTCTGTCTCGGAGGCACGTTCGTGCAGGTGCCAGGTCGTGACCACCATGTCGCCGAAGCGCTCCTCGGTGCCGGGCGCTGCGGCGGGCGGGGCGTAGCGGAACCGGGCGCCCCCGCGATCCGGACCGAGCGTGAGGTGCGGATTGACCGCGAGACGCAGCGTGTCGGCCAGCCCCTCTGCGATGAACATGCCGAGAATTTGCGAGCCGCCTTCGACGAAGAGGTTTTCGATGCCGCGGCGTTCGAGTTCGGTGACGATCTCCGCCGCCGTGACGGGATCTTCGGTGCGGATGACCTCCGCCGCGCCCTCCAGTTCGGGGAGCGGCCGGTCGGAGAAGACATAGCGGTCGGCGTCGCCTTCGGTGAAGAAGCGCAGCGACGGAGAGAGCCGTCCGGTGCGGGTGAGCGTCGCCTTGGCGATGTCGGGACGCAGGCCGAGGGCCCGTCGGCGCGCCCGAACGTCTTCGTCGCGTAGCAGCAGGGCCGGATCGTCGCGCCGCAGGGTTTCGGCGCCGACCAGGATGGCGTCGTGCGCGGCGCGCAGACGCAGCACTTCGGCCCAGTCCTCGGGCGTGGAGATGACGAGCCGCGAGGGGGTGTTGTCGTCGAGGTAGCCGTCGGCCGTGACCGCGGCGGAGAGGGTTATTCGCATGTTCGGAGAGTTATCAGGGTGATTTCGGGCCAGGCCCCCAGGCGCATCGGGTATCCGACGTAGCCCGTGCCGTCGTTGATGTAGAGCGTGTGCGGCCCGTCGTCGTAACGGCCGCTCCAATTCGTGTAGAGCAACTGAGCCGGAGAGAAGCTCCGCCCGAAGAGGTGCAGTTTGGCCTGCATGGCGTGGACGTGGCCCGAGAGGGTCAGGTCGCCGTAGCCTGCCTCGACGATCTGATCCCAGAGCTGGGGCAGGTGGACCGCCGTGATGTTGTAGAGCGAGGGCGGGACGTCGCGGTATACGATGTCGAGCGGAGCCGGAGGAAGGGTCGCGTCGTGGCGCTGTTTGCGCAGCGCCGGGTCGAACGAGATGCCCGAGAGGGAGAGGCTGTCGCCGCCGCGCACGAGATAGACCGTGGTGTCGGCGAGCACCCGCCACCCCATCGCCTCCTGCCGGGCTACGACCTCGGCGAGACTCGCCTCGCGCGGCTGCGCGACGGTGTCTTTGATGTAGACTCCGACGTCGTGGTTGCCCAGCACGGAGAAGACGCCGAGCGGAGCCCGGAGGCCTCCCAGCAGCCGCATGGCGCGGTCGTCGAGCTCCGAGCTGCGGATGTTCACCAGGTCGCCCGTGAAGAGAATCAGGTCGGGGCGGAGCGCCGATACGCTGTCGACGATCCGGTGCAGCTCGCGCTCGGGACGCACGAGGGTGCCGAGGTGGATGTCCGAGAGCTGGACGATGCGCAGGCCGTCGAATGCGGCGGGGAGTCTCGGGGAGCAGACCTCCGTGCGGGTGACGCGCAGGTGGGTGCGGCCGCTCGTGGCGCCCCAGACGAGCAGAGCGACGATGCCGGCCCCCGCGACGAGGCCCGTCCGCGGCCGGCGCAGGGCGGCGAGCAGGTACCAGGCGATGCGCGGCAGGACGAGGAGCATCCAGACCCAGAGGAGCCACATGGCCCAGAGCATGAACGTCGTGGTGTTGTCGCGCAGCAGGAAGCCGGTCAGGGCGATGGCGGGCAGCAGGGCGTCGCTGGGTAGCACCCACAGCAGGAAGAGGCGGCGGCGCCCCGGCGAGGCATGCCGCAGGTGTCGGCGCCAGCAGGCGTAGTCGGCGGCGGAGGTCGCGAAAGCGAGAATCAGGATGGTCGAGAACAGCATATACATATTTATTATATGGTGACGGCATACGCAGCGGCAGCGCCGCCATCTGCGGAGACCTTCTGGTCGTCGAGTGCCGTAACCGCAGGTAATAGTCTTGTCATGTCGATAAAACGGCGCTGCAAAGATACGACAAAAGAGGGGAAAAATCTCCGTCCGCGATTCAAAACAAAATCCGTGCACGGGCATTTGGCATACAACTTGCTAATTTGCGGGGTGAATATTAACTCACTGTGTCCCAAAAACAAAACATATCACACAAGACAAGTTAATTAAACAACCAAATTAAACGGCTTATGAAAACATTTCGACTTCTGATTGTAGCTCTGCTTCTTGGCTCCTCCGTGTCGGCTCAGCGTCGTGCCTCCGGCGTGCAGAACGGCGACTATTCGCCTACGGTCTACCTGATCTCGGTGCACGAGGTGGATACGGTCTACAACTGCGGTTCCTGCGCCATGCAGCAGGCCGCTGCTCTGAACCGCATGGCGGTGAACAACGCCACGCAGGATTACATGGAGACGCATCGCTACGGATTCCAGCAGACCGAGCGTCCGCAGTTCGTCTTCGCCAGCAAGAACAACCGCTTCTCGTTCGCGGTGGGCGGCGTGATCAACCTGCGTGCGGCCTATGACTTCGAGGGCGCGGTGGACAATCTCGACTTCGTGCCCTACGACATTCCGATCCCCGGGACGTTCGCTACCCGTCAGAAGCTGACGATGGACGCTTCGACGTCGCGGATCTTCCTGAAATCGATTGCGAACACCCGTGCGCTGGGCCGCGTGGTGGTCTACATGGATGCCGACTTCCGAGGCGGTTCGCAGGGCAGCTATACGCCCCGCGTGCGTTCGGCCTACGTGTCGTTCCTCGGCTTCACGTTCGGTCGCGACGTCACGACTTTCTGCGACTTGCAGGCCGCTCCGCAGACCATCGACTTCCAGGGTCCCAACGCCTATAACTTCCGCTTCGCGACCGTGGCCCGCTACGAGGTGACCTTCGCCCGCGAGCACCTGACCTTCGGCGTCGCTGCCGAGATGCCGCACCTGAGCGCCACCTACGACGAGTACTATGCTCCGCTGCCGCAGCGCATGCCCGACTTCCCGCTCTACCTCCAGTATGCCTGGGGCGCCAATCGCGAGAGCCACCTCCGCGCATCGGGCGTGCTGCGCAACCTCTACGCGCACAACCTGCAAAGCGGAGAGAACACGTCGCTGCTCGGCTGGGGCGTACAGTTCAGCGGCAAGATCAAGGTGTGCCCCTGGCTGCGTCTCTTTATGAACGGCGTCTACGGCGAGGGCATCACTCCCTACATCCAGGATCTGACGGGCTCGGGTCTCGACTTCACCCCCAACCCCGAGAACCCCATGCAGATTCAGACCATGCCCATGTGGGGCTGGCAGGCTGCGGCACAGCTCAACCTGACGCGTCGCATGGCTCTCTCGGGCGGCTACTCGATGGTCCGCGTGGAGGAGAAGAACGGTTCGTTCGCCGACGAGTACCGTCAGGGCCAGTACATCTTCGGCAACATCTTCTACTCGATCACGCCGCGCTGCAAGGTCGCAGTCGAGTACCTCTACGGCACGCGCAAGAACATGGACACGCAGTATGCCCACGCCAACCGCGCGCAGTTCCAGATCCAGTATAATTTCTGACGTATCCCGCAGCTATTCATCGACGACGGGCGGCTCTTCCTGCAAGGGTCGCCCGTCGTGCTGTGCGGCGGTCCGATTATTTTTCACTATCTTTATCCCGAAAAACAAGACGATATGGATTTTCTCGCTCAATACAACCTGACCGGACTGGTCATCGGCGTCGCGACGTTCCTCATCATCGGACTCTTCCATCCGCTGGTCATCCGGGGCGAATACCGCTTCGGCGTGAAGTGCTGGTGGGTCTTTCTCGTGATGGGCATCGCGGCCGTAGCGGCTTCGATCGCCGTGAGGCACATTCTCTGGTCTCCCC
>CAMWWU010000142.1 GCA_947178025.1 uncultured Alistipes sp. | reverse complement strand
GTACAGCTCCGGCGTTTCATGCTGCCAAGGGCGGATCTGTTCAAACTGGAGGGAGCGGCTGCGAAGGTATTTCCCGTCGCAGGCCAGTGCCAGGGGGCCGTTTAAAAGGACGCCCTGCGTTGGGTGGGTTATGCGGCAATGGACCGACGCTCCCGCTGTCTCACCGCTCAGCAGCAGGCGGATGGAAAGGGTCCCGGTGGCGTTGTCCGGCTCCAGCCCCGTCTGGAACCACAGGTCCTCCAGGTGAATCCGGGGTTTGGCATAGAGAAAAACGGAGCGGAAAAGCCCGCTGAAGCGGAAGAAGTCCTGGTCTTCGAGGTAGGTGCCGGCCGACCAGCGGAAGATCTGCAAGGCGAAGAGGTTCTTGCCGGGCTTCACGAATTTCGTCACGTCGAACTCGCATTCGAGTTTCGAATCCTCGCTGTATCCGACGAAGCGCCCGTTCACCCACAGATAGAGGTTCGAGGTCGCCGATCCGAAGTGCGCGACGATCTGCTGCCCCGACCACGAGTCCGGAATTTCGATCTCGCGGCGGTAGGAGCCCACGTGATTCTCCTTTACGGGGACGAGAGGCGGATTGCTGGCGTACTGTTCGCGCCACGGGTAGCCGACGTTGACGTATTGCGGATCGCCGTAGCCGTTCAGCTCCCACAACCCCGGAACGGGCATCGTGCCCCACGAACGGTCGTCGTAGTCGGTGCGGAAGAACGCTGCGGGACGCTGGTCGGCGTCGCGCACCCACAGAAAGCGCCATGCGCCGTCGAGCGTCGCGAAGCGTTCCGACTGGCTTTTGTCGTTGGCGGCGGCCTGCCCGGCCGATTCGTAGGCGAAGTACGAGGCGCGCATCGGCAGCCGGTTCACGGCGTTGATGTTCGGGTCCTGCCATTCGGTGAAAGTTTGGGCGTAGGACGTCGAAAGCAATCCGATACCCAGCAAGGTGAATAGTAGTCTCGGCATGTAGAAGGTATTATTTTGGTTCAAAGTTATGTCGTTTCGTTGTCGCAGCATATAAGAAATTCGGCAAAAAGTAGTAAAAATCCTGCAAATTCGGCTTTTCGCTATCGGGAACCGCCTCCGTCGAGAAATTCCGTCGGGGTGATCCCGAATTGTTTCTTGAAACACGAGGAGAAATAGGTCGGAGAGCGGAAGCCTACCAGCAGGCTGATGTCCGTAATGCTGTATTTGTCCTGCTGAAGCAGCTCCGCGGCCCTTTTCAGGCGTTTGATGCGGAGGTACTCGTTGGGATTCTTGCCGATGATCGCCTTGAGCTTGCGGAACAGGTTCGAGCTGCTCATGCACATCTCGTCGGCCAGGTCGTCGACCGACAGATCCGCCTGATCCATGTAGTGCATGATGTATTCGTCCAGCTTGCGTATGAACTCCTCGTCGGTTTTCGAGTAGGTCAGGGTTTCGGATTTGACCAGCGGGGCTTCGAGGAAGTGCCGGCGCACCATCTCCCGGTTGGAGAGCAGCGTGGCGATGCTGGCCCGCAGATACTCCAGCGAGAACGGTTTTTCGATGTAGGCGTCCGCTCCGGTATCCAGCCCTTCGACTTTCGATGCCATGTCGGTCTTGGCCGTCAGCAGCAGAACGGGGATGTGGCTGTATTGCAGATCGGACTTGATCCGGCGGCATAGTTCGAGACCGTCCGTTTCGGGCATCATCACGTCGCTTACGATCAGGTCGAACGCCTTGCTCTTCGCGAGTTTCTCCAGGGCCTGACTGCCGTTGTCGGCCGTCGCCGTGCGGTAGGCGCCGGTCAGATGGCGGGCGATGAAAGCCTGCATCTCCGGGTCGTCTTCGACGATCAGGATCGCGGGTTTCGCCGCAGCGTCGCTCCGGGGCGACGCCTCTTCGGCGTGCTCCGCGGCGGTCGGGAGTGCGGGAGCCTCCGACTGTCGGTCGGCGGGGATATGCACGATCGGAATCCGGAGGATGAAGCGGTTGACGGTGAGGTCGTCGTCCATGCGCAGGGTGCCGCCGTGCTGCGTCGTCAGGGAGCGGGCGAGCGTCAGGCCGATGCCGGTGCCCGTTATCAGGTGTCTGCCGTCGCGATATTGCATGAAGGGCTGGAAGATCTGCTCCCGCATCTGTTCCGGCACGATCGTTCCGTCGTTGGTCACCGCGATTCGGAAGAAGCGGCTCTCCTCCGTTACCGTCATCTCCAGACGCGCGTAGCTCCGGGCGTATTTCAAGGCGTTGGAGAGCAGGTTGCT
Organism: uncultured Alistipes sp.; assembly: GCA_947178025.1. GTDB lineage: Bacteria > Bacteroidota > Bacteroidia > Bacteroidales > Rikenellaceae > Alistipes. The sequence goes on along the minus strand of CAMWWU010000142.1, from coordinate 3,143 downwards.
GATGATCTTCGTGAGCGCCTCCCGGTCGACTGCCGCTTGCAGCCTCTCCGCCGGCAGGTCGAAGGTCAGGTCGATGTGCTTCTGCCGGGCCATGGTGACGAACCGCGTGCAGACGGTCTCGACCGCATCGCGGACGTCGCATTCGACCGGATGGAGTTTGAAGCCCTGCCGCTCGGCCTTGCGGAAGTCGAGCAGCTGATTGATGAGCGTCGTCAGCCGTTCGGTGTTGCGTATCATCGTGTCGATGTTTTCCCGGGCTTCGGCGTCGAGGCTCTCTTTCGTCCGGGCGGCGAGATCCTCCAGCGGACCCCGTATCAGCGAGAGCGGGGTGCGTATCTCGTGGGCTACGTTGGTGAAGAAGTCGAACTTCGAAATGTAGAGTTCGCGTTCTTTCTGGTGTTCGATCTTCTCGATCGCCTTTTCGCGTTCGCGCAGGGAGCGGCGTGCCGCTATCTTGTAGAGGGCGACGATCGCTGCCAGTACGAGCAGGACGTAGCACACCTGCGCGAAGTGCGACAGGTAGAACGGCGGCCGGATGCGGATTTCGAGCGTGCGGACGGCACCGTTGGGCTCTCCGTTGTCGCGAAGCCCTTCGATCAGGAGCCGGTAGGAGCGGTAGGGGAGTTGAGAGTAGGAGATCGTGTGGTTGAGCACCCGGTGCCACTCGGTGTCGAACCCTTCGAGCCGATAGCGCATGTGCGTTTCGTGGGGCGACTGATAGTTGATGGCGGTGACGCGCAGCGAGAAGGAGTTTTCGTCCGGATTCAGAAGCAGCCGGTCGAGTTGCGTGATACTCTTTTTCAGCGGGGAGGAGCCGCTGTCTACGCCGATGCTCCGATTGTAGAGGAGGAAGTCGGTCAGCACGATGGGGAAAGCCCCGTCGTGGGGCTTCAGCTCCGCCGGATCGAAGGAGATGAAGCCGTCGCTGCTGCCGGCATAGATGAGGCCGCCGGCGGTTTTGCAGAGCGAGGAGTAGTTGAACTGATTGTTCAGCAGCCCGTCGTCGGTGGTGAAGACGAAGTAGGTCAGGTCGACGGGATCGAAACGGACGAGTCCTTTGTTCGACGTGATCCAGAGCATTCCCTGCGCATCCTCTTCGATGCGGTAGCAGGTGCCGAACGGCAGGAATCGCTTGTAGCGGACGAATCGGTCGCGGTCGGGATCGTAGCGGCAGATGCCGCCGCCTTCGGTCGTGATCCACAGCTGCATGCGGTTGTCTTCGAAGAGGCTCAGCACCTTGTTGGCCGCCAGGGTCGTCGTGTCGCGGTCGTCGTAGACGAAACGCTGCCAGGTGCTTTTCATCGCGTCGTATTTGTAGAGGCCGTCGGAGTAGGTCGCGACCCACAGGTTGCCGGCCGAATCCTCCTTGAGGTGATGGATATGGCTGCGGATGGCCGTGTCGGCGACGAACCGGTCCGCCGGCCGGTCGTAGCGCTTCAGACCGGCGGTGGTGCCGATCCACAGATTGCCGTCGGCGGTCTTGCAGATCGTGTAGATCTCCTTGCCGGCGCTGGGATAGCTCTTCGAGGCGAGCGTCCGGCGGTGGATGCGCACCAGCGAGCGGTTCTGTTCGTAGGTGCCTGCCCAAACATACTCCCCGTCGCAGCAGAGGCCGTGTACGTTGCTGTAAAGGCTGTCCGTGTAGAGCTCCTTGCCGGGGATCGATTCGATCGTCTTGCTCTGCGGATGATAGCGGAACAGACCGCTCGATTCGGTTCCGATCCACAGATCGCCCTCTTCGTCTTCGGCGATTTCGCGGATGTAGCGTCCCAGTCCGCCTTCGTCGGGGTTCGCATAATAGCGGCGCACGGAGGGGGTGTTTCCGGCGCGCGAGTAGGAGACCCCCGCGAAGTAGGTGCCGATCCACATGCCGCCCTCGCGGTCCTTGCACAGACAGTAGTTGCTTTGCAGGGCGTAGGGCATGTTGTGGGTGGCATGGAACGAGGCCGTCTCCTGCATGTTTCCGTCGAGAATTTCGAGACAGGATTCCGTGGCGACCCATATTTCGTTGTGTCCCACGACCTGGATGTCGCGCACGTAGTCGTTGCTGTGCGGCAGGTCGATCTTGCGGAACTGCTTCTGCGTCAGGTTCGCCTCGAACAGCCCCCGGGACGAGCAGACGTAGATCCGGTTGAAGGTCCCCGGTACGAGCCGGTTGATGAAGTGGTCGCGGAAAGCCTCCGTGCCGCCCGTGGCGAAGAGCGGCGTTACGGATTCGAGGCCATCGTCCGAGAGGTAGATGTTGCCGTCGTCGAGGGCGATGCAGGCCACGCCCTGCGTCGTGAAGCAGATGTTGCGGCCCGTGTAGGTCCGCGTGCCGGTTCCGTCGCCGGCGATGTGCGTCAGCTCCCGTGCCGAAGGATCGTATCGGAAGAAACCCTGGCCGCCTGCGCAGATCCAGATCGTGCTGTCGGGGGCCATGACGATGTTCGGGATGCTGCCCGTGATCGTGCAGCCGTCGTCGCTCCGCTCCAGAAAGCGGCAGGCGCTCTCCGTGGCGGGATCGTAGAGGCAGACCCCGGTGTCGGTACCCATCCAGATGCGCCCTTCGCCGTCCTCGCACAGGGCCGTGACGTAGTTGTTGCCCGGGATCGCATCCTCCACGGCGACGGTTCGGATCTGGGTGCCGTCATAGCGGTTCAGTCCGTCTTTCGTGCCGAACCACATGAATCCGGTCCGGTCCTGCAAAATCGCCAGAACGGTGTTGTGAGCCAGTCCGTCGTCGGCATTCAGCGACCGGAATGCGTATTGCCGCTCTTCGGTCCGCCCCGGCAGGGTGAGACACAGGCATAGCAGGAGGAGTATTCGGCATTTCATGGGCGGGGAGGCGTTTTCGACGGACGGGGCGGATTACCATTTCGAGATTTCGCCGTCGAGCCATGCGAGGCGCTCCCGATAGACCGATTCGAGCCGGTCGACGGCCTGGTTGAACGAGAGTTGCAGGTCGCCGTTTTCGTTGCCTGCGTGGATCTCGGGCCAGCGCATGTTGTCGCGGGCCACGGCCGAGGCGATCGATGCCTGCTCCGAACGGATGAATGCGGGAACGGTTTCGAGGAACGGCTTCCACTCCTGCCAGCGCCGTTTGGCGTCGGCCCGGAACGAGGCGTCGTACTGCAAGAGGACGTTCCACCAGTTCTGCCCGG
>CAMWWU010000141.1 GCA_947178025.1 uncultured Alistipes sp. | reverse complement strand
TCGAAGCCCTCGAACGACGGGGCCTGGAACGTATCCTTGTCGGGCTTGGCGTTGCGCGAGAACTCCACTCGGAACGCCTCGCCGACGCCGACCGTCAGCGGCGACGAGGCCGTGAACTCCACCTTCTCGGCCGCGAGACCCGCACCGGCGGTCAGCGCCAGCAGCGCCGCAAGGCATATCTTCGCAATCCAGTTTCTCATGAAGCGTGCGATAAAAACAACTTTCAGGAGCTACAACGCAGCGGCGCCGGTTTTAGTGCTTGAAGTCGGCAAAAAAGTCGTTGCCCTTGTCATCCACGATGATGAAGGCGGGGAAATTCTCGACGTAGATCTTGCGCACGGCCTCCATGCCCAGCTCGGGGAAGTCGACCACCTCGACCGACTTGATCGAGTTCTTGGCCAGAATGGCGGCCGGACCGCCGATCGAACCGAGGTAGAAGCCGCCGTTGGCCCGACAGGCGTCGGTCACCTCCTGCGAACGGTTGCCCTTGGCGACCATCACCATCGAACCGCCGTGCTGCTGGAAGAGATTCACGTAGGGATCCATGCGGCCGGCCGTCGTGGGGCCGAACGAACCCGACGCCATGCCCTCCGGCGTCTTGGCCGGACCGGCGTAGTAGACCGGATGTTTCTTGAAGTACTCGGGCATCGGCTTGCCCTCGTCGAGCATCTGCTTGATGCGGGCGTGGGCGATGTCGCGGGCCACGATGAGCGTACCCTTGAGGTTCAGACGGGTCTTGATCGGGTATTTGGTCAGGATCTCGCGCACCTTGTCCATTCCCTCGTCGAGGTCGATCTCCACGGCGGGCGACATGGCCGGAGCCTCCGCGGGCAGGAAGCGGGCGGGATTCTTCTCCAGCTGCTCCAGGAAGATGCCCTCGGGGGTGATCTTCGCCTTGATGTTGCGGTCGGCCGAACAGCTGACGCCGATGGCCACGGGGCACGACGCGGCGTGACGCGGCGCACGGATCACCCGCACGTCATGCACGAGGTATTTGCCGCCGAACTGAGCGCCGACACCGCTCTCGCGGCAGATCTTCAGCACCTTCTCCTCCCATTCGAGGTCGCGGAAGCAGCGTCCGCCCTCGTTGCCCGAGGTGGGCAGCTCGTCCAGATAGCCGGCCGAAGCCTTCTTGACGGTCGCCAGACACATCTCGGCCGACGTGCCGCCGATGCAGAGGGCCAGGTGGTAGGGCGGGCAGGCCGACGTGCCGAGGTCCTTGATGTGCTCGGTGATGAACTTCGTGAGCGACTCCTCGTTGAGCAGCGCCTTGGTCTGCTGGTAGAGGAAAGTCTTGTTGGCCGAACCGCCGCCCTTGGTGATGAAGAGGAACTCGTACTCCATGCCGGGCTTGCCGCCGTAGATATCGATCTGGGCCGGAAGGTTGGTCGCCGAGTTCTTCTCGTCGGTCATCGTGAAGGGCACGACCTGCGAATAGCGCAGGTTGCGCTCCTTGTAGGTTTCGTAGACGCCGCGCGAGATGAGCTCCGCGTCGTCGGCACCCGTCCAGACATCCTCGCCCTTGTGCGCGATGCAGATCGCCGTGCCGGTATCCTGGCAGGTGGGCAGCTCGCCCTCGGCGGCGACGCACTGGTTCAGGAGCATCGTGTAGGCCACGAACTTGTCGTTGTCGCTGGCTTCGGGATCCTCCAGGATGTTGCGCAGCTTCTGAAGGTGCGCGGCGCGCAGGTAGAACGACACGTCGGAGTAGGCCGCCTTCGAAAGCAGCTCCAGACCGGCCGGATCGACCTTGAGGATCTTGCGGCCGTCGCACTCGACGACTTTCACGTACTCCTTCGTCAGAAGGCGGTATTCGGTTTTGTCCTCCCCGACGGGATAGGGTTCCTGATAGATGAAATCTGCCATGGTAGTTATGTGTGTTTGTTTCGTTTGCCGAATTTCGGAATGCTCTGCGAGCAGCGGCAAAAGTACAAAAAACAATCCGGATTGCGCAACATTTTTCCGCGGGCTGTTATTTTTTTCACAAAAAGGGATCGTTTTTTAGATTTTTTAGTAAATTTGTGCGGCTTTTGGAAAGCAACGATTCTCTAACAACTAATATTATGGTATCCTACAAAGATTTGGGTCTGGTGAACACGCGCGAGATGTTCGCCAAGGCCATCGAGGGCGGCTACGCCATCCCGGCCTTCAACTTCAACAACATGGAGCAGATGCAGGCCATCATCTCGGCTTGCGTCGAGGCTTCGTCGCCGGTGATCCTCCAGGTGTCGTCGGGCGCCCGCAAGTACGCCAACCAGACGCTGCTCCGCTACATGGCGCAGGGTGCCGTGGAATACGCCAAGGAGCTGGGCAAGAACATTCCGATCTGCCTGCACCTCGACCACGGCAACTCGTTCGAACTCTGCAAGAGCTGTATCGACATGGGCTTCTCGTCGGTGATGATCGACGGCTCGCACCTCCCCTACGAGGAGAACGTGGCCCTCACGAAGCAGGTAGTCGAGTACGCCCATCAGTTCGACGTGACGGTCGAGGGCGAGCTGGGCGTGCTGGCCGGTGTCGAGGACGAGGTTTCGGCCGAGCACCACACCTACACCCGTCCCGAGGAGGTCGTGGACTTCGTATCGAAGACCGGCGTGGATTCGCTGGCCATCTCGATCGGTACGTCGCACGGCGCCAACAAGTTCAAGCCCGAGCAGTGCACCCGTAACGAGGAGGGCATCCTCCTGCCGCCGCCCCTGCGTTTCGACATCCTCGCCGAGATCGAGAAGCAGCTCCCCGGCTTCCCCATCGTGCTGCACGGTTCGTCGTCCGTACCGCAGGAGTACGTGAAGATCATCAACACCCACGGCGGTGCGCTGAAGGATGCCGTAGGTATTCCCGAAGAGCAGCTGCGTCAGGCCGCCAAGAGCGCCGTGTGCAAGATCAACATCGACTCCGACGGCCGTCTGGCCATGACCGCCGCCGTGCGCAAGGTCTTCGTGGAGAACCCCGCCGAGTTCGACCCCCGCAAATACCTGGGTCCCGCCCGCGACGAGCTCAAGAAGCTCTACAAGCACAAGTGCGAGAACGTCCTCGGTTCGGCCGGCAAGGCTTAATCGATCATCCTGCCGCCCCGCCTCGCAGCAGGCCCGGCACTTCATGCCGCTCCATCCGGAGCGGCATTTTTTGTTGCGGCCGCCGAACGAAACGGTCATATGTTGTGATTTACTTTTAAATTTGTACTTTTGACATATCAGACACACTTTCTTTGTTTGAATCAGACATAATAGTTTAAGTTTAGGTTGGTTTTTGTTGATAATGTGGCTTTATTCCGCTCCCATTCCCCAATCATAAGGTACCTCCATCCGTACATCCGTGTGGTACTCCAGCAGGTTGTGCCCCTCGGAATCGGTGAGGTGGGCCCAGATTTTGTCCCAAGAGTAGTAGTAGTAGTCAAGGAGGCGTGCTATTCCCCCAAAACCTATAACCATGTCAATCTGCTGTCCTGTAATGATTTGCTGGCGGGTGAGATCAGCTACGGAGCCGCTAACTATGCCATCTTGATTCGTGTACCCTGCGAAGAAGACGTATGATCCTGTGACTGGCAAGGGGAGAATGTCGTAATATGGGTGGTATTCTGCGGCATTCCACCCATTTGGGATTTGTTGATAGTTCAGTTCTTCAGCGAGTTCCTTGTTGTATACAAAGCCAAAATAAAAAGAGGTTTCAAGCGTATCGATCATGATGCGAATCGGCTTTCGGATATTCTTTTCGTAATCGACAGTGATTTCTCCCGATCCGATGAATATTGTTCTGGTAGCAGGATGTGCCGGGGACTGTTCTGTTCCGGATTTCGAGCAGGCGGCAACGGTCACAAGGATGAGACCGAGGAGTAATTTTTTTGCGGTATTCATTTGTTTACTGGATTGTTTTTGTTATCTTTATCTCTACCTTGCCAACCTAATGGGATTATCCTGCATGGCTTTTTCTGAAGGTTGTGCCAGTGACCTCTTCGATAACCGAAATCAGCCGGCTCTGCTGATGGATCAATTCATCCATTTGACGCCCTCTGTGGGCCAATTCCTCGTCACGCCGTTCCAGAGCGTTTAAAAGTCTGTCGATTGTCATATCGTTTGTAGTTTGGGTTGGTTCTTCATCGATTGAGGTTGGAGAATCCTTGAGCATTGGACCCTCTCCAGTAACGAGCCATACTCTGTTGATTTCAGGAGCGTGTTTGATATGTCAAAAGTACAAATTTAAAAGTAAATTACAACACATGACCGTTTCGTTCGGCGGCCGCAACAAAAAATGCCGGCGTTTCTCCTCCGCCAGCCCGCAACATGCGGAAAACTTTCCGACAAAAAAAAGAGATCGCCCGAAGCAACCTCTTTTTTTTCATCGACGCGGTTTCACACCCCGGACAAAGCAGAGCCCGTCGTTTCGAAACGCTCCCTGCGCAGCAACGCCTCCAGGAAATAGTAATCGGCATAGACGAGCGGTACGTCGACCTCCGAATCATGCGGTTTGGATCCGGTGCTGTGCAACAGCAAAAAGCCCCGGGCCTCGCCTGCCCGAGCCCGATAACTTCCCGTCAGCGCCGAGAGGATTCGATCGGCCCGGGAACGATGCAACTCCCCGGCTCCGACATCGTACTCGGCCAGTTCGTAAAGCGCCGACGCGGTGACCGCCGCAGCCGACACATCACGCGGTTCGTCGGGAATACCGGGAGCATCGTAATCCCAGTAGGGAACCAGATCCTCGGGCAGCCGCGGATGCGCGAAGATGAAATCGGCAATACGCTGCGCCTGCTTCAGATAGCGTTCTTCGCCCGTCTCCCGATAACACATCGTATAGCCGTAGAGCGCCCACGCTTCGCCTCGCGCCCAAGTCGATTCGTGCGCATATCCCTGATGCGTGTGACGATGCGCCACCGCACCCGTTTCGGGATCGTAGTCGACGACGTGGCAAACGCTGGCATCCGGGCGGAAGTGATTGGCGAGCGTCTTGTCGGCATGACTCACCGCAATCTTGTAATAGATCGAATCTCCGGAGGCTCGGGCAGCCCAGAAAAGCAACTCGAGATTCATCATATTATCGATGATGACCGGATACTGCCATTTGTCGGTATTGTGGTCCCACGAACGAATCGCGCCTACATCCGGACTGAAGCGGGTAGCGAGCGTCGCCGCAGCCTGAAGCATCACATCGCGATAGGCTTCGTCGTGCGTCAGTCGATAGCCGTTGCCGAACGAGCAGTAGATTTTAAAACCCATGTCGTGCGTCTTTCCATTGAACTTCTCGGACTCGATACAGGCGGTATAGCGTCGGGCCTGCATCAACCATGAGGTGTCGAGAGTATATTCGTAAATGAACAACAACTACCCGGGAAAGAAACCGCTTGTCCAATCACACGCCGACGAAAGACGCAGCGA
>CAMWWU010000140.1 GCA_947178025.1 uncultured Alistipes sp. | reverse complement strand
CGTCGGGGGGTGGGCCGCGCGTGAACCGCGGGTCGGATATCCGCGTCAAGGTGCGCCTGACGCTCTCGGAGATCGCCAACGGCGTTACCAAAAAGCTCAAGATCAACAAGACCGTGGCTTGCGACCAGTGCGGCGGCACGGGTGCCAAGGACAGCAACTCGTACTCGACCTGCTCGACCTGCAACGGCGCGGGATACGTCACGCGCGTCGAGAACACCTTCTTCGGCCGCATGCAGACGCAGGGCGTCTGTCCCACGTGCGGCGGTACGGGCAAGGTGATCGCCACGCCGTGCGACAAGTGCAAGGGCGAGGGTACGCTCCGCGGTCAGGAGGTCGTGGAGATCAAGATCCCGGCCGGCGTGGGCGAGGGCATGGCCCTCACGGTGACGGGCAAGGGCAATGCCGCCCGCCACGGAGGCGTCAACGGCGACCTGCTGGTACTCATCGAGGAGGAGCCCGACATGGAGCTCGTGCGCGACGGCAACGATCTGATCCACAATCTGAACATCACCGTCACGACGGCGCTGCTGGGCGGCACGGTCGAGGTGCCGACCGTCGACGGCCGCGCCAAGATCAAGATCGCCCCGGGAACGCATGCCGGCAAGGTGTTGCGTCTGGGCGGCAAGGGGCTGCCCGACGTGAACGGCTACGGCCGCGGCGACGAGCTGGTGGTGGTCGACATCACCATTCCGTCGAAGCTTTCGTCCGAGGAGAAGCGTCTGGTCGAGCAGCTCGCCGAGCAGCCCGGATTCCAGAAGGCCGAGTCGGTGAAGAATCAGAATATTTTCGAGCGGATGAAGAGTTTCTTCCGGTAGAAAGAGATACGATTTGCGGGAAAATTCGTACCTTTACTACGTAGAGGACGAATTTTCTCGATTTTAAAGGAGGCAGCCATGTTAGGATTCACCCCGTTCAAGAGACACGCGAACAAGTTCAATTACATACCGCGTTATTACGACCCCGAGAAGGAGGCCCGCGAACAGCGTCGCGCCGAGCTGCGGGGCGAGCGAGCCGAGGATGCGGAGCGGGAGTACCGCCCCGGGCAGTACATCCGCACGCAGCGCGATGCCCGCGCCGCCCGCCGCGACCGTGACGAGGGGCAGGGCCGCATGCGCATCTGGAAGATGCTGGCGGCGGCCGCTGTCGTGATGCTCTTCATCAGCCTGGTCTACCCCCATCTGGCGGCGCTGTTCCTCAATACCTCCCGTGCGAAGGCTCCGGTCGCGACCGAAGAGGTCGGCGACTTCGATCCCTCGGCACCCATTACGGTCGTACCCAACGATTATCAGGAGTAGATGACTGACAAGATCAGACTGTTGCCCGAAGTCGTCGCCAATCAGATCGCGGCGGGCGAGGTGGTCAACCGACCCGCTTCGGTGGTCAAGGAGATGATGGAGAACGCCATCGACGCCGGCGCCCGCTCGGTGAAGGTCAACTTCCGCGACGGCGGCAAGGACCTCATCCAGATCGTCGACGACGGATGCGGCATGTCGCCCGTCGACGCACGGCTGGCGTTCGACCGCCACGCTACGAGCAAAATCACCTCCGTGGAGGATATCTACGCCCTCAGAACCTTCGGATTCCGCGGCGAGGCGCTCGCCTCGATCGCCGCCGTGGCGCAGGTCGAACTGCGGACGCGGCAGGCCGACGACGAGCTGGGGACCGTGACGGAGATCAACGGCGGCCAGTTCGTGAAGCAGACCCCTGCGGCCTGCCCGGCGGGGTCGCAGTTCTTCGTCCGCAACCTCTTCTACAACGTGCCGGCGCGTCGGCGCTTCCTGGACAAGAGCACGACGTCGTCCTCGCAGATCAAATCCGAGTTCCAGCGCGTCGCGCTCTGCAATCCGCAGATCGCCTTCGAACTCTACGCCAACGACGCTCCGGTCTATACGCTCGGAGCGACGACCCTCGCCGGCCGCATCGTCGATGTCGTGGGCCGGCATATCAAGCAGAACCTGCTGGAGGTGGAGGCCGACACGTCGATCGCCTCGCTGACGGGGTATATCGGCCGTCCGGCGGCCGCCAAGCGACGCAATACGGAGCAGTACCTCTTCGTCAACGGCCGCTATTTCAAGAGCACGTACCTGACGAGCGCCATCCTGAAGGCCTACGAGAAGCTGATTCCCGAGAACTCGCAGCCCTCCTATTTCCTCTATCTGGCGATCGATCCCGGGCGGATCGACGTCAATGTCCATCCGCAGAAGACCGAGGTGAAGTTCGCCGACGAGGAGGCCGTATGGCAGATCGTCAACGCCGCCGTTCGCGAGACGCTGGCCAAGACGGGCGCCGTGCCGCTGATGGACTTCGACGCCGAAGGGAGCGTCGAGATCCCCGTGCTGCAAAAGGGGGCGGTCTATGGCGAACCGCTCGCCATGTCGAACAGCGACTACAACCCTTTCCGCGAGGAGTATATCGATCCGTCGGCTCCCGATCCGAACGTCGACTTCACCGGGTTCGATGTCCCCTATGCCGGTCCGTCGGCCCTTTCGGATACGTCGGGCAGCGGCTTCGGCAGCTTCGGCGGACGCCGTGCGGCCCGCACCGCGGAGCCGGATTTCCCGGCCGCGGGGGAGGAGTTCGAGGATTTCGCTTCGGGCGACGGATTGGCGGAGATCTCCCCGGATGCCGGGTTTGCAGGGATCTCCCCGGATGCCGGTTTCACGGAGATTCCTTCGGGTGGCGGGGAGACGGAGCTCGACTTCATCCCCTCCGAAGCTCCGGCCGAGCAGCGGCGGCTCGATCTGGAGGTGCGTCCCGAGTTCACCGATCCGCTGCCGCTCGGCGGCGGCTATGTCGCGGCGCTGTTGGCCGGACGGCTGGTCGTGGTCGACGTGCGCCGGGCCCGCGAGCGGATTCTTTACGAGGATTACCTCCGGATGCTGGGACACGGATCGGCCGTGAGCCAGCAGCTGCTCTTCCCCGAGCGGCTGGTGCTTTCGGACGACGAATACGCGCTGCTCGAAGAGCACGCCGTGGAGTTCGCGGCGCTGGGCTTCGATCTGGAGTTCTGCGGCGAGGGGGCGATCGACGTCAAGGGTACCCCGGCCGATCTGCCGGCCGATTCGGTCGACCGCTCGCTCTTCGAACTGTTGCAGACCCTCTCCGAGCCCGTTCCGATCGAGGAGGTGCGGCGCGAGAAGATCGCCTCCGTGATGGCGAGTCAGGGAGCGCGCGGAACTGCGCGCCTGCTGGCGCGCGAGGAGGCCGAGGCGCTGCTCGCACAGCTGGCCGCGACGGGAAATTGCAGTTTCACCCCTTCGGGCAAGACGATCCTCGCGGAGATCTCTGCGGAAGATATTCGGGCCCGACTGGGATAATCCGACGAAATAACGTACATTTGCGAACGATAAAAACAGCCTCCGGTCGCATGGACCGGCTAAAAAACGGACGATAAGCGATGAATCCCTATTTCAGAACCCCTCCGGTGGTCAAGAATCTGCTCATCATCAACGTGTTGATCTACGCGGCGATGGCCGTGCTGCCCGTGCGCAGCCAGGTGCTGGAGTATTGCGCCCTTTCGCTCGGGACGCCCTTTTTCCATACCTACCAGTTCGTCACCTACATGTTCCTGCACGCCAATCTCGAACATCTCTTCTTCAACATGTTCGCGCTGTGGATGTTCGGCCGGACGCTGGAGTACGAGCTGGGGCAGCGGCGGTTTCTGACCTACTACATGGTCTGCGGCATCGGTGCCGCGCTGATCCAGTATGTCACGGCGATCGTCTTCGGCGAACTGCCCCTCGTGCTGGTGGGGGCTTCGGGAGCCGTGATGGGGCTGCTGCTCGCTTTCGGGGTGCTGCATCCCAATGCCACGATCATGCTGCTCATTCCGCCGATTCCGATCCGGGCCAAGTGGTTCGTCGTCGGGTATGCCGTCCTCGAACTCCTCCTCGGGTGGCGGGGCGTCGGCAACGTCGCGCACTTCGCGCATGTCGGCGGCATGCTGTGGGGCTTCCTGCTCCTGCATTGGTGGAAGCGAAACGGTAAGATCTACTTCTGACATGGCCGCCGAATACTACTCCGAATACGGCCGGCGCGAGAAGCCGAAGCGCAATCCGCTGATGTGGCTCGTCGATACGGCGCTGGCCTTCGTGACGGCGGCCGTGGCGGTGACGATGGCCCTCACGCTGCTGGTTCCCGTCGTCGATCCGGGGCGCGTGTGGATCTTTCCCGTGCTGGGGCTGGCGGCGCCGGCGACCTATATCGCGACCGTCCTCTTGGCGCTCTACTGGATCGTCCGCTGGCGCTGGGGCCGTGCGGGGCTGATGCTGGTGCTGGTCTTCGCGGGGTGTTTCAAGATTTCGCTCTTCTACCGGCCCGAGTGGCGGCGCGTCTACGGCGAGGAGAAGTACGACCGCTCGGCTTTCAAGGTGATGACCTACAACGTGCGCTGCTTCTTCGGCAAGGAGGGGCAGTCGAGCGTCTCCGACGTCGTGCGCTTCATCCGCGAGACGAATGCCGACATCGTGTGTCTTCAGGAGTTCAACCTCCGGCTCGCCGCCCGCGACGACAGCTTCGAGGGGCTGCGGGATCTCTACCGCGATATCCGGCTGTTCCATGCCGATATCGCCGACTCGACCTACTCCGAACCGATGGCCATCCTGAGCAAATACCGCATCCTGCGATCCGGCGAGGTCTCGGCGGCCGCCGCCGCGGTGTGGGCCGACCTGCTGATCGGAGAGGATACGGTCCGCATTTTCAGCAACCACCTCTGGTCCACCGCCATCAATGCCGCCGACGATGAGTTCATCACCCGGCGCGGCTTTCTGAGGGATACGGCCCGCGAGGAGAAGATGCGCAGCATGTTTCGCCGCTACGGCGCCAACTGCGTGATCCGCGCCGTGCAGGCCGACAGCATCGCCCGCGAGATCGGCGCGACCGGGACGCGCCGCATCGTCTGCGGCGACTTCAACGACACCCCCGTCTCCTACGTCTACCGCACGATGAGCCGCGATCTGACCGATGCGTTCCGCAAGTGCGGCCGGGGGTATTCGTATACGTTCCTCGGCTTCTGCAACCTGCTGCGCATCGACTACATGTTCAGCTCCGAGGGATTGGAGCCGCTCTCCTACGAGGTGCCCGACGTCGACTTCTCGGATCATCTGCCCGTGGTGGTGCGGCTGCGGAAAACGGCGATTTCTGACTAACCAACAAATATTTGCAATCATGATTTTAGACTCTCTGAAGAATGCGGCCCTCTACTACGGGGTGAATCCGCGCATGCAGCAGGCTTTCGAGGCGATCGCTTCGACCGACTGGACCGCTATGGAGCCGGGGATCCACGAGATCGACGGCAAGGACATCTACGTCAACGTGATGGAGCGCGAGCTCAAGACCCGCGAGGCCGCCAAGCTCGAAGTGCACGACGAGTATATCGACATCCAGGTGTTGATCTCGGGCAAGGAGGAGTCGTTCGGCTGGAGCGCTGTCGCATATACACAACTCCGGTCCCACGAGACGAGGG
>CAMWWU010000139.1 GCA_947178025.1 uncultured Alistipes sp. | reverse complement strand
ACGCAGGAGTACGGCGGTGTCATCACCCACGGCGCCAAGCTGCTCTTCGCCTACTGCGAGGCTACGGTGCCGAAGATCACCGTCACGCTCCGCAAGGCTTACGGAGGCGCCTACATCGTGATGTCCTCGAAGCACATCCGCGGCGACATCAACTACGCATGGCCGTCGGCCGAGATCGCCGTGATGGGCGCCAGCGGCGCTGTCGAGGTGCTCTACGGCAAGGAGCTCAAGGAGCTGGCCGACAAACCGGAGGAGCGCGCCGCATTCGTCGCCGAGAAGGAGAAGGAGTACAACGACAAGTTCTCCAACCCCTACAACGCCGCCCGTTACGGCTACATCGACGATGTGATCGAACCGCGCAACACCCGTTTCCGCGTGATCCGCGCGCTTCAGGCCCTCGCCACGAAGCGTTTGCAGAACCCGCCCAAGAAGCATTCGAATATTCCCTTGTAAATCCCGCAGACCATGAACATGTTGATTGTAACGGGCTGGGGTTGGTCCGAAATGCTCTGGGTGGCGCTCATCAGTATCTGCCTGGTGTTTTTCGTGCTGGTACTGCTCGTGTTCATCATGAAGCTCTTCGGCTTCGTCTTCACCCGCCGCGCCGCTGCCGCCGCACCGGCCGGAGCTCCCGCCGTCGTGCAGGGACAGCTCCACGAGGAGGAGATCGCTGCCATCGCTACGGCGCTCAAGCTGTACCGCGGTGCGCTGCACGACCGCGAGTCGGAGGTGCTGACCATCATGAACATCAAGCGCGCCTACTCGCCCTGGAACTCCAAGATCCACAGCCTAACCCAGTTGCCTGACAAAAAATAAGCATTCCATACGATGAAAGATTATTCACTGAAAATCAACGGACAGAATTACGACGTGCAGATCGACGACGTGAACGAGAACTCGACGATCGCCCGCGTGACGGTCAACGGCACGCCCTACGAGGTCGAAATCGCCGGTGCGAAGAGCGTTGCTGCGTCCAAACCGCAGGTGGCCGCCGCTTCCAAGGAGGCCAACTATGCGAAAATCACTCCCGCCGCCGCTCCTGCTGCGGCACCCCGCGCCGCAGCTCCCGCAGCTGCTGCCGGTGCCATCAAGTGCCCGCTGCCGGGTACGGTGCTCGCCGTGAAGGTCGCCGTGGGCGATACGGTCGCCGCCGGTCAGACCCTCGTGGTGCTGGAGGCTATGAAGATGGAGAACAACATCGACGCCGATCGCGCCGGAGTGGTCAAGCAGATCCTCGTGCAGCAGGGTGCTACGGTGATGGAGGGCGATAACCTGATCGTTATCGAATAGGTATGTATACGCTGACCTCTTCCTCCGATTTCGTGAGCGACAGCCTGCTGAAGTTCGTCGAGTCGACCGGTATCGCGGGGTTCTTCACCTCGATGGGCTGGGGAAGCGTCGCCATGATCTGCGTGGCCTTCTTCCTGCTCTACCTGGCTATCCGACACAAGTTCGAACCGCTGCTGCTCTTCACCATCGCGTTCGGCATGTTGCTGACCAACCTGCCCGGAGCCAACCTCTATCACACCGAGCTCTTCGCCGACGGGCACGTGCATTGGGATATCTTCGTGGCGAACGCCGGCCTGCTCGACTACCTCTATCTGGGTGTCAAGCTGGGTATCTATCCCTGTCTGATCTTCGTCGGCGTCGGCGCCATGACCGACTTCGGTCCGCTGATCGCCAACCCGAAGAGCTTCCTGCTTGGTGCCGCCGCACAGATCGGTATCTTCGTGACCTTCCTGGGCGCTTTCGCGCTGGGCTTCTCGCCCGCTCAGGCCGGTTCGATCGGTATCATCGGCGGTGCCGACGGCCCCACAGCCATCTACCTCACGTCGATGCTGGCGCCCGAACTGCTGGGCCCGATCGCCGTGGCCGCCTACTCCTATATGGCGCTCGTGCCGGTGATCCAGCCCCCCATCATGCGGGCGCTCACCACGCAGAAGGAGCGCGCCATCAAGATGCGGATGCTGCGTCCCGTTTCGAAACTCGAGCGCATCCTCTTCCCGATCATCATCGCCGTCATCATCTCGCTGCTGCTGCCGAGCGCTGCGCCGCTGATCGGCTGCCTGATGCTGGGCAACCTGATGAAGGAGTGCGGGGTCGTGGATCGTCTGTCGAAGACGGTGCAGAACGAGCTGATGAATATCGTCGTGATCTTCCTCGGCCTCACGGTCGGTGCTACGGCTACCGCCGAGGCGTTCCTGAACTTCCGCACGCTGGGCATCCTCGTGCTGGGCGTGCTGGCATTCGCCATGGGTACGGCCAGCGGCGTGCTGCTCGCCAAGCTGATGAACCTCTTCTCGAAGGAGGGCAACAAGATCAACCCGCTGATCGGTTCGGCCGGCGTTTCGGCCGTGCCGATGGCCGCCCGCGTGTCGCAGACCGAGGGTGTCAAGGCCGATCCGTCGAACTACCTGCTGATGCACGCCATGGGGCCCAACGTGGCCGGTGTCGTCGGTTCGGCAGTCGCTGCGGGTATCCTGCTCTCGTTCCTGGGATAGGGTAGAACCTTATGTATACGTGAGGGCGTCGAAAAGGACGCCCTCTTTTTTGTTTTGATTTTTCCGCGAGAATGGTTATCTTCGTAGGGTAAATCCGCGTCATGGGAAAACGATTCATTTATATAATGGTCGGCACGTTCGTCCTGCTGCTGGCTGCGGCCGTCGGGTACGGCATCTTCAATGCCCGTCGGTTGAATGAACGGGGCGTGGAGGTCTATGCCGTCGTGACCCGGGTCTATTCGCGGACCGAATACCGGAACGGCCCGGGCCCGAGAGGGTGGAAGCATCGGAAAAAGGTCACGGCCTACTGGCTGGATTTCCGCTTCCGGGTCGATACGTCGGAGTACGAAGGGAAGTGCCGCCGCTCGGAGAATCTGATGACGGCCCGGGCGGGCGATTCGCTGCGTGTGCGCTATCTGCCCGAGGATCCCCGTGTGAACGCCCCCGTACACCGCGAAGAGGGTTCCTACGTGCTGAAACGCACCGTGCGGAACAAACGACGGACGAGATAGGCGGCCAGCGCGTGCCGATCGGATGATTTTTTCGGAATTTTTTCGTTCCGGCGTCGTAATTTCTTCGGCGCCGGTTTGTTGTCTGAAAAAAAAGTTGTACCTTTGCGCACCCGTAATATGCGGGAAAAGGATTACAACAAGTTAAATTAAACGTAAAACAAAGTGGATTCATTAAGCTACAAGACTATCTCCGCCAACGCGGCGACCGTCACCAAGGAATGGGTGGTGATCGATGCTAACGGCGAGGTATTGGGACGTCTTGCGTCGCAGATCGCGAAGATCCTCCGAGGCAAGAACAAGCCCAGCTACACCCCCCACGTGGATTGCGGCGACTACGTCATCGTGATCAACGCCGAGAAGGTGAAGCTGACGGGCAAGAAGATGACCGACAAGGTCTACACGCGTCACACGGGTTATCCCGGCGGCCAGCGTTTCGCTACCCCCGCGGACTACCTGGCCAAGAAGCCGACGTTCATCATCGAGAAGGCCGTGAAGGGCATGCTGCCCCGCACCCGCCTGGGCGCCGCGCTGCTGAAAAATCTGAAGGTCTATGCCGGTGCCGAGCATCCGCACGCCGCACAGAGCCCGAAGAGCATTAAGTTAAACGAGATTAAGTAAGAGTTATGGAAGTTGTAAACACCGTAGGTCGTCGTAAGGCCGCTGTGGCTCGCGTATTCGTGAAGCCGGGCAAGGGTCAGATTACCATCAACCGCAAGGAGCTTGCAGTCTATTTCCCGCTCGAGATTCTCCAGTTCCAGGTGAAGCAGCCCCTGCTGGCTACCAACACCGCGGAGAGCTACGATATCGCCATCAATCTCGACGGTGGCGGCATCAAGGGACAGGCGGAGGCCGCTCGTCTGGGTATCGCTCGCGCGCTGTGCGAGATCGACGCCGAGATGCGCCCGACGCTGAAGAAGGCCGGTTTCCTGACGCGCGATCCCCGCGAGGTTGAGCGTAAGAAGCCCGGTCAGCCCGGAGCACGTCGCAAGTTCCAGTTCAGCAAGCGTTAATCGCACGACCGGAAATTCGGCAACGCACGGCGACGGTTCGAAATCGACCGGACTACCTATATTATATGTATTACCGCTCGGTTGCCGCGCCGCGGAAAACTCGCCGGGACCGGGAAGCCCGCTGCCCGGGGAGTTGAAGAAAAGAGAATTAAAATTTACAAACACGAATTAAAATGTCACGTACAGATTTTAATACATTATTGGAAGCCGGTGCGCACTTCGGTCACCTGAAGCGCAAATGGAACCCCAAAATGGCTCCTTACATCTTCATGGAGAAGAACGGCATCCACATCATCGACCTGCACAAGACGGTGCTCAAAGTCGATGAGGCTGCCGCTGCCATCAAGCAGATCGCCAAGAGCGGTCGCCGCGTGCTGTTCGTAGCCACGAAAAAACAAGCCAAGGAGATTGTTGCCGAAAAGGTGGCAGCCGTCGGAATGCCTTACGTCACCGAGCGTTGGGCCGGCGGTATGCTGACAAACTTCCCCACCATACGTAAAGCCGTCAAGAAAATGGCCACCATCGACAAGATGACCAACGACGGCACGTTCGATAACTTCTCCAAGCGCGAGAAGCTCCAGATCGCCCGTCAGCGTGCGAAACTCGAGAAGAACCTCGGTTCGATCGCCGACCTGACCCGTCTGCCGGCCGCTCTGTTCGTCGTAGACGTTCAGAAGGAGGCCAATGCCGTAAAAGAGGCCAAGCGCCTGAGCATCCCCGTATTTGCAATGGTAGATACTTGTTGTGATCCGACCGACATTGATTACGTTATACCTGCAAATGACGATGCTGCCAAGTCGATTGCCGTCGTAGTGGAGGCCATGTGCGCCGCCATCGCCGAGGGTACCGAGGAGCGCCGCCTCGAGAAGGAGAAAGAGGCTCAGGAGTTCGAGGCTTCGGCCGACGCACCCCGCAAGGAGGGCAAGCCCCGCATCAAGAAGGCCGTGAAGGCTTCGGTCGATGCCGAGGAGGAGATCGTGAAAGAGGTCGTAGCCGCTGTGGAGGCTCCCGCTGCCGAGCAGGCCGAGTAGTTCGCGACGCGCAAAGAAGTTATTAACGACAAAAACGAATAAAACTATGGAAATCAAAGCTGCTGATGTAATGAAGCTCCGTAAGATGACCGGTGCCGGCATGATGGACTGCAAGAAAGCACTCATCGAGGCCGAAGGCGATTACGATCGGGCTCAGGACATTATCCGCGAAAAAGGTAAGCTCGTGGTTGCCAAGCGTGCTGACCGTACCGCTACCGAGGGTGTCGTCGTGACGAAGATCGTCGGCGAGAAGGCCTACATGCTCTGCCTGGCTTGCGAGACCGACTTCGTGGCGCAGAACGCCGAGTATACGGCTTCGGCCAACGCCATGCTGGAGGTCGCTATCGCTGCCGACGCTGCCGATCGCGATGCGCTGCTGGCTGCGAAGAACGCCGAGGGCCGCACCGTCGAGGAGATGGTGACCGAGAAGTCGGGCCAGACCGGCGAGAAGATCGA
>CAMWWU010000138.1 GCA_947178025.1 uncultured Alistipes sp. | reverse complement strand
TTCAGGAGGACGAATACGTGGAGGTGACGCCCCACGCCATGCGTCTGCGCAAGATCCTGCTGCACGAAGTGGACCGCAAACGGGCCTCCAAGTAACATGACGCACTTCACCCTTTCGCTCGCCGTAGGCGCCATCGCCGGAGCGCTCGACGTCATCCCGATGATCGCGCAGCGACTGGCGTTCCGCTCGTGCCTCTCGGCTTTCTGCACCTACCTCTTCGCAGCGGTCATCGTCTTTTACAGCGACCTGCCCTACCTGCCCTGGTGGGCCGACGGCATGGCCGTGACGCTGATGATGGCCCTGCCGGTCGTGCTGACATTCGCGGGCAAGGAGCGCAAGGCCGCCCCGATGGTGCTGCTCAACGCCCTGCTGCTGGGATTCCTGATCGGCGTGGCGGAACGGTTTTTGGTCTGACACCCCGCGGGCTCCGGCCCGACGAACAAAAAAACGAATACGATGAAAAAAATCGGTATCGCCAGCGATCACGCCGGCTATGAAATGAAAGAGTTTCTGGTAGGATACCTCGGCGCCATGGGTTACGAGGTGCTCGACTTCGGCCCCGGATCGCCGGAACGGGTCGACTACCCCGACTACGCCCACCCGCTGGCCGAGGCCGTGGAGCAGGGCGAAGTAGCCTGCGGCATCGGTCTCTGCGGCTCGGGCGAGGGCATGGCCATCGCGCTGAACAAGCATCAGGGCGTCCGCGCCGGGCTCTGCTGGGAGCCCGAGGTCGCCTCGCTCATCCGGCGCCACAACGACGCCAACGTCGTCGTCCTCCCGGCCCGCTTCATCACCAACGACGAGGCGGTCGCCATCCTCGACGCCTACTTCAGCGCCGAGTTCGAGGGCGGACGCCACGAGGCGCGCATCGCGAAGATCCCCGTCGCCTGCCGATAACCGCCGTCAGAGCGCGTACACGTAAGGCGAGAGGCTGCGCAGCCTCTCGTCTTTTTCGTTCCGCTCGAAGAGCCCGAAGACGGCCGATCCGGATCCCGACATCGACGCGTAGAGCGCGCCGGCCGCGAGCAGCCGCTCCTTGGCGGCCCGGATCGCGGGGTGCGCCGCGAAGATATGGGGTTCGAAATCGTTGGTCACGACACCCTGCCACTCGGCGACGGGCAGCCGCAGCCGCTCCCGGAGCGGCACGTCGGGAATCCGGGGGCGCACCCCGGCGTAGGCCTCGCGCGTGGAGACTCCTTCGTCGGGCTTGACGATGACGAGCGTCAGCCCGCCCAGCTCCACCTCGAAGGGCGTCAGCACCTCGCCGCGCCCGGTGCAGAGTTGCGGCGTATTGCGCACGAAGAAAGCCGTGTCGCTCCCCAGCGCCGCCGCGCAGTCGATCAGCTCCGACTCCGGAAGCCGCAGCCCGAACAGCTCGTCGAGCGCCAGCAGCACCGCCGTGCCGTCGGACGAACCGCCCCCCAGACCGGCGCCGAACGGCACCCGCTTCACCAGGCGGATCCGCACGCCCGCCACGCCGTAGCGGTCGTGCATCAGCCGGTAGGCCTTCAGACAGATATTCTGCTCGGCCGGGCAGTCCACGGCCATCCCCTCGGCGAGGAACTCCGCCCCCGCACCGTCCGTGCGCACGACCTCCACCTCGTCGCGAAGCCCCGCGACGGGAAACATCACGGTCTCCAGATCGTGGAATCCGTCCTCGCGGCGACGCAAAATGTCGAGCCCGAGGTTTATCTTGCAGTTGGCATCGAGTATCATGAGGACAAAATTAGCAAGAAAAACGGAACCCGCGCAGCATCCGCAGAAAGAAATTTCCGGCATCCCGTCATGCGATCCCGCCGATCGCGGGGGCGGCAGCCGCCCCCGGCGATCCGACCGGCGAACGACCGGCGAGGCATGAAATCTTATCCGGTTACCGATTTTTTTCCTATTTTTGCGACATGAAGATCACGAAAAAACAGACCATCGGCGAAAACCTGCTCTATGTCATGGTGTGGTCGGCCATCATCCTGGTGCCGGTGCTCAACTCGCAAATGATGTCGGAGCTGCACGTCAGCATGGAGAACGTGCTGATCGCCTGGCGCAAGATCTCGCCCTATCTGGTCATCTTCATCGTCCACAACGCCGTCATCGCCCCGCGGCTGATGCTGCGCCACCGCTACCTGCAATACCTCGGCTGCAACCTGCTGCTGGTCATCGGGGTTTTCTGGCTGCTGGACCTCTACGAGGAGTATCTGCTCGCGGCGGCCCCCGCCGTCGACCCGGCCCAGGAGACGGGGCCGCACAAGGCGTCGTTCACCGACCTGGAGATGTACTGGAACGTCATACTCGGCTTCTTCATGACCGGCGCCAACGCCGGCATCAAACTCATGTACCAGTCGATCCGCGACGAGCAGGAGATGGCCGAACTCAAGCGTCAGAACCTCCAGGCCGAGATGGCCTATCTGAAATATCAGATCAACCCGCATTTCTTCATGAATACGCTCAACAACATCCACGCGTTGATCGACATCGACACGGAGTACGCCAAGAACGCCGTGATCGAACTCTCGAAGATGATGCGCTACGTCCTCTACGATTCGGGCCGCGAGATCATCTCGCTCGGCAACGACATCCGCTTCCTGAAGAACTACATCGAACTGATGCGCATCCGCTATACCGACGCCGTAGATATCCGCGTGGAGCATCCGCAGGAGCTTGCGGAGCAGGTGACGATTCCGCCGCTGCTGCTGATCGTCTTCGTGGAGAACGCCTTCAAACACGGCGTGAGCTACAACCGTCCGTCGTTCATCCACATCGCGATCGGATACGCCGACGGCATCGTCACGGCGACGATCGCCAACAGCCGCCACCCCCGCACGGGCAAACCGCACCGGGCCGGCATCGGCCTGGAGAATGTCCGCAAGCGGCTGGAGCTGATCTACGGCGCCCGAGGCTACGCGCTCGACATCCGCGAAACGGAAGAAACCTACACCGCAACCCTCTCAATACCCACGCTCCATGCTTAAATGTATCGCCATCGACGACGAGCCGCTGGCCCTGCGCCAGCTGACCTCCTACATCTCGAAGCTCCCCTATCTGGAGCTCGTGGCGACCTGCAACAACGCCATCGAGGCGCAGCAGCAGCTCGCCCAACACCCCGTGGATCTGATCTTCGTCGACATCAACATGCCCGACCTGAACGGCGTGGATTTCGTGCGCACGCTCATCGACCGGCCGATGGTGATCTTCACCACGGCCTACTCGGAGTATGCCGTCGAGGGGTTCCGGCTCGACGCCGTGGACTATCTGCTCAAGCCGTTCGGCTTCGCCGACTTCAGCCGGGCCGCCGCCAAGGCCAACTCGCTCTACGAGCTGCGCCACAACCAGCGGCCGCCCCACGAAGAGGTCCCCGAAGCGGAGTCCGCCGACCCGGAGTACATCTCCGTGAAGGCCGACTACAAGGTCTCGCTGATCCGCATCAGCGACATCGTATACCTCGAAAGCGAGGGCGAATACGTCCGCATGCACCTGGCCGACAACACGTCGATCACGCCGCTCTTCCGGCTCAAGAACATGGAGACGGCGCTGCCGGCCGACCGGTTCATGCGCGTGCACCGCTCCTACATCGTCAACCTCGACTACATCCGGGCCTACGTCCGGGGGCGCGTCTACCTGAGCGACACGGAGTACGTGCCGATCGGCGAGCTCTACAAGGAGGCTTTCCAGCAATATATCGATCGGAAGTTCAAGAATCTGGAGCACGGACTACCCGCACGATAGGTCGGGAAACCGCTCCATGCGCACGTAGCGGCCGTCGCGGTATTCGCAACAGTAGTGGCGCAGGCCGTTGGTCAGCACCACGTAGCGGGCCCCCAGCACGGAGTTGTAGCGCACGGCCTGCGCGAAGGTCTTCCCGGTCACGGCGATCGACGGCGCCTTGCACTCGGCCAGCAGCAGCGGCTCGGCCCGGTCGTCCACGATCACCACGTCGGCACGCTGCGGCTGGCCGTTGAGCGGCACGGCGTACTCCTGCACGATCCGCATGGGCTGCGCCCCGCAGTGCGACACGAGCATGGCGATCAGATGACGCCGCACCCACTCCTCGGGGGTCAGCACGAGCCAGATTCCCCGCAGTTCGTCCCACACCTCGACCTGCCCGTCGCGGTCGCGGGCCCGAAGGCGGATTGCCGGTAAGTTGAGTTTGGGGAGTGCGGGCATCGCAGTATCGAAAAAAATGAGTATCTTTAGCCCACAAATATAGGAAAGTTATGCGTATCCTCCTTTCGATACTGGCGATTTTTTCGCTTTGCGGAGCTTCGGCCCAGCCGGCCGAAACCTCCTACGGACGCGAACTGCCGCGCGGCGCCGTGCTCGTCTACCCCTCGCAGCAGGAGGCGACGGCGGCCGACGGCGGCGACAACCGCTACTTCACGCGCATCACGGAGTGGCTGCGCGAGGAGAACCGGTTCACGACCCCCTTCACCGTCCCCTTCGCCTGGGCCAACCGGCAGGTGCTGCTGCATGTCGGCTCGGCCTCGGCCGACTACGAAGTGTTCGTCAACGGCAAACCGGTCGCCTACGACAGCGACGGCGAGCACCCCGCCGAATTCAACATCACCCGCCACGTCCGCGAAGGGCGCAACACGCTCGACATCGTGCTCCGATCGCCGTCGCCCGTCGCGCCGCTCGAAAGCTGGAAGCAGCAGCCCGCCCCGCAGATCGGCTCCGTATGGCTGATGAGCCAGCCCACGATGCGCGTGCGCGACGTGCTGGTCCGCACGTGGTTCGGCGACGAGGAGCGGGACTTCGCGACGGCCGAGGTGGGCGTCGCCGTCAAGAGCGAGGCGCTCAATCCCCGCACCTCGCGGATCCACTACGAACTGCTGACGCCGACGGGCGAGCGGGCCGCCAGCGGCTACGAGGAGCTGACGCTCGACATGCGTCGCGAGGATACGGTCCGTTTCCTGGCCCGCATCCCGACGAATCTGCTCTGGAGCACCGAACTCCCCACGCAATACACGCTGCGCCTCAAAACGCAGCACGAAGGCCGTTTCGTCGAATTTCTGGAGATGCGCCTCGGCTTCCGCACGATCGGAGTGCGGAACGGCACGCTCGAAGTGAACGGCACACCCGTCGCGCTGCGCGCCGCGGAGGTTCCCGCCCGGGTGGGCGAGGAGGGTATCGCCCGTCTGCGCGAAGCGGGCTACAACGCCATCCGTCCGGAACCGGGCAGCGTCTGGCCCGATCTCTACGACATCTGCGACCGGCTGGGGATCTATGCGATCGTCCAGGCCCCCGTCGACACGAGCCGGAGCGGCGATTCGCGCCGCGAGGGGGGCAATCCGTCGAACGTGCCGGAATGGACGGAATTTTTCATCGAACGAATCGAGGACAGCTACCACCCGACGAAGCGTCATCCGTCGGTCATCGCCTTTTCGCTGGCCAAATCCTCCTCGAACGGCATCTGCCTCTACGAAAGCTATCTGAAAATGAAGCGTTTCGGCGACGACCGGCCGTTCATCTACCCCGCTGCCGACGGAGAATGGAACAGCGACCGGCTGACGATCGAATAG
>CAMWWU010000137.1 GCA_947178025.1 uncultured Alistipes sp. | reverse complement strand
GAAGAGCGTCAAGAGCTATATCCAAAACGGAAAACGCAACCTGAGGCGCTGCCTCGAAACCCGAACACGATGAGACCCGTCGACTACATCCGCAGCGACCGCCGCGGCCGGGCGGCGCACGACCTGGAGGCCGAAGCCCTGCGCGATCCCCTGCTGGCCGAAGCGCTGGAGGGATTCGACGCCTTAGACGACGACCACGCCGCAGCGGTCGAGGCGCTCCGACGGCGCATCGTTCGCAGGAGCCGCCCTTCGGGGCTGCGGCCCGCGATCCGGCGCATCGCGGCGGTCGCCGCGATGCTGGCGCTGGTGCTGACGGCCGGGATGCTGCTATTGCACCGCCCGGCGACTCCCGACACGACACCCGTCACCGGGCAGCTCGTCGCCGACCTACCGAAACGCCCGGCCACTTCCGATTCGCCCGCCGCCGCACCGGCAGCAGCGTCCGGACCCGCCGCAGCGCCCGCAACGCCACTTCCTCCCCCGCATCGACCGGCCGCGCCCCGAACGAACGGCTCGCCGGCCCCCTCTGCGCCGCAGCCGCCCGCCACCCCGGCCGCGGCCGCCGCCGTCTGCCTCGCCGACTGCGACGAACCGGTCGTCATCGCTTTCGGCACCGGCCGACGACAGGAGTTCACCGGCTCCATCCGGGGACGCGGTACGCAGGACAGCAACCCGTTAGCCCTCGCGGAACGGCAGCCCGTATTCCGCGGCGGCACGCTCGACGACTTCCGCCACTGGGTCCGGGAGCGGCTGGAGGTTCCGGCAACAGCCCTCTCGAACGGCACGTCGAAGCGCGTCGTCCTCTCGTTCGTCGTCGACACCCTGGGCTGCGTCACGGAGGTCGAGGTCCTGCAAGATCCCGATTCGCTCCTCTCGGCCGAAGCCGTCCGGGTGGTCCGCAGCTCTCCGCGCTGGACGCCGGGAACCCGCGGCGGCCGCAAGGCTCCCATGAAACTCATCCTGCCGGTCGACTTCCGCCCGCAGGAGCTCCGCAGCCCCGAACGGTCCCTCAACGCGTGGACCCGCCGACACCTCACCTATCCCGACCGGCTGCGGAAACAGGGCATCGAGGGGCGTGTCACAGCCCTCGTCACCATCGACACGACGGGCCGCATCGCCGCTGTCGAACTGCTCGACTCGCCCCATCCGCGGTTGTCGCGCGAAGTGCTGCGCACCCTGCGGCGGGCGCCCCGCCAGGAACCCGCACGCCGCGACGGCGCACCGGTCGAGGAGCGCTACCTGCTCACGTTCGACCTCCCCGACACCCCGTAGCACGAAAAAGGACCGCCTTTCGGGGCGGTCCTTACGCATTTCGGCGGCCTGCGCCTACTTCAGATGCGGATTCAGCGAGCTCCACTCGGCGACGGGCGGCACGATGCCCATGCCGATCACCTCGTCGCGCAGCGTGCAGAGGTGGCGGTAGCTCTCCGTGAGGGTCGCATGCTCCTCGGGCGTGCCCTGCACGTTCTTGTACCGCACGCCGTCGGCCGTGATTTCGCTCTCCATGGCCATGAGGATGTGGTCGAACTCGTCGTTATGCACATACACGCCGGCGGGATATCCGAACGCCTCGCCGCCCATGGCAGCCGCGATCATGCGGATCGAGAGGTAGGCCGGGCTCTGGAACGACGAGCGGCCGCGCAGGTCGATGATGTGCTTGCCGCCCTGGATCACCCGCTGCTGCAAGGCGTGCCAGTCGGCCTCGGGCATCTCGGTGCCGATGAGCTCCGAAAGGGGGCGTCCGGCGACGAGCGTCGTC
Source organism: uncultured Alistipes sp. (assembly GCA_947178025.1). Taxonomy (GTDB): domain Bacteria; phylum Bacteroidota; class Bacteroidia; order Bacteroidales; family Rikenellaceae; genus Alistipes. The sequence goes on along the minus strand of CAMWWU010000137.1, from coordinate 3,785 downwards.
GAGGCGAAGACGGCCATCTGCTCGCCGTGACCGCCGTAGGTGCGGCAGTTGCGCACCTCGTCGGGCGAGATGCCGAAGTACTTGGCCAGCTCCGAACGCAGACGCGTCGAGTCGAGCGCCGCGAGGGTCGAGATGCGCGAGGGCTCGATGCCCGAGTGGATCAGCGTCACGAGGCCCGTGATGTCGGCCGGATTGAAGACCACGACCACGTGCTTCACGTCGGGGCAGTAGGCGCGGATGTCCTTGCCCAGCTGGGCGGCGATCTCGGCATTGCCCTTGAGCAGGTCCTCGCGCGTCATGCCCGCCTTGCGGGCCGCACCGCCCGACGACACGACGTACTTCGCGCCGGTCAGCGCCTCGCGGATGTCGGAGGTCCAGGTGATGTTCACCCCTTCGAACGCGCAGTGGCGCAGCTCCTCCCAGACGCCTTCGAGCGCCGGAGCGAACGGGTCGTAGAGGCAGATTTCGGGCGTCAGTCGCATCATCAGCGCCGTCTGCGCCATGTTCGAACCGATCATGCCGGCTGCGCCGACGATCGTCAGTTTTTCATTCGTCAAAAATTCCATAGCTTTCGATTTTATCGTTTTCGTTACTCTATTTCGCGACGGTTGCGCAACGCATGGGTGATCGTCAGCTCGTCGACGTACTCCAGCTCGTCGCCGAAGCCGATGCCGCGGGCGATCGTGGTCGTCTTCAGCCCCTCGAACTGCCTCAGACGGTTCATCAGGTAGAAGAGCGTCGTTTCGCCCTCGACCGAGGTCGAGATGGCGAGGATCACCTCCTTCACCCCGCCGCGGGCGATGCGGTCGACGAGCAGGTCGATCTTCAGATCCGACGGCGAGATCCCCTGCATGGGCGAGATCACCCCGCCCAGCACGTGGTAGAGCCCCCGGTACTGCCGCGTGTTCTCGATCGACAGCACATCGGCCACCTGCTCCACGACGCAGATCGTCGCATGGTCGCGCTCGCCGTCCGAGCAGATCGGGCAAACGCTCTCGTCCGAGAGGTTGTTGCATACCGAACAATATTTCACGTCGTTGCGGAAACGGTCGATGCTGCGCGTCATGTCGCCCACCGATTCGGGCTCCATGCGCAGGATATGAATGGCCAGCCGCAGCGCCGTGCGCCGCCCCACCCCGGGGAGCTTCGAGAGCTCGCCCACGACATCCTGTAAGAGCTGCGACATCAGATCCGCTCTATCTTACGGCTCTCGAGCCATCCTTTCTTGCCGTCGGCGATCGTGATCTCGCACCAGCCGTCGAGCTCCTCGGTGATGCGGAGCACCGTCCCCTCGTGCAGCACGAAGAGGTCCGTGGCCGACTTGTCGGGCGAACTCTTCACGGCCGTCGAGGAGACCATCACCACGGCCTGCGAACGGTCGAGCATCTCGCGCCGTCCGCCGGCGGCGAACGAGGTCGCCGCGACGAAGAGCGTCACCGCAACGAGCATGCCGTAAAATCCCGCCTTGCGCCACACCAGCCGCTGCGCCAGCAGATAGAGCAGCACCAGGGCCAGCGCCGCCGCGAGGGCCGCGAGCGACAGGATGCTCCACGCCGTGCAGCTCATCGACTGCCTCACGCCCCGCAGCCACTCCGAGAGGAAGAACTCGGGCACCTGCTCGATGTCGTCCTTCGTGCGGGCCTCGGCCACGCTCAGGTTATAGCGCACGTCCTCGTTGCCGGGAGCGAGCCGCAGCGCCCGACGGTACGCGAGCACGGCCTTGCCCGTCCGGTCGGACTTGAAATAGGCGTTGCCCAGGTTGTAATAGAGCTTGGCAGAGCTCAGCCCGCGGTCGAGCAGCTGCTCGTAGGCCTCGACGGCTCCGACGAAGTTCCCGTTGATATAGGCCGTGCCGGCCGCGTCCCAGAGCTGCCCGGGCGTGAGCTCCGCGGGCTCCCGAAGGGCCGGACGGAGCTCCGTGCCGAGGCTGTCGGCCGGTTGCGCCTGCACCGCCGAGGCGAGAAGCAGGCAGAGAGATATCAGCAGATGTTTCATGGCTCGCTAACGTTTTATCGCTCCCTCGATCCGGGAGATGAAGTCCACGCCCTCGGCATAGACGTCGCTCATCTGCGCCGACGCCACGGGCGAATACTGCGCCTCGTCGCACTGCGAGACGATGGCCGCGAAGCGCTGCGACTGCTCGGCCGACACGCCCCGCTTGTGGAGCTCCTCGCGGACGTTCTCCTTCGTGAGGTCGGCGACCGGAATGTTGAGCTTGTCGCTCATATAACCCCACATGGCCCGGAGCATCTCCTCGTAGAACGCGTGCCGGTTCTGCTCCTCCATGTAACGCTTGGCGGCCCGGAATCGCTGCACGGCGACCTTATTGGCCCGCTTGCCGCGCACGAGCGCCACGTTCTGCGACTCGCGGATGCGGCGGCGCAGCGCGACGTAGGCGGCGACGAAGAGCAGCAGGATGCCGCCCAGCGAGCACCAGTAGACCGTCCCGAAGAGGAACGGCGTGCGGCTGGCCGCGAGCTGCGGGCCGCCCGACTTGATGAAGCGGATATCCTGCCCCAGCAGGCGCACCTCCTCCTTCGAAATGCCGCGGCCCGTGACGACGGCCGCTCCGCCGCCGCTGTCGCCGTCGGGCGTGATGTCGAGGGTCAGGGGCTGGGTCTTGAGCGTCGTGTACTGCGCCCGCTCGGGATCGAAGTAGGTGAACTCCACGGGGTCGATGTCATAGGTCCCCTCGGCCCGCGCGATGAACGGATACTCGAACTGGCGGTAGCCGGAGATACCGGCCGCCGAGGTGTTGATCGACTCGGTGGTCTTGACGTTGTACTGCTCGAACGACCCGGGCAGCACCAGTTTGGGAGCCTGCACGAAGGTCAGGTTGCCCGAACCGGCGATCCGCACCGTGTAGGTCGCGGCCGAGTTGGCGGCGAAGCTCCGCGACGGCAGCGTGGCGTCGAGCGTGAAGCTGCCCACGGCTCCGTTGAAGCTCGCCGGAGCCCCGGCGGGCAGCGGCTTGACGGTGATATCGACCCGCTGGCTCTGCACCTGGCGCGGCACATTGTAGACCTCGTGTCCGCCCCCGAAGAAGGGGTCGGCATGGCGGCTCTGCACCACGACCTGCGCCACGGCGGTCAGCTCCGCGGGATCGATCGTCAGCGTCCCGGCCTGCTGCGGATAGAGCAGGAACTCGCGGGCCACGAGCGTTTCGTAGACCTTGCCGTTGAAGGTTTCGCGCTGGCGCCGGGCGTTCTCCGTATTGAGCTCCTGAGCCCAGAATCCGTTGAAGGAGGGGAACTTCACGTTGTCGTAGCCCACGACGTTGACCCGCTCGTAGAGCTTGAAGGTCACGCGCAGCGGCTCGCCCTTGTAGACCGAAGTGCGCGACACGACGGCCCGCAGCAGGATGTCGTCCTGCGCGACCTGCCGCTGCACGTCGGCCCCCTGCTCCGCCGGACGGTCCGGGCGGTGCGAGGCGGCGGCTCCGTCTCCGGCAGCCCCCTCGTCGACGATCTCGATCGGCAGCGGCTGCGTGCGGTAGGCCGTCCCGTCGACCTCGATCCGGGCCGGGGCGACGGTCGCATTGCCGGCCGCCTGCGCCATGACGACGAACGTGTAGGTGTAGTTGACCGACTTGGTAAGCGTTCCGTTGACGAGCTGCGTCATCGACCCGTGCGACACGGCGGGGCCGGCCAGCACCTCGAAGCCCTCGAACGACGGGGCCTGGAACGTATCCTTGTCGGGCTTGGCGTTGAGCGAGAACTCCACGCGGAACGCCTCGCCGACCGCGACCGTCACCGGCCACGAGGCCGTCAACTCAACAATCTCGG
>CAMWWU010000136.1 GCA_947178025.1 uncultured Alistipes sp. | reverse complement strand
GAAGAAGTCGCCCTCGATGTCGCGCAGGAACGACATGCCCTCGATGTGCGTCTCGTCCAGCTCGACGTAGATGCCCCACTCGGTCAGCCCCGAGATGTGGCCCTCGAACTCCTCGCCCAGGTGCTCTTTCATGAACTCCACCATCTTGTACTTGATCGAGGCGCGTTCGGCTTCGGCGGCGATCACCTCGCGCTCCGACGCCCGGGCGCACAGCGCCTCCAGCGCCTCCTTGTCGGCCGATTTGCCTCCGGCGAGGTAGCGGGCCAGCAGGCGGTGGACCATCATGTCGGGATAGCGGCGGATGGGGGAGGTGAAGTGGGTGTAGTAGGGGAACGCCAGGCCGTAGTGGCCGATGTTGTCGGTCGTGTAGTAGGCCTTGGCCATCGACCGCACGGCCATCGTCGAGACGGCGTTCTCCTCGGTCGACCCCTTGATCTTGGCGAAGAGCTTGTTCATCTCCTTGGCCACGGCCCGCCCTTTCGATGCCTTGAAGACGTAGCCGAAGCGGAGGATGAACTGCCGGAAGCGGTCGAGTTTCTCTTCGCTCGGTTTGTCGTGTACGCGGTAAACCATCGTGCGTTCGACGCTGCGCCCCTTCTCGGTCTTGCGGCGGCCGCAGAACTCCGCTACGCGGCGGTTGGCCAGCAGCATGAACTCCTCGATCATCTGGTTCGACTCTTTCTGCTCCTTGAAGTAGACGCCGACGGGCTTGCCCGTCTCGTCGAGCCGGAACTTCATTTCGGACCGTTCGAACGACACGGCACCCTCCTTGAAGCGGCGGGCCCGCAGCGCCTGAGCCAGGCGGTTGAGGGTCAGCACCTCCTCGGCGTAGTCGCCGCGTCCGGTCTCGATGATCTCCTGCGCCTCGGCGTAGGTGAACCGGCGGTTGGAGTAGATGACCGTGCGGCCGAACCACTCGTCCAGCAGTTCGAGTTGTTCGTCGAGGGTGAAGACGGCCGAGAAACAGAGGCTCGTCTCGTTGGGACGCAGCGAGCAGAGCTCGTTCGAGAGGCGCTCGGGGAGCATCGGCACCGTGCGGTCGACCAGATAGACCGATGTGCCGCGCTCGACGGCTTCGTCGTCGACGATCGAGTGGGGCTGCACGTAGTGGGTCACGTCGGCGATGTGTACGCCGATCTCCCACACGCCGTCGCGCAGCTTGCGGACCGAGAGCGCGTCGTCGAAGTCCTTGGCGTCGGCCGGGTCGACCGTGAAGGTCACCGTATCGCGGAAGTCGCGGCGTGCGGCGATTTCGGAGGCCGTGATGCGTGCGTCGATCCGTTCGGCGGCCTCCTCCACTTCGGGTTCGAAGCGATACGGGAGGTCGTATTCGGCCAGGATGGCGTGCATCTCGGCGTCGTTGTTGCCCGCCAGTCCCAGTACGTCAACCAGCTCGCCCGCGGGGCTCTTGCTTCCCAGGGGCCAGTCGACGATGCGGACCACGACTTTTTCGCCCTCCCTGACGTCGGGATACTGGCGTTTCGAGAGATAGATGTCCATCGGCATCTTGCGCGAATCGGGCCGCACGAAGATCTGGTGGGCGCCGACCTCGGCCACGCCCACGTAGGGGCGGCGGCTGCGTTCGAGGATGCGCGTGATCTCGCCCTCGTTCTGGCCGTTGCGGCTGCGGTGCATGACGACCACCTCCACGCGGTCGCCGTCCAGCGCATTGGCCGCGTTGCGCTGGTGGACGAAGATGTCGCCCTCCAGCCCCTCGACCCGCACGTAGACGGCGCCCGAGGCGGTCATGCTCGCCACGCCCTCGTGGTGGGGCAGGTGCTTGTGCGCGAGACGGTATTTGGCCCGTGCGCACTCCTCGACGACTCCCTCGTCGTAGAGGTGTCCGAGGATTTCGAGCGTCTCGCGGCGCCCCTCCTTATCGGCGCCGCCCGAGGCGGCCGCCAGGTGTTTGAGCGAGAATTTATTGTCGGGAAATTCGCGCAACAGGTTCAGGATGAGGCTTGCGCGATCCTTGGTTTTCGTTCCGTGTTCGGAACGCTTCTTTTTCGTCTGTCTTTTCATCATTTCAAAATTTGCAGGGCGAGGCTTCGCATGAAGCCGATGCCCACGTCGATGGCCCCTTCGTCGGGGGAGAACGTCGCCGTGTGGGGCCGTCCGGCGGCGGCGCCTACGCCGAGCCGGTAGAACAGCGACGGATAACGGAGCGTGTAGAAGCCGAAGTCCTCGGCTGTGGTGCGCAGCGGCAGCATCTCGACCCGCAGTCCCTCGGCGGCGGCCAGTGCGGCGGCTCGCTCCGTGAGCCGCTCGTCGTTCACCACGCAGGGGTAGCCGCGGTCGATATCCGCGGCGGTCCGGGTGCCGTGGCGCGTGTCGATGTCGGCGGCGATCGCCTCGATCCGGCGGTGCAGCTCCTCGCGTACCCGCTCGTCGAAGGTGCGCAGCGTCCCTTCGAGATAGACCTCGTCCGGAACGACGTTCGTAGCGCCTGCGGCCTCCACGCGCCCGATCGAGAGCACGCGTTCCGGGGCGTTGAGGGCGACGAGGCGCGTGATGAACTCCGCTGCGGCCGCCACGGGGTCCCGAAGCTGGTGGCGCATCGCACCATGGCCGCCAGCGCCGCGGACCCGGAAGCGCAGTTCGTCGCTCGACGCCATGTATTTCCCGGCCCGGAATCCGAGCGTGCCGACGGCCAACTGCGGCTCTACGTGCTCGCCGATGACGGCCCGCACGTCGTACTCCGCGAACGGATCCTCGGCCAGTACGAGCGAGGCGCCGCCCGGGTTGCACTCCTCGCCCGGCTGGAAGAGCCCCAGGACGGTGCCCGTGAAGTCCGGCTCGGCGGCCAGCTGCTGCAATACCCCGAAAAGTACGGCGGCGTGCATGTCGTGGCCGCAGGCGTGCATCACCCCCTCGTGCTGCGAAGCGCATGCCAGTCCGGTGCGTTCGGCGACGGGCAGGGCGTCGATATCGGCCCGCAGCACCACGGTGCGGCCGTCGGCGCGGCCGCCGCGGCCCTCGATGCGGGCCAGGAGGCCGGTCTCGGCCACGGGGCGATGGGCGATGCCGAGCGCCGTGAGCTGCTCGGCGATGAAGGCCGCCGTGGCATGCTCCCGGAACGAGAGTTCGGGGTGGGCGTGCAGGTGGCGGCGGAAGTCGGTCGGAGTCATACCAATTGAAAGTTAATTCCGGGGGAGGCTTAGAAGACCGTGCGGGCGATCTCGATGATGTTCTCGGCTTTGCCCATCGGGTAGTAGTGGAGCACGGGAACGCCTGCGGCCTTCAGCTCGCGGCTCTGGGCGATGGCCCATTCGGTGCCGATGCGCCGCACGGCGGCCTTGTCGTCGCGGTGGGCCAGCACCTCGCGGGAGAGCTCCTCGGGGATGCGGCATCCGAACGTCTCGGGCAGCAGCGTGAGGTGGCGCACCGTAGCCAGGGGCTTGATGCCCGGGATGATCGGCACGTCGATGCCCGCCTCGCGGCAGCGGCGCACGAAGTCGAAGAAGCGGCTGTTGTCGTAGAAGAGCTGCGTGACGACATACTCCGCGCCGGCGTCGACCTTGGCCTTGAGGGCTGCGATATCCGTCTCGGGCGACGGGGCCTCTTCGTGCGTTTCGGGGTAGCCCGCCACGCCGATCGAGAAGCGCGAGTGGTGGCAGATCTCGACCTCGCCGTCGACGAACTCGCCGCGGTTCATGCCGGCGATCTGCCGCACGAGGTCCACGGCGTGGGCGTGTCCCTGGGGATGGGGCATGAAGTGCTTTTCGTTCTGCGACTTGTCGCCGCGCAGGGCCAGCACGTTGTGCAGTCCGAGAAAATCCATGTCGATCAGTGCGTCCTCGATGTCGTAACGCGACAGTCCGCCGCAGATCAGATGCGGCACGACCTCCACGCCGTAGCGCTTACCGATCGCCGCTGAGATCCCCACCGTGCCGGGGCGCCGGCGCACGACGTGCCACGACGTGCTGCCGTCCGGATGCACGGTCTGCTTGATCCCTTCGCGGTGGAAGGTGACGTTGATGTAGGCCGGATCGAACTCCATCAGCGGGTCGATGGCCGCGAATACGCCCTCCGTGCCGTCGCCCTTCAGGGGCGGCAGCAGCTCGAATGCGAAGCGGGTGGTGCCGCTGGCGAGTGCGTCGTGCAGGATGTCGGTGACGTTCATGCGAGTGTGTTGTTGGGCAGGAGTTTGCGGATTTCGTCCGGCGTGCGGCCGCGGCGCCGGGCGTAGTCGGCGAGCTGCTCGTCGTCGATTGCGCCGACGGCGAAGTAGTCGGCATCGGCGAAGAGGAGGCCGCAGAGCGCCTCGCCCGGAGAGATCATGTGGTTTTCGGTGAGTTTCATGCCGGTGGTGATCTCCGCGGCGAGCAGGTCGAAGACCTCGCGCTTGAGCGAGTGGTCGGGAGAGGCCGGATAGCCGAACGCCATGCGGCGCCCGCGGTAGTCTCCCCGGATCACGGCTGCCGGATCGAGGGGCTGCTCCTGCGATTCGTAGCCCCACATCTGGCGCCGCACGAAGGCGTGCACTGCCTCGGCGAAGGCCTCCGTCAGGCGGTCGGCGAGGAGCTTGGCCAGAATCGCCGAGTAGTCGTCGCCCGCGGTGCGGAATTTCTCGGCGAGCTCCTTCAATCCGATGCCGGCCGTCACGGCGAAGCAGCCGATCCAGTCGCCGTCGGGCGAGAGGAAGTCGGCCAGCGAACGGTTCTCCTCGCCGCGCGTCTGGTTGCGGAGCATCGCGAGTCGCCGTTCGCGCCCCCGGGCGTCGGTCACGAGGATGTCGTCGCCCTCCGTGCGGGCGCGGAAGATGCCGACGACGCCTTGCAGCGTCAGCAGCCGCTCGTCGCGGATGCGGGCCAGCAGAGCCTGCGCATCGTCGTAGAGTTTGCGCGCTTCGGCTCCCCGCTCGGGGTGGTCGAGCAGCTCCGGCCAGCGCCCCTTGAGGCCCCAGGCCGGGAAGAAGAAGTTCCAGTCGATGAAGGGCTCCGCGTCGGCGATGTCGTAGTCGGGGAAGACCATGCGCCCCGGGTGGAGCGGTTCGACGGGCGTGTGCCGGGTGTGTGCGGCCCGGCGCGCTTCGTCGAGCGGCAGCAGCGTGCGGCGCTGTTCGCGGCGGGCGAAGTCGTCGCGCAGAGCCTGCTGCGCCGTGCGGATCTCGGCGACGTAGGCCTCGCCGTCGCTGCCGAGCAGCCGGCCCAGGATCTGACTGTTGCGGCTGGCGTCGGGCGAGTGGATCACCGCTCCGGAGTAGACCGGAGCGATTCGCACGGCCGTATGCAGGTCGGAGGTCGTGGCGCCGCCGATGATGACCGGGATGCGCAGCGAGCGCCGTTCGAGCTCTTCGCAGACGCGGGTCATTTCGTCGAGCGACGGGGTGATCAGACCGCTCAGGCAGATGCACTGCGCGCCCCAGGCGACCGCTTCGTCGACGATGCGCTCCGATTCGACCATCACGCCCAGGTCGCGGATCTCGTAGCCGTTGCAGGCCATCACCACGGCGACGATGTTTTTGCCGATGTCGTGTACGTCGCCTTTGACGGTGGCGATCAGCACCCGTCCGGCGTTGTGCGTCGCGGCGGCTCCCTGCTCGATGTAGGGAGTCAGCGCCGCCACGGCGCGCTTCATCACGCGGGCCGTCTTGACGACCTGCGGCAGGA
>CAMWWU010000135.1 GCA_947178025.1 uncultured Alistipes sp. | reverse complement strand
ATGGCCGAGGGCGGTACGGGCTTCATCCCCGGGCCGTTCGGCGCCGGCAAGACGGTGCTCCAGCACGCCATTTCGAAACAGGCCGACGCCGACATCATCATCATGGTGGCCTGCGGCGAGCGCGCCAACGAGGTGGTCGAGATCTTCAAGGAGTTCCCCGAGCTGGTCGACCCCCGCACGGGCCACAAGCTCATGGAGCGCACGATCATCATCTGCAACACCTCGAACATGCCCGTTGCGGCCCGCGAGGCTTCGGTCTATACCGGTATGGCCATCGGCGAGTACTACCGCTCGATGGGTCTCAAGGTGCTCGTGATGGCCGACTCGACGTCGCGCTGGGCCCAGGCGCTGCGCGAGATGTCGAACCGTCTGGAGGAGCTGCCCGGTCAGGACGCCTTCCCGATGGACCTCTCGGCGATCATCTCGAACTTCTACTCGCGCGCCGGTCTGGTGAAGCTCAACAACGGCCACACCGGTTCGGTGACTTTCCTCGGTACGGTGTCGCCCGCCGGCGGTAACCTCAAGGAGCCCGTCACGGAGTCGACCAAGAAGGCGGCCCGCTGCTTCTACGCCCTCTCGCAGGGGCGTGCCGACTCGAAGCGCTACCCGGCCATCGACCCGCTGGATTCCTACTCGAAGTACCTGGAGTATCCCGAGATCCGCGCCTACCTCGACGAACACATCGAGAAGGACTGGGTGGATCTGGTCTACGAGGGCAAGACCATCGTGCAGCGCGGTAAGGAGGCCAACGACCAGATCAACATCCTCGGCGACGACGGCGTGCCCGTAGAGTACCACGAGCGTTTCTGGAAGTCGGAGCTCATCGACTTCGTGATTCTCCAGCAGGACGCTTTCGACGACATCGACGCCAACTGCCCGATGGAGCGCCAGCAGATGATGTACAAGATGGTGCTCGGGATCTGCAAGCGCGATTTCGCCTTCGCCGGCTTCGAGGAGTGCGCGCAGTTCTTCAAGGGACTCATCAACCTCTTCCGCCAGATGAACTACTCGGAGTGGAAGTCCGCGAAGTTCGAGGATTACCGCAAGCAGATCGAGGAGTACGTGAGTGAAAAATCGAAATAAGCAGAGCCATGACAACACGAGCATTTCAGAAGATATATACCAAAATCGACAACATCACCAAGGCGACCGTGACGCTGCGTGCGCAGGGCGTCGGCAACGACGAGCTGGCGACCGTGGGCGGCAAGCTGGCCCAGGTGGTGAAAATCATGGGCGAGAACGTCACGTTGCAGGTATTCGCCGGCACGGAGGGTCTGGCCACCGACTCGGAGGTGATCTTCCACGGCGAGCCCCCGAAGCTCCGCGTGTCGGACAACCTCGCAGGCCGCTTCTTCAACGCCTACGGCGAGCCGCTCGAAGGCGGTGAGATCGTCGAGGGCGAGGAGCGCGAGATCGGCGGCCCGACGGTGAACCCGTTCCGCCGTCTGCAACCCTCGGAGCTCATCGCGACGGGTATCGCCGGCATCGACCTCAACAATACGATCGTGACGGGGCAGAAGATCCCCTTCTTCGCCGACCCCGACCAGCCCTACAACGCCGTGATGGCCAACGTGGCCCTGCGTGCCAAGGCCGACAAGATCATTCTGGGCGGCATGGGTCTGACGAACGACGACTTCCTCTACTTCAAGTCGGTCTTCGAGAATGCCGGCGCCCTGGACCGCATCGTGTCGTTCGTCAACACGACCGAGAACCCGCCCGTGGAGCGTCTGCTCGTTCCGGACATGGCCCTCACGGCCGCCGAGTATTTCGCCGTCGACAAGGGCGAGAAGGTGCTGGTGCTGCTGACGGACATGACCCTCTACGCCGACGCCCTGGCTATCGTGTCGAACCGTATGGACCAGATCCCCTCGAAGGACTCGATGCCCGGTTCGCTCTACTCGGACCTCGCGAAGATCTACGAGAAGGCCGTGCAGCTGCCCAACGGCGGTTCGATCACCATCATCGCCGTGACGACCCTCTCGGGCGGCGACATCACGCACGCCATCCCCGACAACACGGGTTACATCACTGAGGGACAGCTCTTCCTGCGCAACGACTCCGATACGGGTAAGGTCATCGTCGACCCGTTCCGTTCGCTGTCGCGTCTCAAGCAGCTCGTCATCGGCAAGAAGACCCGCGAGGACCATCCGCAGGTGATGAACGCCTGCGTGCGCCTCTATGCCGACGCCGCGAACGCCAAGACGAAGCTCGAAAACGGTTTCGACCTCTCGGACTACGACGAGCGCACGCTGAAGTTCGCCCACGACTACTCGGAGAAGCTGCTCGCCATCGACGTCAACATCGGCATCACGGAGATGCTCGACACGGCGTGGACGCTCTTCTCGAAGTACTTCTCGCAGGAGGAGGTCGCCATCAAGGAGGAGCTCATCAAGAAATACTGGAAAGCAGCGTAACGCCCTATGGCAATCAAGTTCCAATATAACAAAACTTCGCTCGGCGAACTCGGCAAGCAGCTGAAGATGCGGCAGAAGGCCCTCCCTACGATCAAAAGTAAGGAGTCGGCCCTGCGCTCCGAGGTCAAGAAGGCGAAGGACTCCGCAAACGACTACCGTCAGCGGCTCGAAGCCCTCAAGGCCGAGTTCGACTACATGGTGTCGCTCTGGGGAGAGTTTGATTGCGACCTGGTGCGTATCGCCGATGTCGAACTTTCGGAGCAGAAGATCGCGGGTGTCCGCATCCCGGTGCTCGAAGCCGTGAAGTTCGACCGCAAGCCCTACGATCTCTTCTCGTCGCCCGTCTGGTTCGCCGACGGCGCCGGGATCCTCGAACGGCTTGCGCAGCTGGGCCTCGAAACCGCCGTCTACGGACGCCGGATGGAGCTGCTCGACCGTGCGCGCCGCAAAACCACTCAGAAGGTGAACTTGTACGAAAAGGTGCAGATACCCGGGTACGAGGACGCCATACGTAAGATCAAACGCTTCATGGAGGACGAGGAGAACCTCTCCAAGTCGGCCCAGAAGATCGTGAAAACCAAACAACAGCAAGCCGGGGAGGGCGCGATGTTATGATAGCCAGCATGTCGAAATACGACTTTGTGCTCTTTGCGGCACAGAGCGCCGATTTTATCGAGCGGTTGCGCGAGATCGGCCTGGTGGACATCACCACCACGGGCTGGGAGCCCTCCGAGGAGGACCGTCAGCTGCTGCTCGACATCGAGGGATGCGGCAAGGCGGCGGAGTTCCTGCGCTCGTGGAAAGAGGAGGAGGAGCACGCCGCGATGGCGGCCGAGCCCTACGCTTCGGGCCGTGAGGCCTACGAGCGCTACGCCGAGGCGCAGCGTGCGGCGGCCGCGTCGCGCGCCGAGATCGCCCGGCTGGAGAAGCTCGCCGACGAGCTGCGTCCCTGGGGGCCGTTCGACGCGGAGCGTACCGCGGCGCTCGCCGAGCAGGGCATCGTCCTGCACTACTTCTCGGCGCAGCGCAGCACCTACGACAAGGAGCTGGCCGGCTGGTCGGAGCGCTATACGCTCTCGGAGGTCGCCCGCACCGATTCGACGGTGTGGTTCGTCGCCGTGGCGAAGCCCGGCGAGGAGGTGACCCTCGACGCACAGGAGATGAAGAGCCCGACGATGGATATCCGCGAGGCGGAGCGTCTGATCGCGGCCGAGCAGCAGGCGCTCGCGGCGCTCGACGCCGAGTTCGCCCGTGCCGCCGCCTCGCTGGCGCTCATCGAGGAGTATGCCGCCTCTCTCAAGGAGCGCCTTCAGGGCGTTCGCGTGGAGGCTACGGCAAAGCCGGCGGCCGACGGCACGCTGCTCGTCATGGAGGGCTGGGCCGAGAAGGCCACCTCGAAGCAGGTCGACGCGCTGCTGGAGGAGTATCCCAACGTGGTCTACGTCAAGTCGGACCCGACGCCCGAGGACGATACGCCCGTGAAGCTCGACAACGGCTGGTTCGCGCGGATCTTCGAGCTGGTGGGTGACATGTATGCCCGTCCGAAGTACGGCACGCTGGACCTCACGCCCTTCTTCGCTCCGTTCTACATGCTCTTCTTCGCCATCTGTCTGAACGACGCCGGCTATGGCGCGATCCTGGCGCTGATGGGCTTCTGGATGCTCGCGAAGAACCGCAAGCCGGGCATGATGCGGCAGGCGGCGTGGTTCGCCACGCTGTGCGGCCTGGCGACCGTGGTCGTCGGTCTGGTCTGCGGCTCGTTCTTCGGCATGAACCTCGCCGAATACTTCCCCCGGATCCCGTTCTTCGACTTCCAGGGCAAGTTCTTCTCCATCGCATTGGCGATCGGTATGGTGCAGATCCTCTTCGGTATGGCCATCAACATCTGGGTCACGACGCGTAGCTTCGGCTTCAAATACGCGCTCGGATCGCTCGGCTGGTTCATCATGCTGCTCGCCGGCTCCGTCGCCGGAGGGCTGCCGATGCTCAACCCCGAGTGGGTGATCCCCGGTTTCACCACCTCCTCGCCGGCTTTCTACGCCGTGCTGGGCGTGGGTGCCGCGCTGATGCTGCTGCTCAATACGCCGGGCAAGTTCCACAACCCGCTCATCAACATCGGATCGGGCCTCTGGAACTTCTACAACAACCTCACGGGACTGCTCAGCGACGTGCTGTCGTACATCCGTCTGTTCGCCATCGGTCTGTCGGGCGGTGTGCTGGCGCTGGTCTTCAACTCGCTGGCCGACGGGTTCGTTCCCGACGGCGCGAATATCGTCGTGCGCATCCTCATCATGCTGCCGATTCTGCTCGTCGGACACGGCATCAACCTCTTCATGTCGACGATCTCGTCGTTCGTACATCCGATGCGTCTGACGTTCGTCGAGTTCTACAAGAATGCCGGTTTCGAAATGGCCTCGCGCTCGTTCGATCCGCTGCGTAAAATGAATCAAACAAACGAATAACAATAACAAAAAACTCAATTCATTATGGAAACAACTGCTTTGGTAATGGCCTACGTAGGCGTCGCTCTGATGGTAGGTCTGGCCGGTATCGCATCGGCCGTAGGTACTTCGATCGCCGGACAGGCCGCCGTGGGCGCCATGAAGAAAAACGGAGGTGCTTTCGGTAGCTACATGATCCTCTCGGCTCTTCCCGGTTCGCAGGGTCTCTACGGTTTCGTCTGCTTCTTCATGGTGCAGGGCTTCCTGGCTGACCCCACGATGGTGCAGGGCGCTGCCGTGCTGGGCGCCGGTATCCTGGTAGGTATCGTCAATCTGGCTGCCGCCGTTTATCAGTCCAAGGTCTGCGCCAACGGTATCGTAGCCATCGGCAACGGTCACGATGTGATGGGTAAGACGCTGATTCTGGCTGCTTTCCCCGAGCTCTACGCCATTCTGACGGTAGCCGCTACGTTCCTCATCGCCGGCATCGTGAAGTAGTTCGCACAGCTCCGGCCACGAAAAAAGGGAAACCCTCGACGGGTTTCCCTTTTTTCGTGGCTGCCGGGGCTATTTCCGTTTTCGGCCCCGTTCGGCGACGTTCGGCAGCAGCAGCTCGAAGTCGAGCTGGCGTCGCTGGAGGTCGGCACGCTTCACGCGGATGCGCACGGCGTCGCCCAGCGTCATGCGGATGCCCGTCGCGCGGCCGATGACCTCGTAGGTCGCTTCGTCGAAGCGGAAGAAGTCGCCCTCGATGTCGCGCAGGAACGACATGCCCTCGATGTGCGTCTCG
>CAMWWU010000134.1 GCA_947178025.1 uncultured Alistipes sp. | reverse complement strand
CGGTAGGTTACACGCTGCCCGACACGTGGACCCGCAAGTTCTACGTGCAGAAGCTGCGTCTTTACTTCTCGGCTCAGAACCTCTTCGTGGTGACGGGTTACTCGGGCTACGATCCCGAGGTGAGCATGCGTGCCACCAACCCGATGACTCCGTCGCTCGACTGGGGTGCCTATCCGAAGAGCAAAGTATTTACGTTCGGTATCGACCTGACCTTCTAATCCGATTATCACTATGAAAAAGTACTTATTATATTTCGTTCCGGCGTTCTGTCTGATTGCCGCCTCGTGCTCCAGCATGCTGGAGGAGGAGTCCTATACGGAGATCGGCCGCGACAACTACGTCAACAATGCGACGGAGGCGGAAACCGTCCTGCTGGGTGTCTACAAGAACATGGTCAGCGACTATACGTACAGCTACCACCTGTCGCTGCTGTTCACCATCTCGACCGATATTGCGCAGTGCGAGGGCAGCTCGAACACCAACTTCCGCGAGATCCCGACCAACTCGCACAACCCCGCGACCGACGAGATCGCCAATACGTGGGCGAAGCTCTACTCGGCGATCTACGACGCCAACAGCTTCATCGAAACCGTCTCCGAGCGCATCGACGGCTGGGGCGACACGAACCGCGAGCTGGGCACCATCTACCTGGGCGAGGCGCGTGCGCTGCGAGCGCTGTTCTACTTCGAGCTGGTGCGCTGGTACGGCAACATCGTGCTGATCAAGAGCACGGCCGAATCGAAGCTGCCCGCTACGGAGTATGTCCAGGCCGATCCGGCCGAGGTCTACGCCTTCATCGAGGAGGATCTGAAGTATGCCGCCGAGGTGCTGCCGTGGGCCGTGGACGACACGCTGCGCTCGTCGACCGCCTACCGTTTCTCGAAGGGTTCGGCCCTGGGTCTGCTGGCCAAGGTCTACTGCACGTGGGCCGGTTATCCGCTGCGCGACGAGTCGAAGTGGGCCGAGGCCGCCGCTGTGGCCCGCCGCGTCGTGGAGTCGGGCAAGCACCGCCTGATTCCCGACTACGAGACCGTGTGGTACAACACCTGCAACGGTATCTGGGATGCCGGAGAGAGCCTCATCGAGGTGTCGTTCTACTCGCCGACGGGCCTCGATACGGATGTCACGGCCGGACGTATCGGCAAGTGGAACGGCGTCGTGGCCGATGCCGTGGAGGGCATCCGCGGCCGTAACGCCGCCAACTGGAAGGTCGTCTACACCTTCACCCGCGAATGGGAGGCGCAGAACGACCCCCGTATGGCGCTTTCGATCGCCGACTACAAGTACGACAGCTCCGTGAGCAGCGGTCCGGTCACCTATTTCTCGACCGTTTCCAGCCCTTCGGAGACCAACTACAACCGACAGCGCCAGCTCTTCACGCCGGGCAAGTGGGATACCGAGAAGTACGTGCAGTCGGCTAATGCCATCGCCAACAACGACAAGTCGAACATCAACTGGTACATTCTGCGCTATTCGGACGTGCTGCTGCTCTTCGCCGAGGCGCTCAACGAGTCGGGCGGTTCGATCGTCGATGCCGTCGATGCGGTGAACGCCGTGCGCCGCCGCGGTTTCGGCGACATGTCGCACGACCTCTCCTACGGTCTTTCGCGCGACGCACTGCGCGAGGCCATCCGCAAGGAGCGCGCCTACGAGCTCTGCTTCGAGGGACACCGCAAGCAGGACCTGATCCGCTGGGGCATCTACTACGATACGGTGATCGAGACGGCCCAGGAGCTGGTCGACTGGTACTCGTCGGCCAACTACGCCGTGCGCAACTACATCATCCGCGGTCGCCACGAGCTGCTGCCGATTCCGCTGCGCGATCTCGACCTGATGACGAAGTGCAACCAGAATCCCGGCTGGGGACAGTAGTCTTCCCTGAAGCCCGTGACGAAGCGGGGTCCGACGGAAAGTCGGGCCCCGCTTTTCGTATTCCGTTATTCGGGGGGCCGGCTGAGAACCGGGTTTTAGGCGGAAACGGCAGGCGATCCTGCTTCTTGCGGCCCCCCCCCGTACCCCGGAGGAATGCGGGGGCATGGAAAGCCGCTTGGATCGCGTGTTTCCGCAGCCTGCGGACGGCGCCTGTGCGGAGCGCTGCGGGCCTCCGCATCCGGCCAGGCACAAAAAAACGGGTCCCGAGGGACCCGAAAAATGCGCGGTTTCTTAATTTATTCTCTTTCCCACTGCCGGTATCCGGCCAGGTTGTAGCTCACGGGGACTGTGCTGTCGGCGACGCGGTAGATGCCGTACTTGAAGTAGTAGCCGTCGTCGTCGTTGCGGCCGATCAGCACCTCGGCGTCGTCCACGATGTGCTCTTCGCGGCCCTCCCAGGCCATCCGGACGTCCAGACGTCCCGGCGCCTCGATCCGCTCCGTTTCGCTGCCGTAGCGCGTCCAGTCGACCGCTACGGTGAACGTCACCCAGCAATCTTTCGGAAACTCCTCGAACGGCATGCGGTAGGCGATCGTCGAGGCTTTGAACTCCGAGCAGACGGGCTGGAGGAGCTCCGTGCGCACGGCGTTGGCGTTGCAGCGGTCGGTCTTGTCGGTGAAGCGGCGGCGGTCGGAGTTGGCCTTGATGTAGAAGACCCCTTCCGAGAATCCGAACGCCAGCGGGGGATAGCCGCCCTGCTCGACTTTCCAGCCGGTGGGAGCTCCCGCCTTGCGGACCGTGCGGCCCTGCTTGTCGCGTCCCTCGACCGCCGCGTAGACGATATCTTTCTTGATGATCGTCGTGTCGTACATCGCCGTGAACTCCTCGACCGGGAGCTTGCGGACCGTGCCGTCGGGCGCCGTCACGAGCGTGCGGTCGGGCATGCCGTGCCACTGGGCGAAGATCGTGCAGACGTCGCGCGAGAGCGCTGCGGGCACGTAGACGGCGAAGCGGTAGCCCCACTTCGAGCCCTGCGGGCAGATCCCCTTGCCGCGGTGGTAGACGGTCTTCATCTTCTGCGCATCGTCGTAGGCCGTGGCCGGCAGCCCGGCGAAATCGGCCGCCGTGGCGTAGCAGTAGCTCAGCTCGGCGCGTCCCTTGGTCTCGCCCGGTGCGTAGCCTGCGAGGGTGTTGTCGCCGCTGCCGAGGGTGAAGCGGATCGACGGTGCGCCCTCGTAGGGGCGCGTGCCGTCGCGCTGGATGGCTTCGGCCTTGCGGATGCCCACGGCGACCCACTGGCCGTCGATCACCTGATGCGTGCGTGCGCTGTCGGCCTGCACGTTGACGCGCTCGGGAAGCGGTTCGAGCCCCCCGGAAAGTTGCGCTGCCGCCGCCATGGGCAGCAGCAGCGCGGGATAAAGGAGTTTATTCATCGCTCTTACTTGAGGTCGTAGCCTAAGTCGTACTTCTTGCCGTTCACCTCGACGGTGAAGTGCAGCGAACGGTCGGTCGCCTGCTGCGCGGGGGCGATTTCGATCCGGTCGGCCTCCTTGCTCACGGGGGCGATCACCGTGATGAAGAGGCGCGATTCGCCGGCGGCTTTCTGCGCCTCGGCGGCGTAGGCCGGACGCTCCTGCTTCTTGCGGTAGGTGTTGGACACCCATCCCTCCTCCTCGGCGATCTTCATCGGGGCGTCGCATACGGTGCGGATGCGGATGTTGGTGCCCTTCTCGAAGAGCGTGCGCAGCCCGTTCTCGTCGTAGCGAACCTCGCCCGGGCAGAGGTTGAAGTGTACGCCCACCTTGCCGGCGGCCGTGCCGAACGCCTGGTCGGCGATCACGAGTACGCCCTCTGCCGTGAGGAACATCGAGCGGCGGTGGGTCAGCCCCTCGTAAGAGGGGTTCTCCGTCACGCATACGGTCTGTTTGCCGGAGGCTTTCCAGAGCAGGAGCTTCGAGTCGGTCTGTTCGAGGTTGCGGTCGTCGAGCGTCAGGGTGTTGTGCACGCGGGTCTGGCGGAACCATTCGCGCTGCGCGAGCACCTCGGCGTCGCCTCCGTAGACGTAGCTGCCCGAGTCGGGGAAGAAGTTGCGGCCGCGGTGCCAGTACTCGAACGTGCCGTTGTCGGGCTGGTTGTGCCAGAATGCCGGGGGACCGGCCTTGACGATCGCCACCGTCGCGTTCTTGTCCCAGCCGTTGCGCAGGACGTAGAAGCCCGAATCCTCGAACGCCCGCGAGGTGTAGGACGGCATTTCGCCCTCCTTCTTGTCGCTGGCCACCCACGGCAGCTGGCGGTTCGCCGGGAATACCTTGCTCCACGTCGCGAACTGACGCTTGAGGGTCGAACGGTTGTGCTGCTTCGTGTCGCCGAACATCGGGTTGGTGTTGTCGGGGAAGAGCAGGTTGTAGGTCACGACGGTCATCTTCTCCACCGTGGCGACGTAGCTGGCGGGGAACTCCTTCGCCAGACCGTTGATCTGGGCCATGCCGAGGGCCTTGAGGAAGATGTCGATGGCGGCGATGTGGTAGCCGAAGTCGAGCTCGAACTGCATGCCGTCGGGGTAGACCTGCACGCCGATCTCGCGGTTGAGGATCTCGATGCCGCTCTCGCGCCAAGCCTTGGCGTCGCGGAACTCCGGGAAGTAGATGCCGGCGAAGAGCATGCGCTGCGCCTCGAAAAGCAGGTGGTTGCCCTTCTCGGAGTAGCGGTGCAGCACGTAGTCGGCGTGCTGGTGGAACATGCGCAGGAAGAGATTCAGGAAGTCGGACGTGAAGCGCTGCGAGCCGATCGTCAGCTCGAACTCCGTGAGCTGGTCCTGCAAGCGGCGTCCGGCCTCCATCGGGCGCCAGGCGAAGCGGAAATTCTCTTTCTCGGCGGCGATCTCCTCGGCCGAAGCGCCGGCAGCCTGCGCGCGCTCCACGCCGTCGATCGGGTTCTTGCGGATCCAATCGGTGTAGTGCTCGATCCAGGCGTCGATGTACTTCTCTTCGCGGGAGAGGTAGTAGGCCTTGGCGAGCGGAATGAACCAGTAGTGGCGGTGGAGCTGCCAGCGCAGCTCGTTGTCCTTGACAGGCCAGTAGCGCCAGTCGATGTCGTCGCCGTAGAAGTAGGAGGGCTGGTAACCCTTGTGGGCGTAGAACTTGTGTTCGAGCGACTGGTCGGCCATCATCTGCTCCTCCTGCGTGAGGTCGAGCTCTTCGATGTCGAGGCCGTAGATCTTCACGTTCTTGCGGCTGCGGAAATACTTCAGCAGCTCCTGGTCGGCCGCGGCGATGTCGCCCTTGGCGACGGCCTTCTTCACGGCCTTGAGGCCCGGACGGTCGAGGTCGAGCAGGTCGTACAGCGACTTTTCGTCGCCAGCGATCCGCCACTCGGGGGTTGCGGCCGCCGCAACCCAGGCGATGCCGAGGAGTGCGACGAGCGTAAACAGCATTTTTTTCATGGAAAAACTTGTATTTTGGTTAGTATTCGAGTTCGTAGCGGGTCTTGCCGATCTTCACGAGGACCTTTCCGTTGCGGATCGAGGCGTCGATGCGGGGCGCCGCGGCGCCGTCGATGCCCGGCAGCAGCACGGTGACGAAGCGCACCGGCTCGCCGGCTCGCTTCTGCGCTGCGAAAGCGTAGGAGGGGCGGGGATTGCGGTTGCGGTAGGTGCGCGACACCCAGCCCTCGCGGCGCTCCATCGTCGTGCCGCGCGGACCGAAGACCCGGAGTGCGAGGTCGTTGCCGTCGTCGAATCGGGTCGTCACGGCGCAGTCCGCCGCCTGCTCGTCCGGAGCGCACTCGATCAGG
>CAMWWU010000133.1 GCA_947178025.1 uncultured Alistipes sp. | reverse complement strand
GTATCGCCCGTAGCCCAAACAGCGCCGGTCGAGGGGTTGATCTTGTCGGGGTTGGCCATGTAGTCGGTTTCACGATTCAGGATGAAGAATTTGCGGATGCTGCGCTCGCTGCCGCGGTCCTCGTAGCGGAAGCGGTTCCAGAACGCTTCGCACGCCGCGGCGTCGCTCTTGGCCGGCAGGGATTCGGTCGTCGACGAATGGTAGTAGAGTTCCATGACGCGCTGATTGAAAGCGGCTTCGCACCAACCCTCGCCGCCGCGCTCTTCCGAAGGATAGAAATAGAGGTTCCCGTTGTCGAAGATCGGCTTGGACCCGAACCCGCGGCGCGCACCGGCATAATAGCTGATGAAAGCATAACGCATGGCATTGTAACCGCCGCCCAGCGTATTGGCCGCCCACTGCCAGGTCCAAAGGGTTTCGGTATTGGTCGCATACTCGACATTCGTCGGCTCGAACATCGCGCAGAAGTCGGGCATGAGCGAACGGTTGCTCGTACCGAACGTCTCCAAATCCTCCTGCGAGATCGCACCGCCCGTGCCGATCAGAATCGAAGCGTAGCGCTCGGCCTGCTTGTAATACTCCGTTGCGGCATCCGAGCGCCCCTCGTCCAGTGCCCGCTTACCCAGAGTCAGGTAGGTTTCGGCGAGGTAGTGCAATGCTACGCCCTTGGTTGCAGAGCCGGGCATATAGGGGCTCCAGGGGATGTATTCGGCCGCAAGAGTCAGATCCTCGACCATCTGCTTCCAGACGTCGACCTCGGGCGAACGGTAGAAGTCGGTGCGAATATTCTCGCCCACCGACTGGTCGAGCTTGATGGGCACGGCACCCCAGTAGGCCACCAGGCTGCGGTAGGCCCAGGCACGGGCCAGCAGCGCTTCGCCCACGATACGGTTCTTGTGGTCGACATTATCGGCCATCCAGTCTACCGACTCCTTGCGGGAATGCTCCAATATGGTGTTTGCCGCGTTGATAATACGGTAATACCAAGACCAAAGTTTATCGATAGCCGTGCTCGACGGCATCAGATAAGAACTCGGCTTGCCAAGAATACCGCCCATCTCACCGCCGGTCGTCACGGAACAGTAGTCGTCCGTGCTGATGAAGGCGCACATGCCCGTCAGATCGCGGTAATAATCCGACGACTGGAAACGGGAGCAGTCCCGCTCGACGCGCATCTGACTGTAAAGGCCGTTCAGACCGACTTGGAATCCGGCGACATCCACGTAAAGTTTGGATTCGATGACCAGATGTTCGGGATCCTCGTCCAGCCAGTCCGACGAGCAACCGGCGGCGAGCATTCCTGCGAAAGCGATCAACAGATATTTCGATATTTTCATAAGTATGCTTGTTTCGGGAGAGTTAGAATGCGAGATTGACACCGAAGATATACTCCTTATAGAGCGGTTTGTGCGTTCCGTCGCCCAGCTCGGGATCGAGGCCGCCGAACGAGGTGATCGTGAACGGATTCTTGAAGGTGACATAGAAATTCACGCGCGAAAGGGTCGCTTTGCGCACCCAGCGGTCCGGCAGTTCGTAACCGATCGTGATATCCTTCACCCGCAGGTAGTCGGCATTTTCATACTTCTTGACCTTCACGTTCGTACCGAAAGCGTATTTGTTCGACTGCGAACTGGCGCTCCAGACCTCGTTCGTGGGGTTGGTCGGCGTCCAGAAGTCGCGGGCGATATACCAGTTGGTATCCAGATAAGTGTTCGACTTGGTAGCCCCGAGCGCCGAATAAAGCAGAATGTTGAGCGAAAGACCTTTGTATTTGAACGTATTGGTCATGCTCAGCATGAATGCCGGCTCGGGCGTTCCCAGATAGCGGCGGTCGTCGTCGGTGTACTGTCCGTCGTTGTTGTAGTCGTCATACCTGGCATACCCCGGAACGGCTCCGTACCGCTTCGCGAGTTCGGCCTCATCGAGCTGCCAGACACCCGTAATGTAGTAGTCGAAATTACTTTTGATGGGCCGGTCGAGAAACCATTCATTAGCAACATCATCGCTGCCGTTACCGTAAAGATCGAGAATCTTGTTTTCGTTGTACGAGAAGATGAAGTCGGTCGACCACTGGAAATTCTTGCGGACGATGTTGACGCTGCGGATCGAGAACTCGACACCGCGGTTCTGCGTCTTCCCGACGTTCGACATCATCGAGCTCATGCCGTTGACCGACGAAATCTTGCGATTGAGCAGCAAATCGTAGGTGTAATTGCTGTAGAGGTTCACGTCGCCGCTGATGCGGTTGTTCAGGAACCCGTAGTCGAGGCCGATGTTGAAACCGCGGGTCGTCTCCCACGACAGGTCGGGCAGACCCAGCGTCGCAGGCAACAGGCCCGGAGCCGTCGTACTGCCGTTGACGTAGTCCGAAGAACCGGTGTTGCCCGAACCGGTCATCGACGGGTTACTGTTGTCCATCTGGGCGATAGTCTGATAGGGAGAAATACCCATATTACCGTTCTCGCCGTAGGAGAAACGCAGTTTGAGGTTGTTCATCACCTCTTTCCACGGCGCGAAGAACTGCTCGTTCGAGATGTTCCAGCCCAGGGCGAACGAGTGGAAGACGGCGGCCTTGTTGTTCTCGCCGAACACCGATGCGGCATCGCGGCGGATCGTGTAGGTCACCAGATAGCGGCTGTCGTAGGCGTAGTTGGCGCGGAACATGGCCGACAACATCACCGTCTCCTGCGGAGAGATATTCGTAATCGAATTGAGAGCCTGCGAAACGCCGTTCCAACCCGTCAGGTCGTGCGGAAATCCTTCGGCGTCGAGCGTGGTGGTCTTTTTATAGGAGTACTCCCAGCCGTAGAGCGCCGTCAGGAAGATCGCGTGCTTCTTGATGTCGCGCTGATAGGTCAGGATGTTGTCCACCGAGAGCGAATAGCGCAAAGCGTTCGACATCGAGGCCCGTCCGCCGGTCCCCATCCCTTTGCGCGTCGTGGTCGGATAATAGGTGCCCTTATCGGTGAATCCGTACTGGAACGAGTTGCGCAACTCGTATTTCAACCCCTTGACCCAAGGAATCTTCACCGTCAGATTCGGATTCAAGCTGGCTGTATAGGAGCGGTTCAGATCGTCGTAGAGATAGCTCTCCAGCGGGTTGATCGCATTGGTCACGGTCGGACCGCCGGGGTAGATGTTGATCGATCCGTCGGGATTCTTCGGACGATAGAGGGGCGACTTGTTGAACGCATCGGCGAAACCGGGCGTGCTGCCGCTGTTGTCGGCATAGCTGTAATTACCAGAGACCTGCACGCTGATTGCTTTCGAAATATCGGTCGTAACGTTGAATCGGGCGCTGTATTTGGCGTAGTCGTCGCCCTGTACGACTCCTTTCGTACGCAAGACGTTGCCGCTGATCTGGAACTTCGTCTTGTCTCCGCCACCCGAAATCGAAAGGTTGTGGCGCTGGCTGAATCCCGTGCGGAAGATGTAGTCGCTCCAGGGAACATATTCCATCGTACCGTCCTTGATCATCTGCAAGGTCTCCATTTCGTAATCGCTCAACGCCCAGGTGTCCGGATCGTCGGGATCGTAATCCGCCTCGGTGTTTTTCTGAAGATTCTTGTAGCGGGCGTAATCATCGACAGAAAAGAGCTCCGGGAAGTTGTTGATCTTGGTGAACGATACGTAAGAGTCCAATCGCACGGTCGTCTTGCCTTTCTGGCCCGACTTGGTCGTAATCAAAAAAACACCGTTGGCGGCGCGGGCTCCGTAGATCGCCGTCGAGGAAGCATCTTTCAGCACCTCGATATTCTTGATGTCATTGGGTGAAAAGTCCGAAAGCGAACCGTTGTAAATCGAACCGTCCACGACGATCAGCGGCGAGTTCGAGGCCGAAATCGAGTTGCGGCCACGGACCAGCATCACGTTATCCTCGTCGGGGTTGGCGCCCGAGGTGTTGGTCGAGAAATTCAGACCGGCCACGGCGCCCTGCAACATCTGCGACACGGACGACGCCGGCATATCCTCCAGACGCGACTTCGACACAGAAGAGATCGCTCCGGTGATGTCGCTCTTGCGCTGCGAACCGTAGCCGACGACCACGACCTCTTCGGCCGTGATGGCATCGGATTCCAGCGCCACGTTCACCTCCGTGACCGATCGGTTCCAGGCGACCTCCTCGGTCCGATAGCCGAGAAACGAGACGACGAGCACCGCCTCTTGCTTGGAGGGAACCGAAATCGCGAAGCGGCCGTCGGCTCCGGTCGTCGTTCCCACACTGGTGTCCTTGACCAGGACGGTCGCCCCCACGACGGGCTCGGACGTCGCCGCATCCGTCACCGTTCCCACGACCTTGACTCGGGCATTCTGCGCCACGGTGCCCAAAGGAGGGGTCAGCAGCAGCAACAAAGCGGTCAGCCACCCCGACAGCAAATGTCGGTGCCGATCCGCCCGTTTCGAACAGTTGTAGATTTTTTTCATGTTTTTCAGTTATGTAGTTTCAGGTTGTCGTTCCAAACCGGCGCCGGGCACCGATCTATTCGCCGAACTCGGCATCGATGGCCTGCTGCACCTCCCGGGCAAAAGCCGGCACCAGCGTATAGGGATCGTAAGGTTTCGCACCCTGCTTCGACGGCGCGAGGGTTTCGATAGGCAGATAGCCGCGGTAGTCGTGCCGGCGCACCATCTTCATGATGCGTTTCAGGTCGATGCGCACATCGCTGTTCTTGCCGAAAGCACTCTCCTTGACCTGCCAGTTGACCGTATAGGGCAGCACCTTCTCCATATCTTCGTAAGGATCGTCGGTCTGGAAATACCCTGTATCGAGAATCGTCCCGGCCCAGGGGCTGCCGACGCGTTCCAGCACGTAGATTACCTGATCGGCGGTTCGGAGCATGTCGCCGTGATTCTGCACACCGACCAGCACGCCCTTGGTCGCCGCATATTCGGCACACTCCCGAAGACACTCGACCACCCAGCCGGCCGCCTCTTCCCACTTCTCCTCGTATCCCTTGGGAACAGGCCCCGAAAAGACCCGGATCACCGGTGCGCCGAGTTTCGAAGCGACGTCGATCCACTCCTTGCAGTGCTTCACATCGGCCGCACGGCGTGCAGGATCGGGATGCGCGAAGTTGTTGCGGATTCCGGTACCGCTGATATCCACACCCCGCTTATGGGCGTATTGTTTGACGGCATAGATATATTCATCGCTCGGCACGGCGGGATACCCCAGAAAAAAATAGCCCGTCGCATCGAGCGCCTCGATGTCGTGCACGGCACAGAAATCAATCAAATCGAACAACGACATCTTGTCTCCGGGCTTGTCCTGTACGTAATTGTTCAGTACGCCGCTGAACGAATAGGCATTCAACGCCACCTTGACGCGAGCCTTGCCGGCTCCGAAATTTTTCGGGGTTTCGATGCGTTGAGCCGCAACCAGCGACACTGCGAACAACGCGATCAGGGTCAGCAGACCCGTGCTCTTCTGATTTTTCATTAGAATCGACAGTTAATAGTTATATGAAGTTATTTTTCAGGCTCATTCCGAAAAAATGCGCGACCAAAGCGGGCAAATCCATACTGTGTACGTCCACAATATTACGAACTAATTCTGACATATACAAAAAATATTGTCTAAAAAGTTCCGAAAGACAATACAATAGACTAATAATCAGAAAACTAAACGAACGACCTTTTCATTTATCGAATAATATGCAATTACACACGAAATCAGACGAACGGGCAAGCTATCCGAACACAAAATTTGCACACACACAATTTTCCGCAAGGCCCGTGTTCCGACAACTCCGCCGGTCACAACGATTCGACGAATGCCGTACTCCTGTCTCTTATACAAAACTGACCCAGCAGACGAATAGCAATGTGTAGATCTCGGAGGTAGCCGTATCATTAA
>CAMWWU010000132.1 GCA_947178025.1 uncultured Alistipes sp. | reverse complement strand
TGAAGAGAACTTACCAGCCCTCGCGCCGGAAGAGAATCAACAAGCACGGTTTCCGTCAGCGTATGGCTACGGCCGAAGGTCGCAAGGTGCTGGCCGCACGTCGTGCCAAAGGCCGCAAGAAGCTGACCGTATCGGACGAGTCGACGTTCAAGTACGCTTAAATCTCTCCGTGAGGATGGAACAGAGGCCGACATGCAGTCGGCCTTTTTCCGTTTGCAGCCTATGGAACTCGAAACCCGTCGAACGATCCTTCGGCCCTGGCGGCCGGAGGATGCCGAAGATCTCTACGCCTGCGCCAGCGACGAGCGCGTGGGCCTCGCCGCCGACTGGCCGCCCCACCGCAGCGTGGAGGAGAGCCGGACGGTGATCCGCGACCTCTTCTCCGCCCCGGAGACGTGGGCCGTCGTGCTGCGCGAAACGGGACGTCCCGCGGGGTGCGTCGGGCTGCTTTTCGGCGGAGCGGGGCACGTGCCGCTGGCCGACGGCGAGGCCGAGGCGGGCTACTGGATCGGCGTACCCTGGTGGGGGCGCGGTTTGATCCCGGAGGCGCTGGCGGCGCTGCTTCGGCATGCGTTCGACGACCTGGGGCTGTCGGCGGTCTACTGCTGTTCGTTTCCGGAGAACGTCGCTTCGCGGCGCGTGCAGGAGAAGTGCGGCTTTCGCTTCCTGCGGACCGAGACGGGCGAGGACGGGCGTGCTTTCCGGGTCGCCGTGCTGACCCGCGGGGAGGAGCGGCTGCTGTCTGCCGATTAGGGGCGGGCGCGATCCGGATGAAGGGTGCGCGCGTGCGGAGTTCGGCGCGGTTCGGGCCCGGCGGAAAACCCTCTCTGCCGGAGCGCCTCGCAAGAGGGTCCGACCGGTTGGCGGAAACGAAAGAAGGATTGAAAAAAGGAGTGCTGTCCGGCACTCCTTTTCGTTTAACCCTCCCGGAAGAGGTCTATCTCTCCGCGTTCGACCTTGCCGTAGAGAGCGGCCAGCTCGCCGATGGCCGGCGATACGAACTCCAGCGTATCCGCGACGGCCGGTTTCTCGCCCTCGCCCTTGATGCGGTAGAGCATCGCGGCGTAGAGGGCCCGGAATCCGAGCTCGGTGTCGCTCATGCCGGGGTTGCCCGCCACGCTGCGCAGGCGCGGCAGCTCGGCTTCGAGGCGCCCGTAGGTCTTGCGGTAGTGCTCGCCGGCCGGGAGCTTCAGCAGTTGCAGGTGGAGGTTGTGCAGGTCGCCGATCAGGTGCAGCGTGTGCTCCAGATGCCCCTTCTCCTCCTTGCCCTCCTGGTGCAGGAGGTCGGCGATATCCATGTACCACATCAGGAAGGCGGACTTCTGCTCCTCGGTGAGCTCCTTGCGCGGCGCTACGAGCTGCGTGTAGATGGCCTCGGGGCTGAATTGCAGGGCCCGGAGCAGATCCTCCAGCTGCCAGAGGTAGAGGATGTATTCGGCGATGTTCTCGCGGCGTTTGGCTTGTGCGATGTCCATGGCGTTACTGTTTGATCCAGGTTTTCGGCGCTCCCGGACGGTGGACCAGGAAGTACTGCTGCGACTTGAGCAGGTTGCGCGACTGGAGCACCATGTTCTTGGTTTCGGTCAGAATCGTGAGGTAGAGCATCGACGCCTTGGTGTTCGACCGGGCCTCGTTGATGCGTGCGAGTTCCGACTTGATCGCATCGGCGATCGACTCGAAGAGCTGGTCGCGCAGGGAGAGCACCAGTTCGATGTCCGAGAAGTCGCCGTCGCGCAGCATGATGTTGATCCGACGGTAGATCGTCTCCACGTCGTCGTTGATCGCCATCAGATCGGCGGTCTGTTCGCGCGAAAGACCCTCGTGGTTGTTGTCGATGTGCTCGAACGCCGGGCGCGTGATG
The DNA here is from genome assembly GCA_947178025.1 of uncultured Alistipes sp. GTDB lineage: Bacteria > Bacteroidota > Bacteroidia > Bacteroidales > Rikenellaceae > Alistipes. The sequence continues at coordinate 4,049 of CAMWWU010000132.1, read as the reverse complement.
TGCATCAGCGCCTTGGTCATCTCGTTGAGGTAGTCGACCACCTGCACGTAGTAGTGCGCCGTGTTGACATCGCCCGACTGGAGGCGCTTGAGTGTCGGCAGCAGCGTGTATTTGCGTTCGCGCGACTGGTAGAAGAGGTCGTTGGCCTCCTTGACCATGTTGCGCAGCTCCTTGCGGTTCTCTTTCATCACGGCGATCAGCGTGCGGTCGTAGATCTTCGTCGCGCACTCCATCGTGGTGCACACCTCGTCGCGGAGGGCCGTGATGATGTCTTCGTTGGTCTCGGCCTTCTCCGTTTCGGCCTCCTCGCCCTTGCTCTTCTTGCTGAAGCGGCTGCGGAAGAGGATCCAGCCGCAGAGGAGCGTGACGACGACGAATGTCGCCGTGCCGCCGTAGATGAGCACCAGTCCGACGACGAACGCGATCAGGAAGCCGCCCAGCGCCGTGACGAACCAGCCCGCCACGACGGTCATGACGCCCGAAATGCGGTATACGGCGCTCTCGCGGCCCCAGGCGCGGTCGGCGAGCGACGAACCCATCGCCACCATGAAGCAGACGTAGGTGGTCGAGAGGGGAAGTTTGAGCGACGTGGCCAGCGAGATGAGCAGGGCCGAGGTCGTCAGGTTCACCGTGGCGCGGATCATGTCGTAGGGGGCGCCGCTGTGCTCGACGTCCTCGTATTCGAAGCGACGGCCCACGGCGGCGCGGATGCGTTCCGGAACGATGCGCTCGATGCCGTTGTTGATGTTGAGCGCCGCGCGGACGATGGCGCGCGAGAAGACCGACGAGGCGTACTGCTCCCGGCCGTCGTCGCCCTGCGACGAGAGGGAGAGCTCGGTTTTGGTGACGCGCAGCACGGCGTCCTTGGAGAGCCAGAGCGTGACGATCATGACCAGGCCCGCCGTCAGCAGGATCGTGAAGTTGGCCGGGACGTTCTCGGCGAGCGGCTCCATGAGCATGTGGATGTCGCCCGTCCGGCGGACGATCGAGTAGGCGTCGAAGCCTGCCACGGGGACGCCGATGAAGTTCACCAGGTCGTTGCCGGCGAATGCCAGCGCCAGGGCGAAGACGCCCGAGAGGATCGTGATGCGCAGGATGTTGATCTTGAAGCGCTGGATGATGAAGAGGAGCAGCGAGCAGACGAGCCAGCAGACGAAGAGCGCCGTCGGCAGGTGGTCGTCGATCATGTCGATCGCCGCCGTGCCGGCCAGCATGCCTTTGAGTCCTTTGAATACGGCGAAGTAGACGACGGCCGTCAGCGAGGCGCCGCACCAGAAGGCGCCGAAGCGGCGCAGCATCATCGTGTAGCGGAACGAGAAGATCAGGCGCGAGAGGTACATCACGGCCGTGCCGCAGGAGAAGGCGATGACCACCGAGAGGAGGATCGCCGAGACGACGCCCATGGCGCGCGACGTGTTGATGTACTCGCCGAGCGAGGCGATGGTCAGCGCCGGGTCGCTCGAAATCTTGTAGATCGAGACGGCGATGGCCGAACCCAGCAGACAGAATATCAGCGATACGGTGGTCGACGTAGGCAGTCCCAGCGAGTTGTAGAGCCCCAGCAGGATGACGTTGGCGAACATCACGCCCAGGTAGAGCATCATCACTTCGTGGAACGTGAAGAGCCCGGGGTTGAACATGCCGCTGCGGGCGACCTCCATCATGCCGCTCGACGTGACGACGCCGATCAGAATGCCGATCGAGGCGACGGTCATGATCGTCTTGACGGTGGCCGCCTTGGAGCCGAGAGCCGAGTTGAGGAAGTTTACCGCGTCGTTGGTGACGCCGACGAAAAGTCCGGATACGGCCAGAACGGCCAGTATGCCGATGATGACGGTATAGATTTCGCTCATTGGAGAGTTTTCTGTACGTTTCGCGAGCAAAAATAAACCTTTTTTCGGGATGTCGCTGATGTTCCGGCGATTGTTAACGTTAATTTAACATCGCGATCCCCGCCTTCGGTCCGCTGCCCGCCCGGCCTGCGGATGCGAAAGACGGCGGACCCCGGAAGGTCCGCCGTCTTCGGAAGCATCGGCGGGAGGGCTACTCCTCGTCGGTGTCGGTGTAGGCCTTGAGCAGTTTCTCCTGCACGTCGGCCGGAACCTGCTCGTAGGAGGAGAACTTCATCGTGTAGGTCGCCGACCCGGAGGTGAGCGACGAGAGGGTCGTCGAGTAGCGGTAGAGCTCGGCCAGCGGCACGAGGGCGTTCAGGCGGTCGAATCCCTTGTCCGACTCCATGCCTGCGATCATCGCGCGGCGGTTCTGGAGGTCGGACATCACGGCGCCCATGTAGTCCGAGGGTACGAGGACCTCGACGTTGTAGATCGGCTCCATGATCTTGGGCCCGGCGTTGCGGAACGCCTCCTTGAAGGCGTTGCGGGCCGCCAGCTTGAACGAGATCTCGTTCGAATCCACCGGGTGCATCTTGCCGTCGTAGATCACGACGCGGATGTCGCGGGCGTAGGAGCCCGTCAGCGGACCCTCGTCCATCTTCTCCATGATGCCCTTCAGGATCGCCGGCATGAAGCGTGCGTCGATCGCACCGCCCACGATGGCCGAGTAGAATTGCAGTTTGCCGCCCCACGGGAGGTCGTACTCCTCCTTGTTCTTGACGTTCACCACCATGTCGCCCTTGCCGGGGACCTTGTAGTTCTTGGGCTCGGGCATCCCCTCGTAGTAGGGTTCGACGATCATGTGCACCTCGCCGAACTGTCCCGCGCCTCCCGACTGCTTCTTGTGGCGGTAGTCGGCCTGCGCCACCTTGGTGATCGTTTCGCGGTAGGGAATCTTCGGCGCCATGTAGTCGTAGGCGATCTTGTTGTCGGCCAGGATGCGCGTGCGGAGGATGTTCAGGTGGTGTTCGCCCTGGCCCTGGATGATCGTCTGCTTGAGCTCCTTGGAGTACTCGACGAGAATCGTCGGATCCTCGAAGCGTGCGTCGGAGAGGATCTTGCCGAGCTTCTCCTCGTCGCCCTGCTCCTTGGCCTTGACGGCGGCGCGGTAGCGCGGTTCGGGGAAGAGGATCGGCTCCACGGCGACCGAAGTGCCCGGGGCGGCGAGCGTGTCGTTGGTGCGCGTGCCCTTGAGCTTGACCGTGCAGCCGATGTCGCCGGCCTTGAGCTCGGTCACCTTGATGCGGTTGCGGCCCGCTACGGCGAAGAGCTGCGAGATCTTCTCCTTGTTGCCCGTGCGGCTGTTCACCAGTTCGGTGCCCTCGCCGATCGTTCCGCGGATGACGCGGAAGTAGGTGATCTCGCCGATATGCTGCTCGATCTGGCTCTTGAAGACGAACGCCACGGCGGGTGCCGTTTCGTCGGCCGCGAGCTCCTCGCCTTCGGTCGTGAGGAATGCGGGGGCCTTCAGCGGACCGGGGGCGACGTTGATGACGAACTCCATCAGACGCTTCGTGCCGATGTCGCGTTTGCCGCTGGCGCAGAAGATCGGCATCACCTCGCGTTTCGAGAGGCCGATCTTCAGTCCGGCGCGGATGTCGTCCTGCGTGAGCGAGCCCTTGTCGAAGTAGAGCTCCATGAGCGCCTCGTCGTGCTCGGCGGCCATCTCCACCAGTTCGCGGTTGAGCTCCGTGGCGCGCTCCATCTCCTCGGCGGGGATTTCGAGCTCCTCGCGGTGGCCGTCGTTGTCCTTGAAGCGGTACATCTTCATCAGCAGCACGTCGATGAAAGCGTCGAATCCGGGACCCTGGTTGACGGGGTACTGCACGATCACGGGCTTCACGCGCGAAGCGGCCTTGATCGACTCGTAGGCGGCCTCGAAGTTGGCCTTGTCGTGGTCGAGCTGGTTGATGACGCCGATGACGGGTTTCTTCAGGATGCGGGCGTAGCGGGCCTGGATCTCGCTGCCGACCTCCCAGCCGTTGACCGCGTTGTAGAGGAAGATGCCGATGTCGGCCACCTTGAAGGCCGAGAAGAGGTTGCCGCAGAAGTCGTCCGATCCCGGGCAGTCGATGATGTTGAGCTTGCGCTCCATGAATTCGGTGAAGAGGATCGTCGAGTAGATCGAGCGTTTGTACTCGTGTTCGATGTCCGTGT
>CAMWWU010000131.1 GCA_947178025.1 uncultured Alistipes sp. | reverse complement strand
ATACGGCATACGCCCCAATGCCTAGTGTCGTGGGCGCGGCGATGTGTATAAGAGACTGGGGTAGGGGCGGCCCGAGGCGTCGAGGGCATCGCGTCTGACGACGCGGAATCCCAGCCGCGCGTAGAAGCCTGCGGCCTGCGCGTTCTGCTCGTTGACATCCACCGTGCGGATGTTCCGCGTGCGGACGAGGTGTTCGACCAGCTGCCGGCCGAGTCCTGCGCCCCGATGCTCCGGCGCGACGAAGAGCATCTCCAGATGCTCGCCCTCGATGCCTGCGAAGGCGGTGAATCGCCCGTCGGGTGCGCGCAGGACGTAGAGTTCGGTGCCGGGGAGCGCTTCGCGGCGCACCAGCGTGCGGAAGAAGTCGAGATCCGCAGGGGCGAGGAAGTCGTGCGTCGCCCGGACGGAGGCCTCCCAGAGGCGGGTGAGCGCCTCCAGCTCCTCGGCGGCGGGGTTGGGGAGCGGGGCGAGCGTCATGGCTTTTCGGCGAAATAGCGCCACAGCGGAGCGGCCATCAGGGCCTGGCGGATGCGGTCGGTGCGGAGCAGTTCCAGCACCTCGTCGCGCGTGAGCAGGTGGACCCGCAGGTCCTCCGTGGCGTCGAGGTGCTGCTCGGCGACGGGCTCCACGTCCGTGGCCAGAAAGCAGTGGGTGAGGTTGTTCTGCGTGGCGGGATTGGCCGAGAGCACCGTCAGGGGACGCCACTGTCCGCCGCCGAACCCCGTCTCCTCCAGCAGCTCGCGGCGGGCCGCTTCGAGCGGCGACCGGTCCGCGGGCTCCATGACGCCGGCCGGGATTTCGTAGGAGGTCTCGCCGAGGCCGTGGCGATACTGGTCGATCAGCACGAACCGTCCGTCGCGCGTGACGGCGATGACGTTCACCCAGTCGGGGTATTCGAAGACGTAGTAGTCGGGGATGCGGCGCCCGTCGGGCAGCCCGATCGTTTCGTGCCGGACGGTGAACCAGGGTTTGCGGGCGAGGTATTCGCTGTGCAGCACCTCCCAGGGGCGGTTTTTCGGATTTTCCATGGATCGGCGTTTTTTCTGTGCGAAGGTAGTGAAAAATCGCTATCTTTGTAAAAAGATCGCAGTCATGATACCCCGAATCGAACGCGAGCGCATCGTCGCGCTCATCAACCGCGAGGTCGTACCCGCCATCGGGTGCACGGAACCGATCGCCGTGGCGCTCTGCACGGCGCGTGCTGCCGAAGTGCTGGGCTGCCGGCCCGAGCGGATCGACGTGCGCCTGAGCGCCAACATCCTCAAGAATGCCATGGGGGTCGGAATCCCCGGAACCGGTATGATCGGCCTGCCGATCGCCGTGGCGCTCGGCGCCCTGGCGGGGCGTTCGGAGTTGCAGCTGGAGGTGCTGCGCGACGTGACGCCCGAAGCGGTCGCCGAGGGACGCCGCTACATCGACGAGAAGCGCATCGCGATCGCGCTGCGCGAGGGTATCGCGGAGAAACTTTATATCGAGGTCGAGGTCTCGGCCGGCGGACATGGCGCCGTGGCCGTGATCGCAGGAAGCCATACGGCTTTCGTGCGCATCGTCCGCGACGGAGAGGTGTTGCTCGATGCGGGGAGCGCCTCGGCGGTCGGCGAGCAGGACGAGGAGGTGCCGCTGACCCTGGCCCGCGTCTGGGAGTTCGCCACGACGTCGCCCGTCGAGGAGCTGCAGTTCATTCTCGAATCGCGCCGGCTCAACCGGGCGGCCGCCGAGCGGGCGCTGGCCTCCGACTTCGGCCACAGCGTCGGGAGGACCCTGCTCCGCGGGCGCGAACTCGAAGTGATGGGCGACAGCATCTTCACGCGCATTCTCTCCTACACCTCGGCCGCCTGCGACGCCCGCATGGCCGGGGCGATGATTCCGGTCATGAGCAACTCGGGCAGCGGCAATCAGGGGATCGCCGCGACGCTTCCCGTGGCGGTCTACGCCGAGCAGACCGGAGCCACGGAGGAGCGGACGATCCGGGCGCTGGTGCTGAGCCACCTGACCGTGATCTACATCAAACAGAGCCTCGGGCGGCTGTCGGCCCTCTGCGGCTGCGTCGTGGCGGCCACGGGGTCGAGCTGCGGCATCACCTACCTGATGGGCGGCGACTACGGGCAGGTGGCGGCGGCCGTGAAGAACATGATCGCCAACCTTACGGGCATGATCTGCGACGGCGCGAAACCCAGCTGCGCGATGAAGCTCACGAGCGGTGTTTCGACGGCCCTGCTTTCGGCGATGATGGCCATGGACGGCCGCTGCGTGACGTCGGTCGAGGGGATCATCGAGGAGGATGTCGACAAGTGCATCCGCAACCTCACGGCGATCGGCCGCGACGGCATGAACGAAACCGACCGGCTGGTGCTCGGCATCATGACCTCGAAGTGCTGACGGTGTCCCGCGACAAAGAACGGAAGCCCGACCGCAAGGTCGGGCTTCCTGCGTGAACCGGGGGCGTCTGTTGCGGAGGTTGCAGCCGGACAAGACGATCCGTATCGGCTTCGGCCGGCTTCATGAAGCCGATGCGCGGATGCTGCCGGGCGGTCCGTCTGCCGGATGTTTTCTGCGTGCGTGTCGGCAGGAGGCGGGGAAATCTGCGGGGAGCGGGCCCTGTGTGCCGCAGGCGGAAGAAGATGTTTTGCTTTCCGAGACGATGTTTCTGGCGATTTTTTATATCTTTACGTCGAATTAATTTCGAAGAAAGATGCCGAATACCATTTTTAAGAAACGAATGACGGGCGGATTGGCCGGATTGCTGCTCCTTGCGGCGGTGTCGGGGCAGGCCCAGGAACGCATTACGGCGTTCGACGTGCGTCCGGCGGCGGTCGTCCGCATGCCGGCGCAGAGCGACAGCACCGATTTCAAGGGCGGGAAGTTTACGCCCGTCGAGCTGCTCAAGAGCGATATCGGGCTGGAGTTCGACGGCCGTGCGACGTCGCGCGCAGAGGCCGACACGGCCGGTTATGTCCGGCTCGGGAAGAGCGGCGGGGAGAATCGGCTCTACCTGCTGGCCACCGATCTGCGGGCCGAACGTTTCCTCAAGGGAAAGCTGAAGATCTGGTCGCCGGCCCGTTTCGAACTCTTCGTCGACGGGGCGTCGCGCAAGGTCAAGGAGCAGACGGAGGACAGTCTGGCGCAGGTGCGGCCCGTCGAGGTCGATCTGCGGCTCGAACCGGAGGCCGACTGCCGCATCGTCGTCAAACTGCTCGCTGCGGCCGACGACAAGGAGGAGCCCGTGCTCAAGTGCGAGTTCGAGAAGGGGGAGGAGTTCGCGTCGGTCGGTCTGAAGGCCGAGCCGGGGATGAAGCGCCGTTTCGCGCTCGCCAACACGGCATTCGGCAGCCGGGTATCGTGGGTGCAGCTTTCGCCCGACGGAAAATACCTGCTGACCTGCTATTCGGATGCCTACTCGCCGAACAATTCGCGCACCCACTGCGAACTGACGGAGACGAAGAGCGGCCGGACCCTGCTCGCGAACGCCGATACGCGCATGCGCTGGATGCCCCGCAGCAACAAGCTCTACTACCTGCGGCCGGGCGAACATCGCAACGAACTGGTGCTCTTCGATCCGGCGACCATGCGCGAGGAGGTGGCGATGCGGGATCTGCCCGGCGGACACTTCACCTGGTCGCCGCAGGAGGATTTCCTGATATACAGTTCGTCGGATCCCGGCGAGCGCGTCGAGGGACCGCTCAAGCGGCTGCTGCATCCCGACGACCGGATCGGCGGCGCCCGTTCGCGCGGCTATCTGGTGAAGTACGATCCGCAGAGCGGGCTCTCCGAGCGCCTGACGTTCGGCAGCCACAGCGTCTGGCTCTGCGACATCGCGCCCGACGGCGGCAAGCTGCTCTGCGCCGCGCGCAAGTCGAACGTCACCGCCTGCCCGTTCTCGCTCACGTCGATCTTCGAACTCGATCCCTCGACCTTGAAGACCGATACGCTCGTGCGGTGGGATCCCTACGTCTCCGGAGCCACCTATTCGCCCGACGGCCGGCAGCTGCTCCTCACGGGCAGCGCTTCGGCATTCGAGGGGCTGGGCAAGAACTGCGGCGAGCATCCGATCGCCAACGATTTCGATGTCCAGGCCTTCATCATGGAGCGCGCGACGGGCAGCGTGGAGCCCGTTACGCTCGATTTCGATCCTTCGGTCGACCGGGCGCGGTGGAGCCGGGCCGACGGCTGCATCTACTTCGATACGACCGATAAGGATTGCTGCCATACGTATCGCTACGATCCCCGGACGCGGCGTTTCGAACTGCTGCCGTTGCAGGCGGATGTCGTGCGGTCGTTCTCGCTGGCCGCGGACAATCCGACGGTGGCGGCCTATGTCGGCGGCGGCGATACGGGTTCGGGAGCGGCCTATCTCTACGACATGAAAAAACGCACCTCGACCCTGCTGGCCGATCCGATGCGTCCGACGCTCGACGAAATCGAGTTCGGAACGATCGACTCGTGGAATTTCACCTCGTCGGACGGCACGCTGATCGAGGGGCGCATCTGCCTGCCTCCGGCCTTCGATCCGACGAAGAAGTATCCGCTGATCGTCTACTATTACGGCGGTACGACCCCCACGACGCGCGGTATCACGTCGCCCTACTGCGCGCAGCTCTTCGCCTCCCGCGACTACGTGGTCTACGTCGTCCAGCCGAGCGGCGCCATCGGCTACGGGCAGGAGTTCTCGGCCCGCCATGTCAATGCCTGGGGCGAGCGGACGGCCGACGAGATCATCGAAGGCACGAAGAAGTTCTGCGAGGCGCATCCGTTCGTCGATCCGCAGAAGATCGGGTGCATCGGCGCCTCCTACGGCGGTTTCATGACCCAATACCTGCAAACCAAGACCGACCTCTTCGCTGCGGCCGTGTCGCATGCCGGCATCAGCAACGTCACCAGCTACTGGGGCGAGGGCTTCTGGGGCTATTCGTACAATGCGGTTGCGGCCGCCGAGAGCTATCCGTGGAGCCATCCCTCGCTGTTCGTCGAGCACGGTTCGCTCTTCAATGCCGACAAGATCCGCACGCCGCTGCTGCTGCTGCACGGCACCGTGGATACCAACGTACCCATCGGCGAGAGCATCCAGCTCTACAACGCGCTGAAGATTCTGGGGCGCCCCGTCGAGTTCATCACGGTCGAGGGCGAGAACCACTTCATCAGCGACTACCCGAAGCGTGTGCTGTGGCACAACTCGATCATGGCGTGGTTCGCCCGCTGGTTGCAGGACCGTCCCGAGTGGTGGAACGATCTCTATCCCGAGCGCAACTGGTAGCGCCCGGCGGGGGAGAGCAGGAATAAAATCGGTCGGAATCGTAAAAAAACGCTTGCAGTATTGTTTTTTCGAAAAAAAGCATTACCTTTGCAACGCTGATTCGGAGAACAGGGTCGCGAAAGCCGATGGCGAATCGGGTCTCCTCGTTCGAAAAAGGCCGAATGGTGCGTTAGTTCAGCTGGTTAGAATACGTGCCTGTCACGCACGGGGTCAGGGGTTCGAGTCCCCTACGCACCGCCAGACGAAAGAGCCGAAGAGATGAGGCTTTCGACACGAACGAAACGAGACGGTTATTGCAACCGTCTCGTTTTTTCGTCCGGTGGCGGTCGATTTTCCCGAAAACATCACGGGGTGTGAAAAAAATGCGCTCCGATAGTTGTAATTTCGAATTTAATACGTACATTTGCACCACCGAATCGGAACCGATCCGTTCGGTAAGCGGAGAATCCGTAGCTCAGCAGGTAGAGCACAACACTTTTAATGTTGGGGTCCTGGGTTCGAGCCCCAGCGGGTTCACCAAACGAAAGAGCCGATAATCAGCAGATTGTCGGCTCTTTTTTTGTCTTCGGCGGATGGCGTCGTGCGGACTTGTATCGTGACGGAAAGCGCTCCGGGGAGATCGCGGTGTATGGCGGTGCGGCGGTCCGGAGTTGCCGGAAGAGAAAAAAGCCTTGCTCGTCGTCGACGGGCAAGGCTTTCGTTCGTGCTCTTTTTCAGAGATTTTCAAGGGTGGAAGAAGGGGCTCGAACCCTCGACCTTCGGAACCACAATCCGACGCTCTA
>CAMWWU010000130.1 GCA_947178025.1 uncultured Alistipes sp. | reverse complement strand
GTACTTTTTGCGGCCAAAAAGTACGAACAAAAAACGAAGTCTCGGGCAGCAGACTACGGGGACTGCATCGACAGATGCGGCCCTCCGCCGCCCCAAGGCTGCGGCCCGCCCGGCTGCGGCCCGCTCGCTCCGTTCGCGGAGCCTTTCGCGGGCTGCAACCCGCATCAACCGACAAGTCGTTATTTCGCGCCGCTCGCGAAAGTCCCCATAGGAACACCCCGAACAACGGCCGCTCGCCCCTCACAGCCCCTTCCCTATGCCCCGAAACGCAAATCACCCTCGCCGGCAGCAACTCCGACGAGGGTGAAATACTCGGCATCAGCCATTTCAACGTGTCCCGAGCAGCCGTTCGCGGAGCGAGAAGCTGTCGTACTCCTCCCGGAGCGAGGCGATCAGCTCGCGCACCGACTGAATGCGGTCGGCTCGCCAGGCGTTGGCGCCGCAAAAGGCGTAGCCGTTCTGCAACCGCCCCTTGAAGGCGTTGTAGAGGGCCAGCATGATGCAGTAGGGGCTGTGCGTGACGTCGCACGTCCTGATGCAGTCGAACGGGCACGCCTTGGGGCGCTTCAGCCCCTCCTTCACCCGGTCGAGGAACGAATTGCGGATCGCACGGCCGGGCATCCCGACCGGACTGCGGATGATTTCGATATCCTCCCGGGTGGCATCCAGATAGCTCTGCTTGAACGCGGGATCGGCGTCGCACTCCTCCGTCGTGACGAATCGCGTGCCCATCTGCACGCCGTCGGCGCCCAGCGCCAGGATGCGGTAGATGTCCTCGCCCGTATAGATGCCTCCGCCGGCGATGACCGGGATCGTGCGGTCGTGCTCCGCACCGAATGCCCGGACTTCGGCCACTACTTCAGGAACGATGCTCTCCAGTGCGAAATGTTCGTCCGTGAGCTGCTCCTCCTTATACCCGAGGTGTCCGCCCGCCTTGGGGCCCTCGACCACCACGGCGTCGGGCACGTAGCGGTACTCCGACCACCACTTGCGGCAGAGGAGCTTCGCGGCGCGGGCCGACGAAACGATCGGCGCCAGCTTGGTCTTGGCCCCTTCGGGAAGGAACGACGGCAGGTTGAGCGGCATGCCCGCCCCCGAGAAGATGATGTCGGCCTTCTCGGCGATCGCCGTGCGCACCATGTCGGCGAAATTCGACATGGCGACCATGACATTCACGCCGATGATGCCGCGCGTGGCCTCGCGGGCCTTGCGGATCTCCTGCTTCAGTCCCCAGACCGACGCTTCACGATAATCTTTCGAGTAATCCTTATAGATCACTCCGAGGCCCGCCGACGAAATGACGCCGACACCTCCTTCGCGGGCCACGGCCGAAGCGAGCCCCGCAAGCGATATTCCTACGCCCATGCCGCCCTGCACGATGGGGACTTCGGCGCACAAATTTCCGATTTTCAATGCTTTCATACAGCAATAGTTGAATTAGTGTCGGGGTAAAGGTACGGATTTATTCCCGAAAAGCAACTCCGGAGCCGCAATTCCGCCTCACAAAAACCGCACGCCCCGCATGCGGCCGCCGCTGCGTTCCGGGACCTCGCGCTCGACGATGCCCGTCACCACGTCGGCGGCATCGTGCCAGCGGTTGGCGCGGAACCGCCGGCGGTAGGTCGTCAAGTGGGCGTAGAGCTCCGGCCACCGCACGGCCCAGCCGCGCGGGAAGCGCAGCAGGTGGAGCACCGTAGCGGCATTGGAGAGGATGCGCGCCTCCTTGTTGCCCGTCTGGTGGAACCACTCGACCCGCACGCCGGGCGCCCGGCGCTGCACGGCTCGGGCGAACCCGCGGCCGCCGTTGTTGCTCTCGACGGCTGCCTGCCGCGTCGCGGAACGCACGAGCATCTCGGCGACGAGCGGCTCGGTGACCTCCATCGGCTCGCGCGAATAGACCGCATCGGCGACGTAAATGAGGCCGTCGGCATCGACGACGTAGGAGAGCGAGCAGAGGTAGTCGTCGCCCGTGTCGGCCGTATCGGTGTAGTTGGCCCGGCGGACGATCTCGTGCGGCAGTTCGTCGTACTCGGCGAAGTTCGTCCCGTAGAGCAGTCCTTCGCGCGAGGAGGGGCGCCCCTGATACATCGCCTCGAACTGCACGGGGTCGAGGCGCCGCTTGGCTTCGAGCAGCGCCGCCCCGTGCTGCTCCTCCCAAAGCGCCTCGCCCGGCAGCCGGGAATCGACCTCCGAGGGCGGCGTACTCTTGAGCGCCTCGAAGTTGAGATGCAGCCACGTCGCGGGCGGCAGCCCGTCGAGCTGATCCCACGTGCGGAGCTCCACGACCGGCTCGCGCCGCGCGAGCGTGCCGATCAGATCCTCCTCGTGCCAGCGCGTGAAGACGATCAGCTCGCGCGAGGCGTTGTGCATGCGCGTGCGCACCACCGACGTGTACCACTCCCAGCAGTTGGCGCGGATGAGCGGCGAATTGGCCTCCAGCGCATCCTTGTAGAGGTCGTCGAGGATGAAGCAGTCGACCCGGTTGCCCGTCAGCGAACCCTCGCGCCCTACCGAGAGCAGCCCGCCCCGACGGCCGACGATCTCCACCTCGTCGGCCGTGCGGATGTAGCCCGGCGGTTTGGTACCCTGTTTGATAGTCGTCGCGGGGAAGAGCGCCCCGTATTCGCGCGAGTCGATGATGCGCTGCACGCGGCGGTTGAACTTCGAGGCCAGCGCCCCGGAGTAGGAGGCGATCGCCACCCGGCAGTCGGGATCGAGCCCCAGCAGATAGGCCGGCAGCAGGGTCGTGGCGCCGACGCTCTTGCCGTGCTGGGGCGGCATCGTGACGATCAGCCGCCGCACGCGCCCTGCGGCGAAAGCCTCCAGCACCCGGTAGTAAACCCGGTGGAAAGGCTGCATTTCGAGAAAGGGGTAGACCTCCGAGGCGAACTGCCCGAAAGGTACGAAAACCCCGGCGGAGGGGTGCTCCGCCGAGGTCGATTCGGATTTCGATACCATGAAAAGAATGGATTTGAAAACCCCATGCGCGGCGCCGCGGCGGGGAGGGTCGTTCGAAAAAAAGCGCTCCGCAGGGCCGCGCCGGGCCCGAGGCAGGATGAAGGCGGAGTGCGGGGAAAAGGTTCAGAGGCTGCGGCGCAGCTCGGCGAAGGAGAAGTCGTTGAGCACCTCTGCGCCGTCGACGAGGGTGTGGAACTCCCACCACACCGGCACCAGGTCCGCGACAAGCTCGCAGTCGCCCTCGGGCAGCCGCTCGGTCCGGCGGTAGACGATCACCGAGGCCGTGAGGCGGCACTCCGTCTGCGCGAAGCGGAAGCAGACCGAGCCGGAGAAGTAACCGGCAGCGCCTGCGGCCTCCGTCAGCCGGGCAGCCGTTTCCCGATAAAGTTCAGATGAAACCGAATACATGGTTGAAAATAAAAGGTTTTTTCGCTAAAAAATTTGCAGTCGATAATAAATTGTTTAATTTTGCAGCACAAAGATATGTTCAATAGTTGTATTTTCAAGCGAAAATTTCAAATATTTACCATAAATTTTTCCGATTGAACGCGATGAACGAACGGGTAAAACTGATACGGAAAGAGCTCGGCATGACGCAAGAGCAGCTCTCCCAATACTTTGGCATCGGCAAGGCGGCCCTCTCGATGATCGAGACCGGCAAGGCGCGACTCTCGGCCCGCAACCGCAACATCCTGGTTCAGGAATTGAACGTCAATCCCGAATGGCTCGAAACCGGCCGGGGCAACATGTTCAACGCCGAGCCCGATCTGACGGCCTACCGCCACCGCACGGACAACTCGCTGCCCCTGCAAAGCGTTCCGCTCTACTCGATCGAGGGAACGGCGGGCCTCGTGCCGCTCTTCGCCGACCAGGCGCAGGCCAAGCCCGTCAACTACATCCATATTCCCAATCTGCCGAAGTGCGACGGTGCGATCTATATCGTCGGCGACTCGATGTACCCGCTGCTCAAGAGCGGCGACATCGTATTATATAAGCAGCTGCGCGACATCGAGGACATCTTCTGGGGCGACATGTATCTGCTCTCGCTCGACCTCGACGGCGAGGAGTACGTGACGGTCAAGTACATCCAGAAGTCCGACCGCACGGGCTACGTGAAGCTCGTGAGCCAGAATCCGCATCACGCCGACAAGGAGGTCGAAGTCGCCCGCATCCGCGCCATCGCGCTGGTGAAGGCTTCGATCCGGATGAACTCGATACGATAAGATACAAGGCGGCCCGCTCGGCTCTGAGGAGCCGAAAGAAAAGATGCTGCGGCTGCCGATTCCGAGAGAATCGGGAAAACGATGACTTTGCGGCTGTTCGCGGGCGGGCTGCGAATGTTCCTGCGAGCGGAGCGAAATAACGACTTGTCGGTTCGTGCGGGTGCAGCCTGCGGAGTGCACGCGAACGGAGCGATGCGGGCCTCCGCCGGGGAGGGGCTGCGGTCCGCCGAGCCGGGCAAGCCCCCGACACACGAAAAAAGGCGCCCGATCGATCGGGCGCCTTCGATTTACACCTCGCGGTGCGGCGAACTACTTGGGCTGCTTGCCGATGTAGGCCAGAATACCGCCGTCCACGTAGAGCACGTGGCCATTCACGAAGTCCGAAGCCTCCGAAGCGAGGAACACGGCGGGACCCATCAGGTCTTCGGGCGTTCCCCAGCGGGCTGCGGGGGTCTTGGCTACGATGAACGAGTCGAACGGATGGCGCGAACCGTCGGCCTGACGCTCGCGCAGCGGAGCGGTCTGGGGCGTAGCGATGTAGCCCGGGCCGATACCGTTGCACTGGATGTTGTACTCGCCGTACTCCGATGCGATGTTGCGCGTGAGCATCTTCAGACCGCCCTTCGCGGCAGCATATGCCGATACGGTCTCGCGTCCCAGCTCCGACATCATCGAGCAGATGTTGATGATCTTGCCCTTGCCCTTCTTGATCATCGAGGGGATCACGGCCTTCGATACGATGAACGGACCATTGAGGTCGATGTCGATCACCTGACGGAACTCGGCAGCGGTCATCTCGTGCATCGGGATGCGCTTGATGATGCCGGCGTTGTTCACCAGAATGTCGATCACGCCGACCTCCTGCTCGATCTGTGCGACCATGGCGTTGACCTGCTCCTCGTTCGTTACGTCGCAGACGTAGCCGTGGGCCTCGATGCCCTCCTCCTTATAGGCGGCCAGACCTTTGTCTACCAGCTCCTGCTTGATGTCGTTGAAGACGATCTTGGCGCCCTGGCGCGCGAATGCCGTGGCCAGCGCGAATCCGATACCGTAAGAAGCACCCGTTACGAGCGCTACCTTACCTTCGAGTGAAAAGTTTACCATAGGTTTATCGTGTGTGTTTGAAAAATTGTCTTATTTCAGATCGGTGATCTTCGAGAAATCCTGATCGCCGTAGTCGAGGTTCTCACCGCCCATACCCCAGATGAAGGTGTAGTTGTGCGTGGCGGCGGCGCTGTGGATCGACCACTCGGGCGAAAGCACGGCCTGGTCGTTCTTCATCCAGATGTGGCGCGTCTCGTC
Source organism: uncultured Alistipes sp. (assembly GCA_947178025.1). Classification (GTDB taxonomy): domain Bacteria; phylum Bacteroidota; class Bacteroidia; order Bacteroidales; family Rikenellaceae; genus Alistipes. The sequence continues at coordinate 563 of CAMWWU010000130.1, read as the reverse complement.
GACCTCGCCCATCAGGTGGCACACGGCGTGCTCCTCGGGCACCTCGAAGTAGAAGTAGGCCTCCATGCGGCGCGAGTGCACGTGCGCAGGCATCGTGTTCCATACGCTGCCGGTCATCAGCTCGGTCATACCCATCTGCAGCTGGCAGGTCGGGAGCACCTGGTTTACGAGCATCTTGTTGATGTTGCGGTCGTTCGAGCCTTCGAGCGAACCCATGTGAGCCACCACGGCGTCGGCCTTCGTGACCTTCTTGTCGGGGTAGTTGCGGTGCGCCGTGAGCGAGTTGAAGTAGAACTTGGCGGGATTCGCGGCATCCTTGCTCTCGAAGACCACCTCGCGGTCGCCCGAACCGAGATAGAGCGCCTCCTTGTAGTCGAGCTCGAATACGGCGTCGCCGGCCTTCACCACACCGGGACCGCCGACGTTGAAGATACCCATCTCGCGGCGCGTCAGGAAATAAGGAGCCTTCAGCGGATCGATCGCCTCCAGCTTGAGCGCCTCGGCGACGGGCATGGCGCCGCCCACGACCATGCGGTCGTACATCGAGTAGACCATGTTCACCT
>CAMWWU010000129.1 GCA_947178025.1 uncultured Alistipes sp. | reverse complement strand
CTCGAATGACGATCCCGCACCCGCTCCGGATCCTGTTCCCGTAGCCCAACCCGCACCCGTCGCCTCGCAGATCGAGGACGACTCGTTCACGGTGTCGTGGGAAGCGGTCGAAGGCGCTGCCTCCTACGTCTACTCGCTCCAGCACAAGAACGACCGCGGCTCCATCACGCCGATCGTTCCCGAAACCGCAACCGACGAGCTGTCGGCGTCGTTCACCGGGCTGATCCCCTCGACCGAGTACACGTTCCGCATCAAGGCCGTAGGCGCCGGCGAACTGAACCTCGACTCGGAGTGGTTCGAATGCACCGTGGCCACCGATGCTCCGGCCTATCTCTCCGGACCGTGGGTGGAGATCGACGAGATCAGCTACCAGAAGCATGCCTACATGAGCACCTATTGCTATATCAACGTCACGTTCAAGACCAATGACCTGACCGCGACCTATTACGCTACGGTCATGAACGGCACCTATTTCGACGACGAGCCCGACAATCCGGATTTCGAGCCCAACACCGAAGAGGATCTGAAAGCCTATCTGCTCGGCGACAGCCCTGTCAGCGACGACAAGATCCGAAGCCAGAACTACTGGGGCCGCGAGGTCATCATCGGCATGATCGGCGTAGATGCCGCAGGCAATCCCGGCAAACTCAACTGGACGAAAATCCAGATCCCGACCAAGAGCGAGTTCGAGGGCGGCAACCCCGACGAGCAGAGCGAGGCTTCGGTGCGCATCCAGCACGTGGTCATCAACTCCTCGGAACTCGAAGGCGCCCCCACCGAGTGCTTCGCCACGGTATACCGGTTCCAGGTAGTCGACGGCGCCCGTTCGTTCCGCTACGAGGACGGCTACTACGCGGGCGACTTCGCCAAGCAGGAGCCCGCCTACTGGCGCGACTACTTCACCTCGATCTCCAACGCCTACGGCGAGGGTTACGACGGCTACTACTCCGGCTGGAAGAGCAGCATGGAGCTGGAGGGCGGTTACGACGACTACTATTACGACGCCACGTTCTGGAGCGCCGAAATGGCCAACGAGACCTACGAGCTGATCTTCCTCGCACTCGACTCGGACAACATCCCCGGCGCCCCCGGCTGCTACGAGGTAACCCTGCCGGCCGAGCTGCCCGCGATCTCCGAGCAGACGGATCCGGCCGCCTACCGGGCCGCCGTGGCCGCCGCCAACCGGATTCTCCGCGAGCGGAAAGCCGCGATCCCCTACCGCCGCTGATCGCCCGGCGATACGAAAAGAAAGCCCCTCGGACAATCCGAGGGGCTTTCTCGTTGCAACCCGTTTCCATCTCGCAGCCGGAACGGGGAGCGGCTTACGGCCGCAGCCGGCGGCCTAATAGCGGTAGTGCTCCGCCTTGAAGGGGCCTTCCTGCGGCACGCCGATGTAGTCGGCCTGCTCCTTCGTGAGCTTCGTGAGCTCGACGCCGAGGCTCGACAGATGCAGCCGCGCCACCTCCTCGTCGAGGTGCTTGGGCAGGCGGTAGACGCCCACTTCGAGCTGCTCGTTCCAAAGCTCCATCTGCGCCAGACACTGGTTCGTGAAGGAGTTCGACATGACGAACGACGGATGGCCCGTAGCGCATCCGAGGTTGACCAGACGCCCCTCGGCCAGGATGAAGATCGCGTGTCCGTCGGGGAACGTATACTTGTCGACCTGCGGCTTGATCGTATCCTTCACGGCACCGGACTTTTCGAGGCGGGCCATCTGAATCTCGTTGTCGAAGTGGCCGATGTTGCAGACGATCGCCTGGTCGCGCATCCGCTCCATGTGTTCGAGGGTGATGATGTCGCAGTTGCCCGTGCAGGTCACGAAGATATTGCCTTCGGCCAGGGCGCTCTCCACGGTCTTCACCTCGAAGCCCTCCATCGCGGCCTGCAAGGCGCAAATCGGGTCGATCTCGGTGACGATCACGCGGGCGCCGTAGGAGCGCATCGAGCGGGCGCACCCCTTGCCCACGTCGCCGTAGCCGCACACCACGACCACCTTGCCCGCGATCATCACGTCGGTGGCGCGCTTGATGCCGTCGGCCAGCGACTCGCGGCAGCCGTAGAGGTTGTCGAACTTCGACTTCGTGCACGAATCGTTGACATTGATCGCCGGCACGAGCAGCTCGCCCGCCTCCTGCATCTGATAGAGCCGGTGCACGCCCGTCGTGGTCTCCTCGCTCACGCCGCGCCACTCGGCCACCGTGCGGTGCCACTTGTCGCCGTCCTCGGCCAGGATGCGCTTCAGCGTGTCGAGAATCACCTCCTCCTCGTAGGACGAGGGGGCGTAGTCGAGCGTCGAGGCATCTTTTTCGGCCTTATAGCCCTTGTGGATCAGCAGCGTGGCGTCGCCGCCGTCGTCCACGATCAGCTGCGGGCCCTTGCCGTCGGGAAACGAGAGGGCCATCGCCGTGCACCACCAGTATTCGGGGAGCGTCTCGCCCTTCCAGGCGAAGACCGGCACGCCGGCCGCCGCGATAGCCGCCGCCGCATGGTCCTGCGTCGAGAAGATGTTGCACGAGCACCAGCGGACCTCGGCACCCAGCTCGACGAGCGTCTCGATCAGCACGGCCGTCTGAATGGTCATGTGCAGCGACCCCATCACGCGCACTCCCTTGAGGGGCTTCTTGGGGCCGTATTCGCGCCGCACGGCCATCAGGCCCGGCATTTCGTGTTCGGAGATCTCGATCTCCTTGCGTCCCCACTCGGCCAGCGACATGTCGGCCACCTTGTAGGGAATCGTCAAATCCAGAAACATAGTTTTCGTATCGTTAAAATAAATTATCCTTGTCATGCGGACACGCCTTCCGCTCCTCGATCAGCCGCTCGATCCGCTCCTTATCGCGGGCGATCTGCTCGCGCAGCACCTCCACCGACGGGAACTTCCGTTCGCCGCGAATCCGCTCGAACAGCTCGACCCGCAGCTCCCGGCCGTAGATCTCCCCCTCGAATCCGAAGAGATGGGTTTCGAGCCGGCGCCGGCAGCCCCCCACCGAAGGGTTGTCGCCCAGGTTCGACATCGCGTCGTAGCTGCGGCCGTCGACCGTGGCCCGCGAACGATACACCCCGTCCTCGGCCCGCACGTCGTCCGGCACGGCGAGATTCGCCGTCGGAAACCCCAGCTCGCGACCGAGCCGGCGTCCGTGCTCCACCGTTCCCGTTATCGTCAGCCGCTCCATCAGATCTTTTCGGTCAGTTTGCGCACCAGACGGAACTGCGAGAAAAACTCCTTGGCGAAGACGCGCAGCACGGTATAGGAGGGAATCGCCAGCAGCATGCCGACGATGCCGGCCAACGATCCGGCGATGAGAATCACCAGAAAGATTTCGAGCGGATGGGCCTTGACGCGCTCCGAATAGAGCGTCGGTTGCAGCACGAAGTCGTCGAGCCCCTTCAGCACGAGGAGCGTTCCGGCGACGACGAGCGCCGTATGTCCCGCGCTCATCCCCTCGATAGGGGTCACGATGCCCAGAAATACCGCGATGGCGCCGCCGATGAACGGCCCGGCATAGGGCACGACGTTCATCACCCCCATGACGAGGCCGATGAAGCAGGCGTCGGCGGCCTTCATGCCGAAGAGCATCATCGCCAGCATCACGGCACACATCAGCAGCAGGCTCTCGACGAAGATTCCCGAGAAGTAGCGCGCGAGCAGCACCGTGATCGAATCGAGCGCCCGCACGGCATTTCCGGCGTAACGCTCCGGGAACACCGCGACAACCATCGACTGGAAGAGTCCCTCGTCGCGCAGGAAGAAGAAGGTGATGAACGAGATCGAGAGCACGGCGACCACCGAAGAGAGGATCACGCCGACGATCGACGAGAAGATCGCATTGAGCGCCTGCACGTCGAAATGCTCCCGGAACGAAGCGGCCAGCGCCTCGGGAAGCGAGAAGCCGCTCTCGGGCATGGCGAAAAATTCGTGCAGCCCGCGCTGCATGCGGGCTACGGGCTCCTCGATCCCGGCGGCGACGGCCGCGAAGTCGAGGTTCGCCAGCAGGTGGATCTTGTCGAATACCAGCGGCACGAAGAGCGAGCAGAACGTCGCGGCAACCACCCAGATGATCGCCAGGGTCGTCAGGGCCGCCACGCCGAGCGGTACACGCCGCGCATGGAGCATCCGCACGAGCGGCTTTCCCATGACGGCCAGCACGGCCGACACGAGCACGTAGGCCACGATCGCCGAGAAGTACCAGACCAGAAAGAGCACGACCGTAACGACGGCCGCGCCCGCCAGAAACTTCAGCAGGGTCCGGGGCGTCGCGGTCATCGGCATCATGCTTTGGGCAGTCGGGCGATGGGGGTTTGCGAACCGACCACCGACTCGCCGAGTTCGACCAGCAGCTCGCTCTCCTTGGGGATGAGCACGTCGATGCGCGACCCGAACTTGATGAAGCCGCAGCAGCTGTTCTGCACGACCTGCTCGCCGGGATTCATGTTCCAGACGATGCGGCGGGCGATCAGCCCGGCGATCTGCCGGAACAGCACCCGATGTCCCGCGGGCATCTTCACGACGGTCGTCGTCCGTTCGTTCTCGGTCGACGACTTGGGATGCCAGGCCACGAGGAAGCGCCCGGGATGATATTTGAAATACTCCACGACACCGCCCACGGGGTACCAGTTCATGTGGACGTTGGTGATCGACATGAAGATCGAAATCTGCAACATCTCCTGCTTGAGGTACTCGTTCTCCACCACGGTTTCGGTCACCACGACACGGCCGTCGCAGGGCGAGAAGACCAGATCCGGATCATGGATCAGCTCGCGTTTGGGCTCGCGGAAGAACGCCACGATGAAGAACCAGAAAAGCACCAGCACGACGGCGCTGACCCAGAGCAGCGACATGGCGGCGTGACTGATGAGCAGGTGACGGATCAGCCACCAGAGCAGCGTGCACACGACACCGGAGATGGCGATGATTTTGTAACCTTCCTTGTTAACTTTCATATCTTTCGGGTTTGCAGTTACATTACGAAGAACATGTAGACGAATACGAAGGGAGCGGAGAGGAGCATGGCGTCGAAACGGTCGAGCACGCCGCCGTGTCCGGGGATCAGCGCTCCCGAGTCCTTGACCTCGGACGCACGCTTGAACATCGACTCCACCAGATCGCCCAGCACGGCCGTCAGCGCCGCCACGAGTGCCAGACCGGCCCACGCCTCGGGAGCAGCGCCGAGCCATCGGGCGATCGAGACGCCCATGAGGACGGCTCCGGCCAGCCCGCCGAAGAATCCCTCCCACGACTTTTTGGGCGAGAGGCGTTCGCACAGGCGGTGGCTTCCGATTGTCATGCCTACGAGGTAGGCGCAGACATCGTTCGCCCAGACGATGAACAGATAGCCGAGCATCACGCGCGGCTCCCACGTATCGGATGCGAGAATCGGGAAGTAGCAGAGCAGCGAGAACGGCAGGGCGACGTAAAAGATTCCCGCGAGCGTCACGGAGATATTCGCCTGCGGATTTTCGCGACGGCGCCACAGCTCGCAGAAGAACATCGCAGGCACGAGCAGCAGCAGAAAGGCCAGGCCGCCGCCGAAAAGCGAGCGGGCTCCGCCCAGGATCTCGATATCGTCGCAGACGAAGGCGAAGTTCAGGGCGAAGAGCGTCAGACCGGCCGCCACCCCGACAAAGGTCTGGGGCGCGAGGTTCCGCCGGCGGGCCAGGGCATAAAATTCGAGCATTCCCCCGACGGTCAGCGCTGCCAGCAGCAGCCCGAAGCTCCACTGCGACCAGACGATCGCCCCCAGCATCACTGCCGCGAGGATCGCGCCGCTGAGCGTGCGTACCGTGAGGTTTTTCATTTTTTCGTTCATCATGACAAGGTTAGGGTGTCGTCATTCGTTTCAGGCCGGAGTCTCCGTCGGCGTTTCGGGCCCCGAAGCCGGTGCGTCGGCAGCGGGTGCGGAGGGTGCCGGATCGCCGGCATTCGGATCGCTCTTCGACGCCGCGGCAGCAGACCCGGATTCGCCCGCCCCGACGGCGGCCGTCTTCGCAGCCTCGGCTTCGCGCCGTTCGCGTTCGATATCCTTCTTGCGTTTGCCGAAAATGCGCTCCACATCCTCGGTGA
>CAMWWU010000128.1 GCA_947178025.1 uncultured Alistipes sp. | reverse complement strand
CGCCGTGATCGACCTCGACGCCCCCGAGACCCCCATCATGGACGGATCGGCCCGCGAATACGCCAAGGCGATCACCGAAACGGGCACCGTCGAACAGCAGGCCGAACGCAAATACTACCACGTGACCGAAAAGATGGTCTATACGATCCCCGAGAAGGGCGTGGCGATCATCCTCTACCCCGACGACGAGTTCTCGGTGTCGTTGCACGTGGACTACAACTCGAAAGTCATCGGCAACCAGTATGCCACGTTCAATCCCGGCGACGATTACGCCGAGAAGATCGCGCCGTGCCGCACGTTCGTCTTCCTGCACGAACTGGAGCCGCTCATGAAGATGAACCTCATCAAGGGCGGCGATCTGGACAACGCCATCGTCGTGGTCGAGAACCCCGTTCCGGAGGAGCAGATGAACCACCTCAAGCAGCTCTTCAACCGCCCCGACATCGAGATCAAGGCGGGCTATCTGAACAACCTCGAACTGCGCTGCAACAACGAGTTGGCGCGCCACAAGCTGCTCGACCTGCTCGGCGACTTCGCCCTGCTGGGCGTGCGCATCAAGGGCCGCGTCTGGGCCACCCGTCCCGGCCACTACGCCAACACGGAGTTCATGAAGCAGCTCAAGCGCTCGATCCGCAAGGCCGGAGAGAAACCCCGCTACCACTACGACAACCGCAAGCCGGCGCTCTACGACATCAACGACATCCGCCGCATGCTGCCCCACCGTCCGCCGTTCCTGCTCGTCGACCGCATCTTCCACTGCGACGAAACCTCGGTCGGCGGCATCAAGAACGTCACGATGAACGAGCCCTTCTTCGTGGGACACTTCCCCGAGGAACCCGTCATGCCGGGCGTGCTGATCGTCGAGGCGATGGCCCAGTGCAGCGGCATCATGGTGCTGCGCAGCGTACCCGATCCCGAGAACTACTCGACCTACTTCATGAAGATCGACAACGTGAAGTTCAAGCGCAAGGTCGTGCCGGGCGATACGCTGCAATTCGAAATCCATCTGCTGGAGCCCATCCGCCGCGGCGTGGCCCTGGTCGAGGCGAAGGCGTTCGTCGGCGAGACCCTCGCCTGCGAAGCCGAACTGATGGCCCAGATCGTCAAGAACAAAAAACCGGCCGAGCAATGATCAGCGCGCAGGCCTACGTACACCCCGACGCGAAGATCGGCGCCGACGTCACCGTCGAGCCTTTCGCCTACATCGCCGGCGACGTCGTGATCGGCGACGGCTGCTGGATCGGTCCGGGCGCGGTGATCCACGACGGCGCCCGCATCGGCAAACGCTGCCGCATCCACACCGCCGCCTCGATCTCCTGCCTGCCGCAGGATCTGAAGTTCGCGGGCGAGATCACCACCTGCGAGATCGGCGACGACAACGACATCCGCGAATACGTCACCGTCAGCCGCGGCACGGCATCGACCGGCACCACGCGCATCGGCAGCAACAACCTGCTGATGGCCTACGTACACGTGGGGCACGACTGCGTGGTCGGCAACCGCTGCGTGATCGCCAACCGCGTATCGCTGGCCGGCGAAGTGCATGTCGGCGACTGGGTGGTGATCGGCGGTCATGCGGCGATCCACCAATGGACCCATATCGGCGATCACTCGATGATTCAGGGCGGCGCCCTGCTGGGGCAGGATCTCCCGCCGTTCGTCATCGTCCGCAACGACACGCTCCGCTTCGCGGGCATCAACAAGATCGGCCTTTCGCGCCGCGGCTTCACCCCCGAGCGCATCGCCGAGATCCACGACGCCTGCCGCATCCTCTTCCAGAGCGGTCTGAACTACCTGGCCGGATGCGAGGAGGTCGAGCGCCAGGTGCCGCAGAGCCCCGAACGCGACCTGCTGCTCGAATTTATCCGCTCGTCGAAGCGCGGGGTCATCAAGCCCTACGCCTCCAGCCGCGAATAAGACCGGATCGGGAACAACGGATCCGCACGAATGCAGAGAGCGGGACTTGCTTCGGCAAGTCCCGCTCTTCCTTTCCGGTTTCCCGGACGAATGCCCGGGCTCCTACGACCAGTCGTCGCAGGCGAGTTCGCCGTCGAAAACAAACGAAACCGACACCTCGTCGGAAGACTCCGCACCGGTCAGCACCCCTTCGATCCGATAATGCGCTCCCGAACGCTCGACACGGACCGTTCCTCCCGTCACCATGTTTTTAACCCGGTCGCCGTAGAGCGGATCGATCGTATTCCAGAACGACGGATAAGGCTTGGCGGAACCGATTCCCCACGCCTTGCAGGCACTGCCGTCCGCCTCGTAGTCGCCCGTTTCGAGACAGAGGCGCCCCGCTTCGGCAGGCAGGCAGAGATAAAGCGTCAGGTCGTAGTCCTTCATGGGCTTCTGATCCTTCAGATTCAGATAATAGACATCCACGCCGCTCTCGACGCCGTAATAGGCCAGCTCCCCCACCGTCAGGGTTACGGGATCGACGGCCGGCGTCGGATCGGGATCGGGATCCGAATAATCCTCGGCGGGCAGCTTGCCTTCGAAAGCGATGTCCAGCGTGCGCAGCGTTCCCGCCTCGTCCTCTTCGCAGAGCGTTCCGGAGATGGTATAGACGCCGCCGGCATAAGCGACCTCGAACTCGCCGGATTTCACGTAGTGCGTCAGCTGGAGGCCCTGCGCATCGACCGTATACCAGAACGACTTCTTCGACGCCTCGCAGTCGGTGAAGGTTCCCACGGCCCAGCTCGACGCCGACACGTATTTGCCGGGCGTCAGCACCAGGTTCTGCTTGTCGGCTTTGTTCACGTTGACATAGAACCCCATGAAATAGCTCAGATCATCGGACGACCGATGTTTCAGATAAAGATAATAGACCGCCTCCTGACTCTGTTCGAACGCCCCGTAGTACATCAGCTCGCCCTCGGTCAGCACGACCGAAGCGTGCGTGTCGCCGATCAGATCGGGCCACTGCTTCTCGGAGTAGTCCTCCACGGGAAGCGCCCCCTTGAAACGGATCTTCAGCCCCTGCGTTTCATCCTCCATGATCTTGCCCGTGATCGTATAGACCCCGTTCTCGCAGGCGATATCCAGCTCGCCCGCGACGATCATATGCTGCATCATCTGCGGATCGACCGTCCACCAGAACGAACGCCCCCGAGCCACCTGATCGCCATTGATGTGCCCGGGCCGCTGCTCGTTCGAAACGACATAGCGGCCCGTCGGAATCCGCTCGACGTCGTAACTGTACTCGACCGTGGGAACATTGATATAGAAACCCAGATTGTAATAGACCTCCGACCCCGAATCGTTCTTCAGGCTCAGGAAATAGATATCCTCCGCGCTGTCGCCGAACGGACCGTAGTACATCCATTCGCCGGCCGTAAGTTCGACCTCGGTCAAACCGGAATCATCGGGCGTCTCGGCAGGATCCGTTTCGGCAGGAGGGGGAACGTTTCCTTGCGCATCGTCATCCGAGCAGGCGACCAACCCGAAGTTCAGCACTGCCGCGAAAAGCCATAAAAGCAGGAAGTTTCTCATAGCATAAAATTTTAACGGTTAATGAATGAATATACGTAAGCCCGAAACGACCGGCACCCTGTCCGATCGGCCCGAACGAATCGTCGAAAAACGGAGATTTAACCGAAATGCCATTCCATGCGCAGCCCTCTTCGGAGAGCTGCTGCCGCACGATCTGACCCAACCGGGACAAATATACGAATTTCAGCGCTTCCGCGCAATTCCGCACCCGCTTATTTCATCTTCTTCGACGACGGGCCGGACATGCAGTCGTTTTTTGTCGATTTTTTTGGCAAACGGATTTTTTTCACTATATTTGCATGTCGAAAGACATTCGCACGAAGCAAGGGGACGGAAGTCCCCTTCTTTCATAGTTGTACACGACTCTTCTGAAAGATATGATCGACACGAAAAAAATCGTAGAGGCGGCGGAACGCAAGATGCAGCAGACGGACCTGTTCGTCGTGGAGTGCACCTGCTCGCCGGCCAATGAAATCGAACTCGTCGTAGACAGCGACACCTCGGTGAATATCGACGTCTGCGTGGCCCTGAGCCGCGCCGTAGAGGCCGAGTTCGATCGCGAAGCGGAGGATTTTTCGCTCACGGTGATGTCGGCCGGCATCGGCTCCGAGCTGCGTTGCCTCAGACAATACCGCAAACTCGTCGGCCGCCCCGTGGAGGTGCTGCTCGCGGACGGGATCAAGATCCTCGCGACGCTCGACGCCGCGGACGAGCAGGGCATCGTCCTCTCCTACGACCGCAAGGAGAGCGTGGAGGGCAAGAAACGCAAACAACTGGTGCACGTCACCGAAAGCTACCCGTTCGAGCGGATCAAGTACACGAAGGAGTGGCTCGACTTCAAATAGCGAACAACGAACAAAAACAAGATAGAAGAAGCAATGGACAATCTGAATCTCATCAGCAACTTCGCTGAGTTCAAGGAGTTGAAGAACATCGACAAGTCGACGATGATCGGCGTGCTGGAGGACGTCTTCCGCCACGCCCTCCAGAAACAGTACGAAACGGACGAGAATTTCGACGTCATCATCAACCCCGAAAAGGGCGACCTCGAGATCTGGCGCAACCGCACCGTCGTCGAGGACGGCGCCGTGGAGAATCCCAACATGCAGATCTCGGTAACGGAGGTCAAGAGCATCGACCCCACCTACGAGGTGGGCGACGAGTATGCCGACGAGATCAAGCTCGCGTCGTTCGGCCGCCGCACCGTGCTGTCGCTCCGCCAGAACCTCGCCTCGCGCATCCTCGACCTGGAGAAGGCCAACCTCTACGAGAAGTACTCGGAGAAGGTGGGCGAGATCATCACCGGCGAGGTGTACCAGGTGTGGAAGAAGGAGGTGCTGATCCTCGACGACGAGGAAAACGAGCTGATCCTCCCGAAGGCCGAGCAGATCCCCAACGACTTCTATCGCAAGGGCGACACGATCAAGGCCATCGTCAAGTCGGTGGAGATGAACAACAACCAGCCCCGCATCATCCTCTCGCGCACGGCCAGCCAGTTCCTCGAACGACTCTTCGAGCAGGAGGTTCCCGAGATCTTCGACGGACTGATCACGATCAAGAAGATCGTCCGCATCCCCGGCGAACGCGCCAAGGTAGCCGTCGAGTCCTACGACGAGCGCATCGACCCGGTAGGCGCCTGCGTCGGCATGAAGGGTTCGCGCATCTACTCGATCGTCAAGGAGCTGCGCAACGAGAACATCGACGTGGTGAACTATACGGCCAACACGCAGCTGATGATCCAGTGCGCCCTGAATCCCGCCAAAATCTCGTCGATCACCATCGACGAGGAGAAGCAGACCGCCTCGGTATACCTCAAGCCCGACCAGGTGTCGCTGGCCATCGGCAAGGGCGGTCTGAACATCCGCCTCTCGAAGATGCTCACCGGATACGACATCGACGTATACCGCGAGGTCGAGGAGGAGGACGTAGCCCTCACGGAGTTCGCCGACGAGATCGACGGCTGGGTGATCGAGGCCCTCAAGAACGTCGGCTTCGACACGGCCAAGAGCGTGCTGGAGGTTCCCGTCGAGGAGGTGGCCGCACGCGCCGACCTCGAACTGGAGCAGGCGCAGAAGATCGCCGACGTCCTGAAAGCCGAGTTCGAATAAACCAACCAAACAGCAAGAGAGAAAATACACGATATGGGTAACGAAAGAAAATTAAGGCTCATTCAGGTCGCCAAGGAGTTCAAGGTGGGACTCAACACCGTCACGGACTTCCTGCAAAAGAAGGGCATCAAGAGCGACGGATCGCCGAACACGCTGGTCGACGATGCGACGTATGCCATTCTGGAGAAGGAGTTCGGGGCCAACCGCTCCGCAGGCAGCGCCCGCGATTCGATTCGCGAGCGCATCTCCCTGAAACAGGCCACCATCACCCTTGAAGAAGCCAAGAAGCAGGAGCGCGAGGAGGAGAAAGAGGTGGTCATCAAAAGCAACGTCATCAACGTGCGCGACGAGATCCAGCAGCCCAAGTTCCTCGGGAAGATCGACCTCGATCCCAAGCCTAAGGCCAAAGCCGCACCGGCTCCCGCGCCCCAAGCAGCGCAGCCTGCCTAGAAACCCGCAGCAAAGGCAGAGCCCGCAGCCGAGGCACACAACGCCG
>CAMWWU010000127.1 GCA_947178025.1 uncultured Alistipes sp. | reverse complement strand
GCGCTGCCGTGCGGCGATGGACGACGACCTGAACTCGCCGATGGTCATCTCGGCCCTCTTCGACTGGGTGCGCACGATCAATCAGATCGCCGACGGCAAGGAGACGATCTCGGCCGCCGACCTCGAAGCGCTCACGGCCACCGTACACCGCTATGCGTTCGACATCCTCGGTCTGCGCGACGAGAAGAGCGCCGGGAATGCTTCGGGGCGCGACTACGTGACGCCGCTCGTCGAGATGCTCCTCGCCGAACGCCTCAAGGCCCGTGCTGCGAAGGACTGGGCCGCTTCGGACCGTATCCGCGACGGACTGGCCGCTGCCGGCATCCGCGTCAAGGACGGCAAGGAGGGGACCGACTGGGAGCTGATCAAGAGTTAAGAATTATATACGTGAACCGTTCGGGCCTTCGCGGGGCGAGGCTCCGGTCCGCACGCTCCTCGAGAGCGCAATCCGGCGGCAGTAGGCGGTAAGCAGTGCGGTTGCTTGCCATCTCCCTCTAAAACCCGGCTCTCAGCCGGGCAGGCTGCGCCCGGGCGAAATAACAAGGTACGAATTCGGGCATCGGGGGCGGAAGTTCCCGATTCGCTCGTTAATTAAGTTTTTGCAAAACGTGACGGAAGTAAGATCCGCAGCGACGGAGCTCGGGACCGAGCGCATCCGCAAGCTGCTTTTCCAATATGCCGTGCCGGCGATCATCGCCATGACGGCTTCGTCGCTCTACAACATGGTCGACAGCATCTTCATCGGCCACGGGGTAGGGCCGCTGGCCATTTCGGGGCTGGCGCTGACTTTCCCGCTGATGAACCTTGCGGCGGCATTCGGCGCGCTGGTCGGCGTGGGTGCCGCGACGCTCATCTCGATGCGCCTCGGACAGCGCGACTACGAAACGGCGCAGCAGGTGCTGGGCAACGTCGTGGTGCTCAATCTGCTGATCGGAGTGGCGTTCAGCATCGCGACGCTCTCGCTGCTCGATCCGATTCTCTACTTCTTCGGGGCCAGCGAGGCGACGATCGGCTACGCCCGCGAATATATGACCATCATCCTGTCGGGCAATGTCGTGACGCATATGTACTTCGGTCTGAACGCCGTGCTGCGCGCCTCGGGACACCCCCGCAAGTCGATGTACGCCACGATCAACACCGTGGCGATCAATACGATGCTCGATCCGCTCTTCATCTACGGCTTCGGATGGGGCATCCGCGGTGCGGCCGTCGCCACGGTGCTGGCGCAGATCATCTCGCTCGCCTGGCAGTTCCGCATCCTTTCGGACCGTCGGGAGCTGCTCCACTTCCGGCGCGGCATCTACCGGCTGCGGCGCAAGATCGTGCGCGACATCATCGCCATCGGCATGTCGCCCTTCCTGATGAACCTCGCGGCCTGCTTCATCGTGATCCTCATCAACAAGGGGCTCAAGCAGTACGGCGGCGACCTGACGATCGGGGCCTACGGCATCGTCAACCGCGTGGCGTTCTTCTTCGTGATGATCGTCATGGGCATCAACCAGGGCATGCAGCCCATCGCAGGCTACAACTTCGGCGCCCGGCAGTACGACCGCGTGCTGCGCGTACTGCGGCTGACGATCATCGGGGCGACGGGCATCACGACCGCCGGTTTCGTGATCGGCGTCTTCGCGCCGCGGCTCGCCGTGTCGCTCTTCACGACCGACGCCGAGCTGATCCGCCTCTCGGCCGAGGGCATGCGCATCGTCTTCTGCTTCTTCCCGATCATCGGATTCCAGATGGTCGCCACGAACTTCTTCCAGAGCGTCGGCATGGCCGGCAAGGCGATCTTCCTCTCGCTGTCGCGCCAGCTGCTCTTCCTGCTGCCGGGGTTGATCTTCCTGCCGCAGCTCTTCGACCGCTGCACCGAATGGGGCGGCAGCTGGGGAGTCTGGTGCGCGATGCCGCTCTCGGATCTGCTGGCGTCGTTCGTGGCTTTCGTGATGCTGACGCGCGAGCTGAGGCGCTTTCGTAACAAGATGAACAACGAACCCAATTCGATACCCCATGCAGGATAGATTCGTCATAGCCATAGGCCGCCAGCTGGGCAGCGGCGGCAAAGCCGTCGGCGAGGCCATCGCCCGCCGGCTCGGCATCCGGCTCTACGACCGGCAGCTCATCAACCTGGCTGCCGAGGAGAGCGGTTTCTGTACGGAATTTTTCGAACGGGCCGACGAAAAGGAGGCGCGCCGCGGTCTTTCGACGCTGATCGGCTACCTGCGTTCGCCGTTCATGGACGGCGACAGTGCCGCGAACAACGTGTTGTCGAACGACGCGCTCTTCAAGATCCAGAGCGACGTGATCCGCGACGTGGCCGCGCGCGAGTCGTGCATCTTCGTGGGACGCTGCGCCGACTATATCCTGCGCGACGATCCGCGGTGCGTCAGCGTCTTCGTCACGGCCGACCGGGCCGACCGGATCGAGCGGCTGTGCCGGGCCCACGGCATCGCGCCCGCCGAGGCCGAGAGCCGCATGGAGCGCACCGACCGCTGCCGGGCCGACTACTACAACTATTACAGCTCGCGCACCTGGGGCGAAGCGGCGACCTACGACCTGTGCGTCAACTCGTCGGTGCTGGGTGTCGAGCGGACGGCCGAACTCGTGCTGGAGTTCGCGGCCGGAAAACTGCATACGAAATTTTGAGATATGGTACTTGCCGAACAGATCAAGGAGTTGGAGGGCCGCCGCGAGGCGCTCGAAAAGTGTCTGGATATCGAACAGAAGCGCATCGATCTGCGCAACGAGGAGGAGAAGACCCAGGAGCCCGCGTTCTGGGACGATCCGGCCGCCGCGCGCGAACAGTTGCGCAAGGTCGCCGGGATCAAGGCGTGGGTCGATGATTACGAGAACGTGCGCCGGCAGGTCGAAGACCTCGCGCTGATGCCCGACTTCGTGAAGGAGGGGGTCGTGACCGAGGCCGAGATGGACGAGCAGTACGCCCGGACGGTCGAGGCGGTCGAGGCGCTCGAAATGCGCAACATGCTGCGCCGCGACGAGGACAAGCTCGGCGCCATCATGGACATCAACGCCGGGGCCGGCGGCACCGAGGCGCTCGACTGGGCGTCGATGCTGCTGCGCATGTACACCCGCTGGGGCGAGGCCCACGGCTACAAGGTCCGCATGCTCGACTACCAGGCGGGCGACGAGGTGGGCGTCAAGTCGTGCACGATCGAGTTCGAGGGCGAGTACGCCTACGGATACCTCAAGAGCGAGAACGGTGTGCACCGCATGGTGCGTCTCTCGCCGTTCAACGCCAACAATAAGCGGCAGACGACCTTCGCGTCGGTCTTCGTCTCGCCGGCCGTGGACGACACGATCGAGATCACGATCAACCCGGCCGACATCGAGTGGGATACGTTCCGCTCGTCGGGCGCCGGCGGTCAGAACGTCAACAAGGTCGAGACCGCCGTGCGTCTGCGCTACCACGGCAAGGATCCCGACACGGGCGAACCGGTGGAGTACCTGATCGAGAACATGGAGACCCGTTCGCAGCTCATGAACCGCGAGAACGCCATGCGACTGCTGCGCAGCAAGCTCTACCAGCGCGAGCTGGACAAGCGCATGGCGACGCAGCAGGCCCTCGAAGCCTCGAAGAAGAAGATCGAGTGGGGTTCGCAGATCCGCTCCTACGTATTCGACGACCGCCGCGTCAAGGATCATCGCACGGGCGTGCAGACCTCGGCCGTGGAGGCGGTGATGGACGGCGAGCTGGATGCTTTCATCAAGGGGTACCTGATGGAGTTCGGCGGGCAGGCGTAGCGGATCTTTACTGTGTCCACTGGGCGAGCTCCCGCTCCAGCGTCCAATTTCCGTCCGCCTTGCGGTAGAGCGCTGAGCAGCCGTTGCTGCTGTAGCCGACCTGGATTACGGCGCGATCGAGCGAGGCGTCGAGCAGGATCGAGAAACAGCGCGGTTCCGCTTCGTAAATCCAGCCGCCCCAATGACCTCCTGTGATCGGCAGGTTGTTGCAGATGAAATCGGCGCGCCGCCGATACTCGCTGTCTTCCAGTCGGGGAATAGGGGCCGCACGGTCCGTGGCGCACTCCCGGTTGCCGAGAAACCGGTCGAGCGCGCAGGCATAGACATAACTCATATAGAGGCTCTTGCTGTACGGAGTATCGGGCCGGAACGGGGCGAGCGTCGTGTATCGTACCTCGTAGAGTTTTCCTGTTTGGAGCAGTCGCTCGAATGCTTCGTCGTCGATTACGGCATACGGAAATTCCTCCGGGACGGTCACGTATCGGTAGCGTCCGATTGTCTGCGACTCCCCGTCGCGCCAGACCGTGATCTTCATATCCGGCCGGCTGAACTCGGCGAAAAGGTCGTAAACCGTTGCCAGCGTGTCGCTTCGCTGCCGGTCGGCGGCTTCGGTCGGGGCATAGCGGCGGTGCCACTCTTCGAGAAAATCATCCAGCAGCGGCGATCGGAACGCTTCGGGTGCGGTGCTGCTTCCCGATCTATATGGGGAGTCGACGGGAAAGAGCTGCCGGTAGGCGGCCTCCAGTCGGGCCGTCAGGGTCTCGATCTGCGTCTGTACGTCGTTTTGTCCGCGTGTCGGGAGCGCCG
The DNA here is from genome assembly GCA_947178025.1 of uncultured Alistipes sp. Taxonomy (GTDB): domain Bacteria; phylum Bacteroidota; class Bacteroidia; order Bacteroidales; family Rikenellaceae; genus Alistipes. The sequence continues at coordinate 1,588 of CAMWWU010000127.1, read as the reverse complement.
CAAGCAGACACGGCAGGAGAAGCAGGCGGAAGAGGCGTTTTTTCATGGTCGGGAGGTGGAAAGTCGAAGCCGAATATACGAAAAATTCGTATATTCGCCTCCATGAAACGACTCTTTTTCTATACGATCGCGCTGCTGTCGACCGTCACGGCGTGTCGTGCCCGGCAGCAGATGCCGGCCGAGGCCGGGATTCGGGTCGGGGCAGCCGATACGGCGGCTTATTTTCCGCTGCTCGAAGGACGGCGGGTCGCCGTGCTGGCCAATCATACCTCGGTGGTCGACCTGCCGGGGGCTCCGGGGACGGATGACGAGGGGCGCGTGCATCTGGTCGACCTGCTCCATGCGCGGGGTTTCCGCGTGACGGGCATCTTCGCCCCCGAGCACGGGTTTCGCGGCACGGCCGATGCCGGGGCACGGGTGAACAATTCGACCGACGAGCGGACGGGGATTCCGATCCGCTCGCTCTACGACGGCAACACGCACCGGCCGTCGGACGAGGCCATGCGTTCGTTCGACGTGCTGCTGGTCGACATGCAGGACGTGGGACTGCGTTTCTATACCTATTATATCTCGATGCTCCGGATGATGGAGGCCTGCGCCGGTTGCGGCCGGCAGGTCGTGGTGCTCGACCGGCCGAACCCCAACGGCAGCCATGTCGACGGACCGATTCTCGATATGAAGTACAAGTCGGGGGTCGGAGCGCTTCCCATCCCCGTGCTGCACGGATTGACGATGGGCGAAATCGCCCGCATGGCCGTCGGCGAGGGGTGGTGCCCGCCGTGCGATCTGACGGTCATCCCGTGCCGGAACTACACCCATGATGCGGAGTACGTGCTTCCCGTGGCGCCGTCGCCCAATCTGCGGACGCAGCGGGCGATCTATCTCTATGCCTCGCTCTGCCTCTTCGAGGGGACGCCCGTGAGCGTCGGGCGCGGCACGTCGAAGCCGTTCGAGATCTTCGGACATCCGGCCATGACGGGCTGCGACTTCGAATTTACGCCCCGTCCGACGGCCGGGGCAGCGCATCCGCCGCTCGAGAACCGGTTGTGCTTCGGCCGCGACCTGAGCGCGATGCCGATGGACGAGGCCCGCGCGACGGGATTCACGCTGCGCTACGTCATCGAAGCGTGCCGCAACCTGGGGATGGGCGAGAAGTTCTTCACGCCGATGTTCGAGAAGCTGGTCGGCGCGGGGTATGTCCGCCGGATGATACTGGAGGGGGCCTCCGAGGAGGAGATCCGTGCCCGCTGGGCCGACGACGTGGCCCGCTACGTCGAGCGGCGGAAACGCTATCTGCTTTACGAATAGCGGACTATCGGATCTCTTCGACCCGGTCCGCTTCGGTGATGGGGCGCAGTACGCGGCAGGGGTTGCCGGCGGCGACGACGCCTGCCGGAATGTCGCGCGTCACGACGCTGCCGGCTCCGATGACGGCGCCTTCGCCGATGGTGACGCCCTGCGTAATGACGACATTCCCGCCGATCCACACGTCGTCGCCGATCGTCACGGGGAGCGACCGCATGATGCCCTCGTTGCGTTGGTCGGGCAGTAGGGCGTGGTTGACGGTGTAGATCATGTCTCTAAAACA
>CAMWWU010000126.1 GCA_947178025.1 uncultured Alistipes sp. | reverse complement strand
CCCGACCTCCTGCCTAGGCGCGGGGGCTCGGAGAGGGGTATAACCGACCGGGGTGGGAGGCCACCGGCGAATACATGTCGTTGCTGCAAGAAGACGCCCGGCTGCAAGAGCGCGAGGATTCGGTGGGCCATGCCGTCGAGGGGCTGCGCCACCGGCTGCGCGACGACCGCGAGGCCGACCGTGCGGCGCTGGCCGACGAGATATTGGAGTTGGAGAACCGTATTTTCGAGATCCGCACGGCCAAGGGGCGGGTCATCGACCGTATCAACACCATCGAGCAGGAGTGGGTGCTGGCCAACCTGAACCGGGAAGATGCCGATTCCGAGGCGGAGGCGGCGCCCGCCGCACCGACGGCCGCAACCCCGGGGGTGCGCAATCTGGTGGACAACGCTTGTTTCCGCAGGGAGCTGCCAGCCGAAGACTATGCCGCCTTGCAGCAGGCCCAGCGGCTCGAACGCACGGCGGCCGACTGCGTGCGCCGCTATCGGGCCAACCACACCGCCCTCGGGCAGCTGGCCGATGCCTACCGGGCAGCCGCGGCCGAAGAGGAAGCGCTCGAAATCTACCGCCGCTACACGGCGCTCGACGCGCGGAATCAGGCGCTGGCCGATTCGCTGGCTATGGTGTGGAACTTCGTGTACGACAACAAGAGCTACGCCTACGACTATATGCTCGACAAGCTCGGGCAGACTGAACTGCTTGCCGTGCAGGAGGATGCGATGGCCGAGACGGCGCGCACCTACGCTGAGATGCAGGGCACGACCGCCTCGGACGAAGCGGTCGACTACATGCTGCGCAAGCAGCTGCTCGTCGACTACGAGGTGACCGTGGCCCATGTGCTGGGGCTGGAGCTGGCGGCCGATTCGCTGCGCAGCGTCTCCAAGCAGCTGTGCACGGTCGACTACCGGCTGCCGCGGCAAGAGGTCGAGGAACGCTATTTTCTGGTTTTCGACGACATTTCGTTTCCGGCGGTTTCGCCCTACGACGCCCGCCATCCGATTCCCGAATGCCGCGTCTATTCGCGGGGCACGATCTACCGCATCCTGCTGGGCACGTTCAGCGCCAAACGTCCCGTGACGGCGTTCCGGGGCGCTGCGCCGCTCTTTTATGAGGTGGACGGCGCCGGAAAATGGCGCTACTACGCAGGCGGATTCGCCACGCGCCGCGAAGCCGAGGATGCGCAGGCCCGGCTGAAGAAACGCGGCTTCGCACGCCCCGAAATCGTGGCTTGGACCGACGGCCTCTATCGCAACATCTCGGTCGACGGCGATGCTTCGGCTGCGGTGTTCCGGGTCGAAATCGCCACGCCGGGGCCGCTGTCCGAAGAAGTGAAGCAGGCCATAGCCCGCACGGCCCGCGGAGCGGGGCTGTCGCGCGCGGGGCAGAAATTCGTCGTCGGGATGTTCGACGACCGGGCGGTGGCCGAACAGGTGGTGCAGGCCGTGCGCCGGGCCGATCCCGAACTGGAGATAAAAATTGCGGAAACGGAGGAATAATCGCGAATTTTCGCTACCTTTATAAGGTCCGCTAAAAAATACAGGCCAATGAGTATGTTTTATATTGTCGTTCTGGTGTTGTTCGGCGTGCTGTTTCTGGTGGCCGAACTGGTCTTCCTGCCCGGAGTTTCGGTGGGCGCCCTGCTGTCGCTGGTGTGCTATGGCAGTGCCATCTATCTTGCATTCAGCGATTTCGGAGTTTGGACCGGGGCGGCCGTGATCGGGATCATCGCCCTGCTGTCGCTGGCGGCGACCGTCGTTTCGCTGCGGGCCAAGACATGGCAGCGCTTCTCGCTCAAACAGGAGATCCGCTCGTCGTCGATGCCGCGCCCCGACGAAGAACTCCGCCCGGGCGACCGCGGCACTACCCTTTCGCGCCTCTCGCCCATGGGCAAGGTGGAGATCGGGGGCCGCACCTACGAAGCCAAGTCGCTCGGAGCCTATGTCGACCCCCGCTGCGAAGTGGAAGTGGTGGGATTCGAGAACTTCAGCGTGATCGTCAAGACAATCGATTAAAAACCATAAGATTATGTTGGAACCCGCATTGATCGTTCTGATCGTCTTCGTGAGCCTGTTCGCCATCTGGCTCGTATTCTATTTCGTGCCGGTGGGCCTGTGGTTCTCGGCGCTGGTTTCGGGCGTGAGAATCAGCCTGCTGCAACTGATCCTGATGCGTTGGCGCAAGGTGCCGCCCTCGACCATCGTCTCGTCGATGATCGAGAGCACCAAGGCGGGCCTCTCGCTCAACCCCAACGAACTGGAGGCGCACTACCTGGCCGGCGGCAACGTCACGAACGTCGTGCACGCGCTGGTATCGGCCCAGAAGGCCGGCATCGTCCTCGACTTCCGCATGGCCACGGCCATCGACCTGGCGGGCCGCGACGTCTTCGAAGCCGTACAGATGTCGGTGAACCCGAAGGTCATCAACACGCCGCCCGTGGCCGCCGTGGCCAAAGACGGCATCCAGCTCATCGCCAAGGCCCGCGTCACGGTGCGTGCCAACATCAAGCAGCTGGTCGGCGGTGCGGGCGAAGAGACCGTGCTGGCACGTGTCGGCGAGGGTATCGTCTCGTCGATCGGTTCGGCCGCCTCGCACAAGATCGTGCTGGAGAACCCCGATTCGATCTCGCGCGTGGTGCTCGAAAAGGGCCTCGACGCCGGCACGGCTTTCGAGATCCTCTCGATCGACATCGCCGACATCGACGTCGGCAAGAACATCGGCGCCCAGCTCCAGATGGACCAGGCGCAGGCCGACAAGAACATCGCCCAGGCCAAGGCCGAGGAGCGTCGCGCGATGGCCGTAGCCCTCGAACAGGAGAACAAGGCCAAAGCGCAGGATGCACGCGCCAAGGTGATTCTGGCCGAGGCCGAAGTGCCCATGGCCATGGCCGAGGCATTCCGCAACGGCAACCTCGGCATCATGGACTACTACAAGATGAAGAACATCATGGCCGACACGTCGATGCGCGAAACGATCGCCCGACCGGAGAAGAAATAGACGCAGCCCTGCTTATGACGACGGCGGCCCGAACGATCGGGCCGCCGTTTTTCTTGCGCAGCGGATTCTGCCAGGCAAACCTTCGGCAAGCGGGCAGTTCCGCATGCCGAGCATCCGGCCGGCCGAGCTGTTTCGGCAAACGGATCGGCCTCCGGCCGACTGCGTCACCACACCTCTTCGGGCCGTCTCGCCGGACGCTCCCGGACTTCGGACGCTTCGTCCGCCCGAAGCCCGTCGCGCCACTTCAGGGCGGCGTGCGTGCCGTCGCAATAGGGCTTGTTGGCCGACCGTCCGCACCGGCACACCACTACCCGATTGCGGATTTCATAGGTGCGTCCGTCCTCGCGGCTCAGCGGAATGCCGCCCCGAATCCAAAGACCGCCGCTCGCGCCGATGGCCTCGTCCTCGATCAGCCCCAGGCTCGGTTCGAAACGGAACTCATACGGTTTGCCGCTCTCCTTCTCACGAGCCGTAAGCCTTGCGGAGGGACACAGCGAGGCCTCGCGGATGGCCCGCTCGCGGGATTCGGGATCCTCCGACCGCTCGGTCAGGGTCCAGGCATCGCCGTCCGGATGGCAGAACCGGGCGAAGACGCAATACTTCGCATTGTCGTCGAGCGCAAGCGCTCCGCCCTCGATCCGCTCGGCATCGCGGGCCAGCGGCTCCTCCGAAGCGGTGAGCGTCGGATCCCACGCAGCCCGCAGATGCGAGCCGTCGCAGTAGGGTTTGCGCCCCGAAGCACCGCAGCGGCAGAGCGCCGTGGGCTGCGCCTCGGTCGAGAAGCGCCGGCCTTCGCGGAAATCCCGGCTCTCGTGCTCCTCGTCCGGGACGATGGACTGGATGGCCAGCGGCGGCCGGCCGTACACCAGCAGCGGCCCCTTCTCGGTGACCGTGATCCGGAACTGCCCGGCGGCGGCGATTCGATCGGATATTTCGGGTTTCGACATACTATTCGCGGAAATGATTCGTTCGTATCGAGGCGGCAATAATCGTTCCGAACGGAATTTTTCGGAAGACCGGTATAGGATTTGTTCCGCTTTTTGGTATCTTTGCAAAGATTTTAAACTCAGAAACAGTATGAAAGGATACGCAAGGCTCCTCTTTGCGATCGCAGCCGTGGCGCTCTCCGTCGCCTCGTGCGGCAAGGACGACGAAACGGACACCAGTTCGCTGTCGTTCGATTCGGCGGCCCTTTACTTCACCCAAGCGGGCGAATCGCAGCGCGTCGCCGTCTCGGCCCAGGGCGTGAACGGTCTCAACATATCGAGCACCCCCGAAGGGTGGACCGCGACGTTCGACGCGGCGACGCAGAGCGTCACCGTCACCGCCCCCGAGGATCTCTCGGAATCGGAGAACGAGACCTCCGGATCGGTCGTGCTGGCCGGCACCTCCTACCTCGGCACCTCGAAGACCGCGACGCTCTTCGTCGGCATCACCGAGACGCTCGACTTGAGCGACCGCCCCGCGAACTGCTATCTGGTCAGCCGAAAGGAGACCCACTATACGTTCGCCCCGACGCAGAACGGCCGGGCATTGGCTCCCGCAAGCGTGGAGGTCATCTGGCAGAGCGCCGCAGGGCTGCTGCAATACGTACAGCTGGAGAACGGCAAGGTGGCGTTCTACGTCGGCGCCGATGCGGATCAGACGACGCGCATCAAGCAGGGCAACGCCCTCGTAGGTGCTTACGACGACGCCGGAACGCTCCTCGGCAGCTGGCACATCTGGGCTGCGGACTACGATCCGGAGAGCGACGTGCTCGAATACGCGAACGGCTATCGCGTGATGTCGCGGAACCTCGGCGCACTGGCCAACGCCAACGCCACGACGGACGAACGCCTGGCCTCCTACGGTCTCTTCTACCAGTGGGGCCGCAAGGAGCCTTTCATCGGCCCCGCCACCTACCGGGCGAACACCGGCACCGGCGCTTCGCTCTACAACGGCAGCGGCAGCCGCGTATACGTAACCACGACGGAAGCCTCGGCCGAGACGGGAACGGCAGCGTATGCCTCGCAGCATCCGCTCTGCTTCATCACCGGCGTGAAGGAGAACGCTTTCGACTGGCTCTGGACCGCAGACGACACGCGGTGGAGCGACGAGGCGAACAATCCCTGCCCCTACGGTTGGAAAGTAGCTCCGGCCAAGGCTTTCGAGGGGCTGACGATCGCCGATGCCCCCGTAGCGGACGACTACGACGTATTCGGACTGAACCTGACCGACGGCAGTGTCACGTCGCTCTACATGGGCGCAGGACGCCGCATCTACGCCGACGGCACGTTCCAGAATATCTACATCCCGCAGTCGGCCGTTGCCGCGCGAACGGCCGACGAGGCGCAGCCGTGGATCGGCCTCTACTGGAACTCGGATCCCCTTGCCGACCGGCAGGCTCCGGCCCTCTACTTCTGGTTCGAGAAGCTCACGACGACGACGGGTATCAGCCACAGCACGCCCTATGCCCGAGCAAACGGCATGTCGGTGCGATGCGTCAAGGCGGAGTAGCCGACGCCCAACAACTTAACGACGGGGCGACCTTACAGGTCGTCCCGTTTTTTTTTGCCGCGGTCATACACGTTGAGTTTTCTGCCCGCGATCCCTCATCCGAGGGGTGTCGCTCGCACGCTCCGGCCGCATTTACCGACTCCCGCAAACATTTCCGGATGAATGATTTGCAAATATCACAAAAAGGCCTACTTTTGTATCGAAACGACTTGTTAAAACCTTTTTAGACTATCCAATCATGCAAAAAATCGCCCTTGCCGTCCTGCTGACGGCGTTTGCATTTTGGGGATGCACGAAGTCCGAAGCGGACGGTGCCCCCGACATCCGGATCGCTCCCGAGATCGCCACGCGCGTAACCGGACTGCACTTCGATCGCGACGACCGCATCGGACTGACCGTCGTCAAGGGCGAAGAGCGCTATCTCGACAACTGCGCGCTGACCTACGACGGCGCCGCCTTCTCCTCCCCGGGCCTCATCTGGTACGACGACACGAACCAGCCGTCGACGCTCACCGCCTACTACCCCTATTCCGACGCCGGAACTCCCACCGAGTTCACGATCGCACTCGACCAGCGGAGCGGCTACGCTGCCTCCGCCCTGTTAGGCGCCGTGCGCGACGCGGTCCGGCCGCCCTCGACGCGCGGAGCGATGACATTCCGCCACCAGATG
>CAMWWU010000125.1 GCA_947178025.1 uncultured Alistipes sp. | reverse complement strand
GGGCGATGATCCGCCCGCCGTCGAGCGTGGCGTCGACCTGATGGATCGTCACGCCGAAGACCTTCACGCCGTAGGCGAGCGCCTGCTCGATGGCGTGCGCCCCCCGGAAGGCGGGCAGCAGCGACGGATGGACGTTGATGATCCGCCCCGCATAGGCCCCGAGCAGCACGTCGCCGACGATGCGCATGTAGCCCGCCAGGCAGACCAGCTCGACCCCGGCGGCATCGAGGCGCCGGACGATCTCCCGTTCGTAGTCGGCTTTCGAGGCGTACTCTTTGGCCGAAAAAACGAAACACTCGATCCCGTGCGCCGCCGCACGCTCCACGGCCCGGGCCGCGGGTTTGTCGCAGACCAGCAGCACCACGCGGGCCGCCAGTTCGCCCCGTTCGCAGGCTCCGGCGATCGCCTCGAAATTGGTTCCTTCGCCGCTGGCGAATACCGCAAGACGCCGCATCGGATCAGCGGATGACGACACCCTCCGTGTCGGTTACCCGTCCGATGACCGAGGCGCGCTCGCCCTGCTCCGCCAGGATGGCGATGGCCCGCTCGGCCTCCGAAGCATCGAGGGCGATGACCATGCCGACACCCATGTTGAAGATGTTGAACATCTCGCGGTGCGGAATCCGGCCGTACTTTTCGAGGAAGCGGAAGACCGGCAGGATCTCCCACGAGCCCTCCTCGATCTCGATGCCCTGCCCCTGGCCGAGGATGCGGGGGATGTTCTCGTCGAAGCCGCCGCCCGTGATGTGGCTGATGCCGTGCACGTCGCAGTTGCGGATCACCTCCAGCACCTGCTTCACGTAGATCTTCGTCGGGGTCAGCAGCACCTCGCCCAGCAGCTTGTTCGAGAGCTCGGGATAGGAGCGGTGCAGGTCGAGGCCGTTGTCGGCGACCACCTTGCGCACGAGGCTGAAGCCGTTGGAGTGCACGCCGCTCGACGCCACGCCCACCAGCACGTCGCCCGCCTTGACCTTCGAGCCGTCGATGAGCTTCGATTTCTCGACGACGCCCACCGTGAAGCCGGCGATGTCGTACTCGCCGTCGGCGTACATGCCCGGCATTTCGGCCGTCTCGCCGCCCACGAGCGCGCAGCCCGCCTGACGGCAGCCCTCGGCGACGCCCGCCACGATCGCCTCGATCTTCTGGGGTTCGTTGCGGCCCACGGCCACGTAATCGAGGAACTCCAGCGGTTCGGCGCCCTGCGCCAGCACGTCGTTGACGCACATCGCCACGGCATCGATGCCGATCGTGTCGTGCTTGTCCATCTCGAACGCCAGCTTGAGCTTCGTGCCCACGCCGTCGGTGCCGCTCACCAGCACCGGCTCGCGGACATTCAGCGCCGAAAGGTCGAACATGCCGCCGAAAGCGCCGATGTTGCCCATCACGCCCGTCCGCGCGGTCGATGCCACGTGTTTTTTGATGCGTCGCACCACTTCGTATCCGGCTTCGAGGTTCACGCCGGCCTTTTCATAGGATTGTGCCATGAACTGATTCTTAATTGTTGATTCTTAATTCTTCGTTTTGTTCGCCGTCTCCACCGACGAGTAGAGCGCCGTGGGATAACGTCCCGTGAAGCAGGCCGTGCAGAGCTCCTCGTGATGGCCCGCCTCGTAGAGCGCCTTTTCGGAGAGGAACACCAGCGAATCGGCCCCGATCTCGGCGCATACCTCCTCGGGGTTCTTGCGGGCCGAGATCAGCTCGTCGTAGGTCGAAGTATCGACGCCGTAGAAGCAGGGATGGGTCATCGGCGGCGACGCGATGCGGACATGTACGGCCGTGGCGCCCGCTTCGCGCAGCATCGCGACGATGCGCCGCGAGGTGGTGCCGCGCACGATCGAGTCGTCGACCAGCACCACGCGCTTGCCGCGGACGATGGTCCGCACGGCCGAGAGCTTCATCCGCACGCCCTTTTCGCGCAGCTCCTGCGAGGGCTGGATGAAGGTGCGGCCGATATACTTGTTCTTGATGAGGCCCATCTCGTAGGGCAGCCCGCTCGCCTCGGCGTAGCCCATGGCGGCGCTGAGGCTCGAATCGGGCACGCCGACCACGATGTCGGCCTCGGCCGGCGCCTCGCGCCACAGCAGACGCCCCGACTCCTTGCGGTAGGCATGGACGTTGCACCCCTCGATATCGCTGTCCGGACGTGCGAAGTAGATATACTCCATGGCGCACATCTGGTGGCGCTTGTACTTCGAATAGTCGCTGCTGCGCAATCCGTGACGGTCGATCGTGACGATCTCGCCCGGCTCGACGTCGCGCACGAACTCGGCGCCCAGCACGTCGAACGCGCAGGTTTCGCTCGACACGACGTAGCCGCCGCCCAGCCGTGCGATCGACAGAGGGCGCAGCCCGTACTTGTCGCGGCAGGCGTAAATGCGGTTGGCCGTCATGATGAGGAACGAGAAAGCCCCTTCGAGCATGTTCAGCGCATCGACGATCGAGTAGATGCGGGGCCGATCGTGATACTTGGTCTCCTTCTTGATCAGGTGGGCCAGGATCTCGCTGTCGGAGGTCGAGTGGAAGAGGCTTCCCTTGTTCTCCAGGTAGCGGCGCAGCTGCTCCGAGTTGACGATGTTGCCGTTGTGCGCCAGAGCGAAGTCGCCCGTATTGTGACGGAACAGGAACGGCTGGATGTTCTCGCTGCCGCCGCCGCCCGCCGTGGTATAGCGCACGTGGCCGATGGCCATGTCGCCCTTGAGCGCGGCGATCTTGCCCTCGTCGAAGACCTCGGTCACCAGCCCGGCACCCTTCGTCCGGCGGAACTGCCCGTCGTCGACGCTCACGATGCCGCACCCCTCCTGTCCGCGGTGTTGCAGGGCGTGCAGACCGTAGTAGGTCAGCGAAGCCGCTCCCGGAACGCCGAAGACACCGAAGACGCCGCACTCCTCGTGCAACTCACGGTCGATAATGGGTCGTCGCATCATGACTACTCGGCGATCTTTTGCAGACGGGCCAGAATCTCCTCGTAAGCCTCGCGGACCTTGCCCAGGTCGCGGCGGAAACGATCCTTGTCGAGCTTCTCGTTGGTCGACATGTCCCACAGACGGCACGTGTCGGGCGACACCTCGTCCGCGAGGACGATCTCGCCCTCGCTCGTCCGGCCGAACTCGATCTTGAAGTCCACCAGGTTGATGTTCATCTTGGCGAACATCGCCATGAGCACCTCGTTGATCTTGGCCGTCATGGCGTAGATCTCGGCCAGCTCCTCGTAGGTCACGGCACCCAGCGCCACGGCGTGGTGGTCGTTGATGAGCGGATCGCCCAGCTCGTCCTTCTTGTAGCAGATGTCGTAGATCACGTTCGAGGGCTTCGTACCCTCCTCGATGCCCAGACGCTGGGCCATCGAACCGGCGATCGTGTTGCGGACGATGACTTCGAGCGGGATGATCGTCACGCGGCGGCAGAGCTGATCGCGGTCGTTGAGCGTCTCGATGTAGTGCGTCTTGACGCCGGCCTGCTGCAACTGATGGAAGATCAGCGTGGAGATGGCGTTGTTGAGCACGCCCTTGTTCTCGATGGTCGCTTTCTTGATGTTGTTGAAAGCCGTCGCGGCGTCCTTGTAGTGGATGATGATCTTGTCGGGATCGTCGGTCAGGAATACCTGTTTGGCTTTGCCTTCGTAAAGCATTTCGAGCTGTTTCATGGTCTTGGTTATTTTTGAGTTATCGTATTATGCTGATTATTTTTTGCGGAAATAGGCCACGGCATTGCGGAAGAGCGACTGCTCGCGGTTTCCGGCGATGTTGCGGAAGAGGTTCTCCTCCCAGCGCTCGGTGTGGCCCATCTTGCCCAGAATGCGGCCGTCGCGCGAGACGATTCCCTCGATGGCGTAGGAGGAGCCGTTGGGATTCCACGGCGCCTCGACGGTGGGCCGTCCCTCGGCGTCGGCGTACTGGAAAGCCACCTGTCCCGCGGCGAAGAGTTCGCGCGCCAGCTCCTCGCTCACGACGAACTTGCCCTCGCCGTGGCTCACGGCGATCGCGTGCAGGTCGCCCGGCTCGAAGCCGGCCAGCCACGGCGAGGCGACCGAAGCCACGCGCGTGGTGACGATCTGCGAGATATGGCGGTTGATGTCGTTGCGGAAGAGCGTCGGCGACTCCTTGGTGACCATGCCCAGACGACCGTAGGGCAGCAGCCCCGACTTGACGAGGGCCTGGAAGCCGTTGCAGATGCCCAGGATCAGGCCGCCGCGGTCGATCAGCGCGTGGATCTCCTCGCGGATATCCTTGTTGTTGAGTACGTTCACGATGAACTTGGCGCTTCCGTCGGGTTCGTCGCCCGCCGAGAATCCGCCGCTGAGCACGAAGATGTGACAGCGCCGGATGTGCTCGCGCATCTCGGCGATCGAGCGCAGGATGTCGTCGCCCGCGAGGTTGCACAGCACGCTGCTCTCGACCACGGCCCCCGCACGGCGGAACGCCCGGGCGGTGTCGTAGTCGCAGTTCGTGCCGGGGAAGACGGGCAGGTAGGCCACGGGATGCTCCACGGCCTCGCCCGGATAGGTCGCCGTGCGGCGCACGGGCTCGGCATCGAACAGCTCGGCGCGGTTGTCGCCCTTGTCGGGATAGATCGCGGCGTAGCGCTTCGTGTTGGCTTCGTAGAGCTCGTCGAGCGGCATCCGCACACCGGCCACCGCAATGGCCGGATCGGCAACGGTCGTACCGACCGCCTCGGCGGCCGCGAAGTCGAGTTCGCCCTCGCACTCGACGAGGATCGAGCCGTAGGCGTAGTCGTAGAGGCGCTCCTCGGGCATCGTCACCTCGATGCCGATCTCGTTGCCGAAGGCCATCTTCGCGAGGCCCTCCGCCACGCCGCCGAAGCCGACGGCCCAGGCCGAGAGGATGCGCCCCTCGGCGGCGGCATCGCTCACGAACGCGAAGTTGCGCTTGAGCTGCTCCGTATCGGGCATCCGGTTCGCACGCGGGGTGTGGCGGATCAGATAAATGCGGCTGCCGGCGCGCTTCAGGTCGGTCGAAACGACCCGGCCGGCATCGACCGTCGTGATGCCGAAGGCCATGAGCATCGGCGGGACGTCGATATCCTGGAACGTGCCCGACATCGAGTCCTTGCCGCCGATCGAAGGCAGTCCCAGCTCGACCTGCATCCGCAGGGCGCCGAGCAGCGCTCCGAGGGGCTTGCCCCACGAGATCGCCTCGCGCGTCATGCGCTCGAAATACTCCTGATAGGAGTAGCGCATGCGCTCGTAGCGGGCGCCCGAAGCCACGACCTTGGCCGCAGCCTCCACGACGGCGTAGGCCGCCCCGTGGTAGGGGCTCCACGAAGCGAGCGCAGGGTTGTAGCCGAAAGCCATGACGCTGGCCGTATCCGTATATCCGTCGGTCGGGAGCTTCTGCACCGAGACCTGCGTCTCGCTGCGCTGCGTGCGTCCGCCGAAGGGCATCAGCACCGTCGAACGGCCGATCGTCGAGTCGAACATCTCGATGAGGCCCCGCTGCGAGAGGACGTTGCGGTCGCGCAGGTTATTGGCGAAGCGCTCGGCGACGCCCTCCCCCGCCATCTCGCGGCGGAACGGATCGCGATCCTCCACGGCGCCCACCGTCGCTTCGGCATAGTGCTTGGCGCCGGCGCTGTCGATGAACTCGCGCGAGAGATCCACGACCAGCCGGTCGCCGTAATACATCCGCATGCGGGCCGTATCCGTGACGTCGGCCACGTGCACCGCCTCGATGTTCTCCTCGCGGCAGTAGCTCATGAACTCTTCGACGTCCTTCGCCTCGACGACCACCGACATGCGCTCCTGCGACTCGCTGATGGCCAGCTCCGTGGCATTCAGACCGCTGTACTTGGTCTTCACGCGGTCGAGGTAGATGTCCAGTCCGTCGGCCAGCTCGCCGATGGCGACGCTGACGCCGCCGGCGCCGAAGTCGTTCGACTTCTTGACCAGACGCGTAGCCTCCGGACGGCGGAACAGCCGCTCCAGTTTGCGCTCCTCGGGGGCATTGCCCTTCTGCACCTCGCTGCCGCAGGTTTCGAGCGACTTCGAGTCGTGCTCCTTCGACGAGCCCGTGGCGCCGCCGATGCCGTCGCGGCCCGTGCGGCCGCCGAACATGATGATCTTGTCGCCCGGCGCAGGACGCTCGCGGCGGACGTTCTCCGCCTTCACGGCTCCGACCACGGCGCCGACTTCGAGACGCTTGGCGACGTATCCGT
>CAMWWU010000124.1 GCA_947178025.1 uncultured Alistipes sp. | reverse complement strand
GTCTCACGACCGGGCTGGGGAACAGCTTGGTCAAATGTCTCGTCCAGGGTCGCGATCACCGCATCTGGGTCGGCACCGATTCGGGACTTTATATCTACGATCCCGAGACGGAGAACTTCTCCGGCGTGCCGCTCTGCGACGAAGACGCCAAACCGATCATGCGCCCCATTTCGTTTCTCGACTGCGACCGCGAGGGGCGCATCTGGATCGGCGTGGAGGCCAGCGGCGTCTTCTGCTGCGATCCCGACACCCGCCAAATCGAGTGCCGCTACCGGTCGCGGAAGCCGCTGCGCTCCTTCGTGTCCGACAAGAACGGGGTCATCTGGTTCGCCAGCTACGGCGGCGGACTGTTCTGCACCGAGGATCTGTTCCGGAGCGTCGAACCGTTTCTCGACGCCGACGGGCAGGAGATCTATCCCAAGGACATCATCTCCTTCATCTGCCTGAGCGATTACAATGAGATGTACCTCGGACTCGAGGAGCACGGCGTGGCGAAGGTGGATCTGGTGACCCGGAAAGTCACCCGGCTGCAACTGTCGGACAACCCCGATGTGCCGCTGTTCGTGCGCTACATTCTGCCCTATTCGCCCGACGAACTGTGGATCGGCACCGAGTCGGGCATCGTGGTCTACAACCTCCGCACCCGGCGCTACCTGCATCTGAAGAGCTCCCCCTACGATCCCTATTCGCTCTCGGACAACGCCGTCTATTCGCTCTGCAAGGACCGGGAGGGCGGACTGTGGGTCGGTTCGTTTTTCGGGGGCATCAACTACCTGCCTCAGCGAAACGCTTATTTCGAAAAGTATTACCACACCGACGATCCGAAAAGCCTTCGCGGCCGCCGCGTGCGGGAGATCTGTCCGGGCAACGACGGGCGGCTCTGGATCGGCACGGAGGATGCCGGGCTCTACTCGTTCGACCCCGCGAACGCGTCGTTCGACTTCTTCGCCCCGAGCCGGGACTTCACCAACGTCCACGGTCTGCTGATGGACGGGGACGACCTCTGGGTGAGCACCTTCTCGAAAGGGATTCGGGTGATCGACACCCGCACGGGCCGCATCCGCAAATACGACAACGACAACAAGCCGGGCCGGCTCTTCAGCAACTACGTTTTCGCGCTCTACAAGACCCGCGGCGGGCGGATCTGGGTGGGCACCATGCACGGTCTGCAATACTACAACCGCGAGACGGACCGTTTCCAGTACGTTCCGGAGATCAACGGCGGCAAGATGGTGCGCGACATCCGGGAGGATTCGAACGGGAATCTGTGGGTGGGCACTTCGTCCAACGGAGTCTATCGCTACGATGCGCGCAACGACGTCTGGGCGCAGTTCCTGCACGACGACGAGGATCCGAACTCGCTTCCCTACGACAACGTGACGAGCGTTTTCGAGGATAGCAATCGCCGGATATGGCTCACCACCGAGGGTTCGGGCTTCTGTCGTTTCGATCCGGCCGAGAAGCATTTCGTCCGCTATGGCACCTTCGACGGTATGCCCAGCGACGTCGTTTTTCAGATCATCGAGGATGATCAGGGGTATTTCTGGATCACGACCGACCGGGGGCTGGCGCTGTTCGATCCCCGCACGGGCTGCGTCCGGCAGGTGTATACCGTGACCGACCGGCTGCTGAGCAACCAGTTCAACTACAAGTCGGGATACAAGTCGCCGGACGGGATCGTCTACTTCGGCTGCATCGAGGGGCTGATCGCCTTCGACCCCGAGGTGCTCCTCGGCCATAAGACCGACTTCGTGCCTCCCATCTACATCACCGATTTTTCGCTGCTCAACGAGGAGGTCGCCGTCGACGGCCCCGACTCGCCGCTGCGCAAGAGCATCATCTGCTCGGATTCGATCCGGCTGAAGCACGATCAGAACTCCCTCTCGTTGCAGATCGCCGCCCTGAGCTACCGCGAGCCGCAGACCAACCGGCTGCTCTACAAACTCGAAGGTTTCGACAGCAAGTGGCGGCAGTATACGCCCGGGAGCGTCACGATCACCTATTCGAAAATCCCTTACGGCCAATATACCTTCCGGGTGCGTCTTCCGGGTGCTTCGGACCGTGATGACGCGGGGACCGAAAGACGGCTCTTCATCGAGGTTTCACCGCCGTTCTACCTCTCCGTGACGGCCCATGTCGTCTACGGCGTGCTGGCTTTGGCGGCGCTCGTGCTGATCCGGATCTACTACACGCGCCGCAACGTCCGCCGTCAGCAGCAGCACATCCAGGCTTTCGAGCGGGAGAAGGAGCGGGAGCTCTACAATGCCAAGATCAACTTCTTCACCAACATCGCGCACGAGATCCGCACGCCGCTGACGCTCATCAAAGGGCCGCTGGAGAATATCCTCCGCCGGCAGACGACGGACCGGAGCATCGTAGAAGACCTGATCATCATGGACCGCAACACCAACCGCCTGCTGGACCTCACGAATCAGCTGCTGGATTTCCAGAAGATCGAGAAGGAGCGTCTGTCGCTCAGCCTGACGCGGCAGAACGTGTCGGATATCGTCGAAGAGACCTTCTACCGGTTCAGCTCCGCGGCCAAACAGCAGCACAAGACCTTCGAGCTGGAGCCGGGTGAGGGCGAAATCCATGCGCAGGTCGACCGGGAGGCGTTCACCAAGATCCTGAGCAACCTGCTGAACAACGCCTTGAAGTATTCGGAGACGATGATCCGCGTCGGGCTGTCGGTAGACGACGACGCATTCCGGGTGACGGTCGTCAACGACGGCGAGGTCGTGCCTCCGGAGATGCGCGAGGCCATCTTCACCCCCTTCTTCCGTCACACCCGCAAGGACGAATCGACGGGGACGGGGATCGGGCTGGCGCTGTCGCGCTCCCTGGCCGAGCTGCACCGCGGAACGCTGGCGATGGATGCCGACACGGAGCTGAACCGGTTCGTCCTCACGCTGCCGCTCTGCCGCCAGACCGAGGAGGATGTCGCGGAGAACGTCTCGGCGGAGGACACCGAGAGCTTGCCCGACAAACGCAGCGATTCGGGGTGGGAGGCCTACAGCGTACTGGTCGTCGAGGACGACCCCGAGATGTGCGCCTTCATCCGGCGCCAGGTGTCGGAGAGCTACACTGTGCTCGCGGCCGGAAACGGCGTCGAAGCGCTCGAACTCCTGGAGAAGAGCTACGTCAACGTGATTATCAGCGATATCATGATGCCCAAGATGGACGGCATCGAGTTCTGCCGGCAGGTGAAGACCGACCTGCGTTACAGTCATATTCCCCTGATCCTGCTGTCGGCGAAGACGAACCTCCAGTCGAAGATCTCGGGCATGGATGCCGGGGCGGACGCCTATGTGGAGAAGCCCTTCTCGTCGGATTATCTGCTGTCGGTGATCGCCAACCTGATCAAGAGCCGGCAGACGCTGAGCGAGGCTTTCTCGAAAAATCCGCTGGTGCTGGCCAATACCATGGCGACCACTTCGGCCGACACCGACTTCATCGTCCGCTTGCAGGAGATCATCCAGGCCAACCTCAGCGACCCCGAGTTCAAGATCAACGACATCGCCGAGATGGTGCACATGAGCCGTGCGAGCTTCTATCGCAAGATCAAGGGGGTGCTGAACATGACCCCGAACGATTACCTGCGGCTCGAACGGCTGAAAACCGCGGCCCGGCTGCTTCGCGACAAGCGTTATCACATCAACGAGGTCTGCTATATGGTGGGATTCAGCTCCACGTCCTATTTCGCGAAGTGCTTCCAGAAGCAGTTCGGCGTGCTTCCCAAGAAGTATGCGTCGGAGTGATGGGGAGGGCGGCGGATAACATGGATACACCCTGTTCGGTGAAGGCGTTGGGCAGATAACGGGTGCCTCCGTGTCTGCTTGAGGTTTCAATTTGGCACCTCAAATATGCGAACTCCTCTTGATTGAGCTGAAACATATAACGTTTCGGAAGTCTCTCGATATTCCGTTTTACAGCTCTATGAAGTGCTTTCGTCTCGACTTGATACAAAGCGCCAAATCGAAATCCAACATCATGCGCTGGCCGTTCATACGAACTTCCGGGCCGACCCGGAGTGCTTGGATGCCGGCAGCGTGCATGCGCTGTACCGCCTTTTTTGCCGCCAGCTGGATCGGATCGCCCATGCCCGCGCAACGGGGCAGTCGTCCGAACGGTTCGAGTTGTTCGACTTCGACAGCCTGCTGAAAGACCTGCGCCGTCAATCGCGCTGAAAATCCCTTCGGACAGACAAAAGAAAACACCCGACTTTACAAACGTAAAGTCGGGTGTTCTTGCGGAGAGAAGGGGATTCGAACCCCTGAAACGCTTTTGACGTTTACTCGCTTTCCAGGCGGGCCAGTTCAACCACTCCTGCACCTCTCCTTGGGAGCGCAAAGATAAGCATTATTTTCCGGAAACCAAGCGTTCGACCGTTTTTTCCTGAGACGGAGCGGGCGAAAAACGGTCGCGCCGGGCCGCTATCTCTTCCGTTTGCGGCGCACCGACCAGCCGAAGTGTCCCAGCGCGTCGCCCAGGGCGAAGTACTCGCCGTGGGAGTAGACGATCGGATCGGCCCGTTCGAGACAGAAGCGTCCGGTCGCCGGATCGAGCAGCTCGGAGTCGACCTGCACGTGCACGACCTCGGCCAGAAACATGTCGTGCGACCCCAAGGGCAGGATCTGCTTCACACGGCACTCGATATTCACGGGCGACTCGCCGACGATCGGCGCCGCGACTTCGGCCGCCGGCAGCGGCGTGAGGCCCGTTTCGCGGAATTTGTCGAAGTCGCGCCCCGAGCGCACCCCGCACCAGTCGGTAGCCCGCGCCAGCTCGCGCGTCGTGAGGTTGATGACGAACTCGCCCGTGCGGCGGATGATTTCATAGGAGTGCCGCTCGGGCCGCACCGAGATATAGCACATCGGCGGCGCGGTGCAGACCGTACCGGTCCAGGCCACCGTCAGCAGGTTGTACTCCTCAGGGGTGGCGCCGCAGCTCACCAACACCGCCGGCAGCGGATAGAGCACCGTGCCGGGCTTCCAGCTCTCTTTCATGGGGCGTTCTCTTTTTTTCGTATTGACAAAGGTACTCTTTTTTCCTATATTTGCGTATGCTTTCCGAATTTATCGGCCATATCGAAGGCCAGCGCCGCTACTCGCCGCTGACTGTCCGCAACTACCGGCGCGACATCGAGCGCTTCTGCGACTGGCTCGGATGCGATCCGGAGCGGTTCGAGCCGCGCGACGTCACGGCCGAGCAGGTGCGCGAATGGATCATTCGCCGCACCGAGCAGGGCAAGGTGAGCACCGCGTCGATGAACCGCGAGCTCTCGTCGCTGCGCGCGCTCTTCCGCTGGGCCCACCGCACGGGGCGGATCGACCGGGATATCATGCAGACGATCCCCTCGCTGCGCGTTTCGCGGCGGCTTCCGGCATTCGTGCCCGAGAGCCGCATGGCCACGGTAGTCGACGCGTGCGAGCAGGAAAACGATGATTTCGAATCCGAACGCGACGCGCTCGTCGTCCTGCTTTTCTATACCTGCGGACTCCGGCTGTCCGAGCTGGTCGGCATCGACCGGACGGATTTCACGAACGACTACCGCACGCTGCGCGTGCGGGGCAAGGGCGACAAGGAGCGCGACGTGCCGATCATGGAGTTCGTGCGCGAAAAGATTTTTCGCTATCTCGACCTGCTCGACAGGCAGCATATTTGCAAATTTCCGGAAAAAGCATTACTTTTAACTCTGGAAGGCGAACGGATCTCCCGCACGAGGGCGTACCGCACGGTCCGCAGGGAGCTGGAGGCGGCCGGCGTGCAGGGCAAGAAGAGCCCGCACGTGCTGCGTCATTCGTTCGCAACCCACCTGCTCAACGGCGGCGCGGACATGCGCGAGATCCAGGAGTTGCTCGGGCACGCATCGTTGCAGGCGACGCAGGTTTACACACACAACAGCATCGCCCGACTGAGGGAAATATACGCGCAAGCCCATCCCCGCGCAAAGGGAGGGAAAAACTAAAAAAAAACGTCAGGTTATGAATGTACAGATTCAATCCGTGAAATTCGATGCCGACCGGAAGTTGGTGGATTTCGTAAACGCCAAGATGGCGAAACTGGACCGGTTCGCAGAACGCTCGACCGGCGCGGAGGTCATTCTCAAACTGGACAAGGACCACGAGAAAGGCAACAAGATCGCGACCATCACGCTCCCCATGCCGGGCGAAGATCTGGTCGCCACGCATCAGGCCAAGAGTTTCGAAGAGGC
>CAMWWU010000123.1 GCA_947178025.1 uncultured Alistipes sp. | reverse complement strand
TACGGCCTTTCGGAAGCGA
The DNA here is from genome assembly GCA_947178025.1 of uncultured Alistipes sp. GTDB lineage: Bacteria > Bacteroidota > Bacteroidia > Bacteroidales > Rikenellaceae > Alistipes. The sequence goes on along the minus strand of CAMWWU010000123.1, from coordinate 6,291 downwards.
CCCCCGTCATCTCCACCAACTCCCCGAAATACCACTGGCACCGCTTCGGCTCGTCGGGCAAGATTCTCCGACCGCTCGAACTGAAGATCGTCGACGACGCCGGCCGCGAAATGCCGCGCGGCGAAAAGGGAGAGATCATCATCCGCGGCGAGAACGTCATGGCCGGATATTGGAAGAATCCCGATGCGACGGCCGAAACCGTGCGCGACGGATGGCTCCACACGGGCGACATGGGTTACGTTTCCGAGGACGAATTCCTCTACGTGCTGGGACGTTTCAAGAGCCTGCTGATCGCCTCCGACGGCGAGAAATACAGCCCCGAAGGGATGGAGGAGGCGATCGTCGACAAGTCGCCCTACATCGACCAGATCCTGATCTACAACAACCAGTCGCCCTTCACGGGTGCGATCGTCGTTCCCAACCGCGATGCCCTGCGCCGCGAGCTGGCCGGCCGCGGAACGGCAGGGGAGGAGCGGGCCCGCACGGCCGCCTCGATTCTGGCTGCCGAAATCGACCGCTACCGGGCCGGCGGCACGTTCGCCGGCGAGTTCCCTGAGCGCTGGCTGCCGGCAGGCCTTGCGATCGTCGACGAAGCCTTCACCGAGCAGAACGGACTGGTCAACAGCACGATGAAGATCGTGCGCGGCAAAGTCGAAGAGCGTTTCCGCGACCGTCTCGACTACCTCTACACCCCCGAAGGTCGCAAATCGGACAACCCGCAGAACCTCGCTTCGCTCGAAAAAATAGTCGGTCGGGCATAAATTTCGGGGTCCGAAGTTTGCAATATCGAAAAAGCGGTGTATCTTTGTACACCGTAATGCGGAAATAGCTCAGTCGGTAGAGCATCAGCTTCCCAAGCTGAGGGTCACGGGTTCGAATCCCGCTTTCCGCTCCAAGCCGCTTTCAGCAGAGAAAGAAGCAGCGACATCCTCGGTATCGGTCGATACCGAGGATGTTTTCTGTTTATCCGACAAGAAAAACACCGCCACCCGTCGCCCAAATACCAATAATTAGGTATTGCCGGATTCGGGCGTGTCGCCTACTTTTGCAGCCGTAAAACAGCGCGTAGTGTTCGATCACGTAAGTCCAGCTGACTTAGGGGATCGAGCACTTTTTTTTGCGACATACCCGAACCGATATGACACAAAGAAAAACAATCTGGGCAATTTGTCTGCTGATGATGCTGCACATCTTCGCCGCATCGGCGCAGGAGAAGCGCCCCGCCCTGACGGGCAAGATCATTACGAAAAAGCAGGAGGCGGTAGCTTTCGCCACCGTCTACCTCAAAGGCACCACCTACGGATGCTCCTCCGACGAGCAGGGTATGTATTACCTCCACGCTCCGGCCGGAAAATATACGCTGGTGGTTTCGGCCGTCGGCTACGATGCGGTCGAGAAACCCGTAACGCTCACCGGCGAGCGCATGAAGATGAACATCGTGCTCACGGACTCCGAAATCCGCATGGAGGAGGTCGTCGTGACGGGTTCCGGCGTCGGCCGCGTCAACAAGTCGCCGTTCAACGCCGTAGCCATCGGCACCTCGGAGTTGCAGAACTCGACCAAGAATCTGAGCGACGCACTGGCCAAAACACCGGGCATGAAGCTGCGCGAATCGGGCGGCGTAGGCTCCGACCTGTCGCTGCTCATGGACGGCTTCAGCGGCAAGCACATCAAGATCTTCATCGACGGCGTGCCGCAGGAGGGCGTCGGCGACTCGTTCGGACTGAACAATATCCCGGTGAACTTCGCCGAACGGATCGAGGTATATAAAGGCGTGGTTCCCGTGGGGCTGGGCTCCGACGCACTGGGCGGAGCGATCAACATCGTCACCGACAAGGCGCGGCGCGGCTGGTACCTGGACGCCTCCTACTCCTACGGGTCGTTCAACACGCACAAATCCTACGTCAACTTCGGCCAGACGTTCGACTGCGGATTCATGTACGAAATCAACGCATTCCAGAACTATTCGGACAACAACTACTACGTCGACACCCCCGTCGAGGAGTTCTTCGCCGACGGCACGTCGGTGATCGACACCGACAAGTCGTATCGCGTGCGGCGTTTCAACGACACCTACCACAACGAGGCCGTGACGGGCCGGATCGGGTTCGTCGACCGCAAATGGGCCGACCGTATGGTACTGTCGTTCACCTATTCGCACATGTATAAGGAGATTCAGACGGGCGTCGTTCAGAAAGTGGTGTTCGGACAGAAACACCGCAAAGGCTACTCCCTGATGCCCTCGCTGGAGTACTCCAAGCGCAACTTCCTGACGCAGGGCCTCGACCTGACCGTCACGGCCAACTACAACGACAACATCGCGCAGCATATCGACACGGCAGCCTACCACTATAATTGGTTCGGCGAGAAGAAATACCTGGGCGGCACGCTCGGCGAGCAGTCCTACCAGAACACGCGCTCCGACAACGACAACTGGAACGCGACGCTCACGGCCCGCTACCGTCTCGGCCGGGCGCATACGTTCACCGTGAGCCACGTCTTCAACGCGATCGCCCGCACCAATTCGCAGGCAGCCGGCGTGACGCAGCGCGAAGTCGACGCCTTCGCCAAAAAGACCCGCAAGAACATCACGGGCCTGTCGTACCAGCTGATGCCCTCCGAGCGTTGGAATCTCTCGGTTTTCGGCAAGTACTACAACCAATACAACGCCGGCCCGGTCTCGGCCTCCGAGAACGGAACGACCGACTACATGCTGTTGGAAAACCGCACTTCGACACTCGGGTTCGGAGCCGCCGGAACGGTCTTCTTCCTCCGCGGCGCCCAAGCCAAGCTCTCCTACGAGCGGGCCTGCCGGCTGCCGACCACCGAGGAGCTGTTCGGCGACGAGGACCTCGAACTGGGTACGATCGGTCTGAAACCCGAGAAGAGCGACAACTTCAACCTCTCGCTGAGCTACGACCGCACGTTCGGCCGGCATGGTATTTACGCCGAAGCGGGGCTGGTCTATCGCAATACGACCGACTATATCCAGCGCCGCATCGGCACCTATTCGGGCAACAAGAGCTACGCCTCTTATGCCAACCACGGCAAGGTGGAGACCAAGGGATACAACCTCTCCCTGCGCTATACCTACCGGGGCTGGCTGAGCCTGGGCGGCTCGTTCACCTCAATGGACGTGCGCGACCGGACCCGCACGCTCAACGAGGGATCGGCGCAGACGAACCTCACCTACGGCGACCGCATTCCCAACCAGCCCTATCTGTTCGCCAATTCCGACGCCACTTTCTACTGGAAAAACCTGTTCGGCAAGGGCAACGAGCTGAGTATCTCCTACGACAACTACTGGCAGCACGACTTCCCGCTCTACTCCGAGAGCCTCGGTTCGAGAGAGAGCAAGGAGGTGGTTCCGGCACAGTTCGCCCATAACGTAATACTTACGTACAGCATCAGGCAGGGACGCTACAATTTCTCGATCGAATGCCGCAACCTGACCGACGCAAAACTTTACGACAACTTCAGCCTTCAGAAAGCCGGCAGAGCGTTCTACGGCAAGGTCCGCGTGCGCTTCGGCGACAGCCGGAGCGGCAAACGGCAGGGAGGAGGAAATCACGCCCGGCGCCATTGACTCCGATGCGAATCTCACATATAGATCATCAATAAAAACAAACGACTCATGAAAAACAAATTTCGCTATTTCGCGGCACTCTCCGCATGCTGTCTGTCGGCAGCCTGCTCGAACGACGACTCCGTACCCGCACCCGGCAACGGCAGCGGTTCGGCCTATGTCGTCGTCGGAACAGCCAACTCGGCCGCCTATCTGATGGCCACCGAGTCGCTCGGCGAGGGCAACATCACTTCGAAGGGCAACGGCAAGGAGGTGTCGGCCGGCAACTCGTCGACCTGGTTCTTCTTCGGCGACAAATACCTCTACCACCTGAGCTACAGCCAGGGCCAGGCCGGCACGATCAGCGCCTACTACCTCGATGCCGACGGTCGAATCCAGGCCCGCGCCAAGCAGTACTCGATCCTGAACTTCTGGACCTACGGCATGGTCGGCAACTACATCGTCACCTCCGCCACGGCAGCGGGCGATCAGACCGACAGCGACGGCAACAAGGCCTATGTGCTGAACTTCAACATCCTCGACGTCGAAAAAGAAAACTCCCGCACGATGTCCATCCCCTCGGAAGACTTCCTCGGCAATAAGGAGTACGTCATGTTCTCGGGTCTGCTGGAGGCCAACGGCAAGATCTATACGGCCGTAGTCCCCCTGGGCTGCTCGCCCTACGGCGTCAAGGCCGGAGGCGTACTGCCGGGCAACGAAGATCTGGTGACCGGCAACGAAACCGGCACGGGAGGCGGACGCACCGAAGGCGGCAGTCTCTCCGGCACGCAGTATGCCGACTACTGCTGGGTGGCCATCTACGACGACATCACCTTCACCAATCCGACCCTCGTCAAGACCGACAAGCTCAGCTACGCCTGCGGCCGCATGCGTTCGGCCTACTACCAGACCATCTGGGCGGCCGACAACGGCGACGTCTACGTATTCTCGCCGTCGTATGCCAAGACCTACACCGATGCCCGCACCACGACCCACAATTCGGGCGTCATGCGCATCAAGGCCGGTGCCACGGAGTTCGACGAGGCCTACGGCTACGTCGATATCGAAGCGCTCTCCGGCGGACATCCGATCTACCGCTGCTGGCACATCTGCGACGACTGCTTCCTGCTGCAGATGTATGTCGACGGATACAACATTTCGGGTAAGGGTACCAACGAGCTGGCCGTCTACAAAGGCGAAAGCAAGAGCTTCACGAAGGTTTCAGGACTGCCCTCCGACATTTCGTCGATCAGCAGCAAGAATCCCTACTGCGAGAACGGTGCGGCCTACATCTCGCTCGGCACCGAATCCGGTGAAAATCCCTGCGTCTACCGAATCGACATGGCATCGGCTACCGCCGAACAAGGCATAACCGTCGCCGTCGACGAAATCAACGCGATCGGCAAACTCGTTTCCAGATAAAGAACCGGACGGCAGGCACGCGCATCGACATGCGGGTGCCTGCGTCATATCCCGACTACTATGAAAAAACTATTCCGGAAACTCCACCTCTGGCTCTCCGTACCGTTCGGCCTCTTCATCACGCTGATCTGTTTTTCGGGCTCCATGCTGATATTCGAACGGGAGATTACGGAGCGCTGCCGTCGAGATCTCTACTTCGTCGACGAAGTGAAGGAGGCTACGATACCGCTCGATCGTTTGATGGAGCGTGTCGCAGCGACGCTGCCCGACAGCGTCTCCGTCACGGGGCTCACGATCTCGCCCGATCCGGAGCGCACCTGGCAAATCGGGCTCTCCAAACCGCGGCGAGCCTCGCTTTACGTCGATCCCTACACGGGCGAAGTAAAAGGCCGTTACGAACGGCTGCCGTTCTACGACACGATGTTCCACCTCCACCGCTGGATGATGGGATCGTCGTCCGGGTTCGGCAAGACGCTGGTGGGCCTCAGCACGCTGATGCTCGTCCTGATCCTGATCACCGGACTGCTGATGTGGCTCACCAACCGCAACAAGCCGCTCGCGAAGAGCCTCACGATCTCCTTCACGAAAGGCTGGCCGCGCTTCTGGCACGACCTGCATGTGGCCGGCGGCATCTACGCCACGATCTTCCTACTCGCCCTCGCGCTGACGGGACTCACGTGGTCGTTCTCCTGGTACCGCACCGGATTCTACAAGGCATTCGGGGTCGAGGCTTCGGCCGGCGGCGGACATGGCGCACAGCGGAGCGCTGCGGCCGAGGGCGAGGAACGGAAGCAGCGTTCCGAACGAGCGGACAGAGCCGAGCACACAGAACATGCCGGACGTGCCGGACGTGCCGAGCGTACCGATGCCGCCGATGCGACCGCTGAGCACAGCCGTCGCAACGGCGAAGAGCGCCGGGGCCGCGAAGATCGCGAAGGCCGAGGGGGTCGCGAAGGTCGGGAGGGCCGAGAGCGTTCCGGGCGTTCGGAACGCAACGGGTTCCGCTCCTATTCGCCCTATGCCCACTGGCAGGAGATCTACGAGACGCTGGCACAGACCCATCCCGGGTTCCGGCAGATCACCCTTTCCGAGGGCTCCGCGAGCGTCGTTCCCGCAGGCCGCACGAGCTTGCGTTCGGGCGACCGCTTCGAGTTCGACCGGCGGGGCCGCATCACCGGAAACACCCCCTATGCGGATCAGGATAAATCCGCCAAGGTCCGCAGCGGCATCTATACCGTCCATGTCGGAAGCTGGGGCGGCATGCTGACTCGCATCCTGACTTTCCTGGCCGCATTGTTGGGGGC
>CAMWWU010000122.1 GCA_947178025.1 uncultured Alistipes sp. | reverse complement strand
CAATACACCAAAAAAGGCGGCAAAAACCACCCGGTCGATTATCCAAAAACGCCCCCGCGCAGATGCTGCGGGGGCCCGAAAGGGTTCGAACGGGTCAACTCCGTTTGGTAAAAATATCGCCAGAACGGTCGTAGGTGCCCGAACCGTTGACTGCTTCGTAATTATCCTCCCCGAAAAGTCCTTTTCGATTGCGCACGATCGTACCGTTTTCCAGCTCGATATCTCCGGATTTCAAGGCCGGTCCGCTCACGGCGATCTTTACAGCAAGGAAGATGATATACAACGTAATCACTACAAATACGATCACTGAAGCCACTACCCCGACACTCACTCCGAATGAACATACTATCGAAAGGAAAATAAATTTGACCAATCGAGTTTTCCAGGTATTCATTCGAGATATGGAAGTATACAAGTTATACAGAAGTATCATTAGCAATACTCTTCTTCCCAAACGACCAATTTCCCAGTCAAACGGGATTTCCATGTCCAAGGCATGATTGACAATATATCTTGTCCCTAACAGTGCACCACAGACAACACACAAAACTACCGGTATATATCCAAAAGGCTGATATGTGCTGTTATTTTTCCCGAACAGTTTTCTGTCCAAATTTATGAATCGTTTTCGAAACATGACTAATTAATTTATAAAATGTAAGGGCAAAGAATGAAACCATACAACAAAATCCAAGCGATCAACATTCCGCACATCGGAGCAGAGAAAGATCGACCGGACCGATCAGGCTCAACCGTCTCAGTCCTCGATTCCGCGACTTTGAGATCACACAATTTGGCAAATCCATTTGCCATCATGACTGCAAATAAAATAAATGCCAATTTGATTAATATTTCTTGCCCACGGATATCACAGTGCAATATGGTATTTACTTGAAGAAATACTGGTGCAATGGTCAGGATCATGATGACCATTGCATCCTGTAGCAACTGTATCCCACGCTGAATATGAGGGCCGGTCAATTGATTTCCAAGCACGATTACGGATCGAAAAAGATAACAGCAAGCGCTAAATGTTCCCAAATGAATGAATGTATCATTCATCATGTAATAGCCAATGGCAGAGTCAAGATTACAATCAAAAAAATATGAACCAAACATGTCAAATACAAGGACATAAACCATCAAAAGAGCATAGGCTATGATTGCTCGTTTGAAGAAAACCTTGATTTCGGCCCGTTGCACAATGCTCCGTCCAATCCAAAGCCCTGCAAGGAGAAACAAATAAGGTAACAAAATCATAAAATAATATGATATGGCCCCCTCTCCAAGCACCGCACACAACAAGGTCAACAAATAATCGGTCAGCCAAAGGTGGGACATCCCCAAAATACCCGCTCCGATCAAACAGATCATCACGATTTTTCGGCGGACGATCTGTGCGTCGGTCAATAAATGTGTTTCATTCATAAATTCAAATTTTTCAAGTTAGTTGTTTTTACAGATAAAGACATAAAAAACGCGGACAGATTTTTTATCCACGACAGAGGTATTGGACGACCCACAAGCAGGATAAAAGAAATGCCCGCGCTGAAAACAGCACGAGCATCAACCTTAATTCCTTACTTGTTAGAAAGTGTCCAATTTTCTGTCGTAAGAAGAAAAGCCGATGCGCTTTTATATGTCGGTGCCGGCGCTTTTCGTGCGGAGCGGCACGGGGAAAAATCAGTAAAAGTATTCGATTATCTCTCCATAGGCAATCTGTGTTGACATTATTCGAAGCCAAAGATAGGAAAAAATCGAAGAAATCCCTACCTTTGAACCTTAAAAACACAAGTACGGAAAAACCAATGCACAAATCGGGCTTCGTAAACATCATCGGAAATCCCAACGTCGGCAAGTCGACGCTGATGAACGCACTGGTCGGCGAGAAACTCTCGATCATCACCTCCAAGGCGCAGACCACGCGCCACCGCATCATGGGCATCGTCTCGGGCGACGATTTCCAGATCGTCTACTCCGACACGCCGGGCATTCTGAAGCCCGCCTACAAGTTGCAGGAGTCGATGATGAAGTTCGTCACGGGCGCCCTGACCGACGCCGACGTGATTCTCTACGTCACCGACACCGTGGAGCAGAGCGACCGTTCGGCCGAGATTCTCGAAGGCATCCGCCGCAGCGGCATCCCGACCGTCGTGGTCGTGAACAAAATCGACCTCACCACGCCCGAGGAGCTCGAAGCCCTCACCGAGAAGTGGCACGCCGAGCTGCCCGAGGCGCGGATCGTCCCGGCATCGGCCCGCGAACGCTTCAACATCGAGGGGCTCTTCCGGACCATCCTGGAGTTGCTGCCCGAGGGTCCGGCGTTCTACCCCAAGGAGACGCTGACGGACAAGACGCTGCGCTTCTTCGCCTCGGAGATCATCCGCGAGAAGATCCTCCGCTTCTACGACAAGGAGATCCCCTACTGCTGCCAGATCGAGATCGACGCCTACAAGGAGGAGCCTGCCATCGATCGCATCTCGGCGACGATCCACGTCGCCCGCGACTCGCAGAAAGGGATTCTGATCGGCCACAAGGGCGAGAAGCTCAAGCGCGTGGGACAGACGGCCCGCGAGGATCTCGAACGGTTCCTCGACAAGAAGGTCTTCCTGCAACTCTTCGTCAAGGTGAGCACCGACTGGCGCAACGACGAACGCAAACTGCGGCAGTTCGGCTACGACCAGGAATAATAAAACCGCACCGCGACCCGTTATAGAGGCAATCCGACCCCACGAAACCATGCGCAGACTGATCTTAGGCATCCTATCGGCGGCGGCGCTGCTGTGCAGCATGCAGGCCCGCGCCCAGTACAACCGGGAGTATTTCTTCTGGGTGGGACGCACCTGCATGATGAACAACAACTATCAGGAGGCGATCCGCACGCTCAACACGCTGCTGCGGTTCGACGACTCGGCTTTCGAGGGGTATTTCCTGCGCGGCATCGCCAAGTACAACCTCGACGACCTGATCGGCGCCGAGGCCGACTTCTCGACCGCCATCCGCCTCAATCCCGTCTACACGCAGGCCTACACCTACCGCGCCATCACCCGCTCGCGGCTGGGCAACTACGACGACGCCCTGCAGGACTTCCGCGAAGCGATCGAGCTGCGGCCCGACCTGCCGGGCCCCTACTACAGCCGCGGCGTGACGCGCCTGCTGAACCAGCAGTTCGACGAGGCCATCGCCGACTTCGACAAGTTCATCCGCCAGGAGAACAAGGTCGCCGACGCCTTCATCTGCCGGGGTCTGAGCTACCTGCACCTCAAGGATACGACGCGCGCCTACGAGAACTTCGACACGGCGATCCGCACCAACCGCGAGAATCCCAACGGCTACAACCGCCGCGGAGCGCTCTACATGCAGCAGAAGCGCTACCCCGAGGCGCTGGCCGACTTCAACAAGGCCATCGACTGCGACTCGGCCTACCTGCTCTCGTACTTCAACCGGGCCCTGGTCTACAACTACACCAACCGGCCGATGCAGGCGCTCGCCGACTTCGACAAGGCGATCGGCCTCGACTCGACCAACTCGCTCACCTACTTCAACCGCGCGATGCTCCGCACGCAGATCGGCGACTACAACCGGGCGCTGGAGGACTACGACCGCGTGGCGCTCTACTCGCCCAACAACGTGCTGGTCTACTACAACCGGGCGGGCGTTCACGCCCAACTGGGCGAGATCGAGCGGGCCGTCGAGGACTACACGTCGGCCATCGAGCTCTACCCCGACTTCGCCAACGCCTACATCTATCGCGGACGCCTGCGCATGCTGCTCAACGATCCGAAGGGTGCGAAGCGGGACCGCGAGACGGCTCAGAAGAAGATCGCCGAGTACCGCTCGCGGCTGAGCGACAGCAGCTACTCGATCTACGCCGACACCACGCAGCGGTTCGACCGTCTGCTCTCGTTCGACAGCAAGTTCGCCGGCAGCGACTTCGACCGCATCGGCCGCAACGGCAGCCGCGAGGAGATGCGACTGCTGCCACTCTTCAAATTCACGCTCCTGCGCCCCGACACGCTTCCCGTCGCCGGCCACTACCACCAGCAGCGCGTCGCGGACTTCCGCAAGCGCATCGGCAACGAACTGCTCGCCCTCTCGTGGCGCGAGAGCGACGTTCCGGCCGACTCGCTCGTCGGGCTCGACCGCGAGTACGTGGAGCGCATGAAGGCCGGAAGCGACTGGACGCTGCTCTTCCAGCGGGGCGTCACGCAGTCGCTCATCAAGCAGTACACCAACTCGGTCAACACCTACTCGTCGGCCATCGAACTCAACCCCTCGAACCCGTTCCTCTACCTCAACCGGTCGACCACGCGGGCCGAGATGATCGACTTCATCTCCTCGATCGACAACTCCTACCAGCGCATATCCATCGATTCGGACCCGGCCAACCGGCTCTCCAACAATTCGAAACGGACATACAGCTACGACGAGGCGATCGCCGACCTGAACAAGGCCCTGAAGCTCTACCCCGCATTCGCCCACGCCTACTACAACCGGGCCAATCTCCAGGCGCTCTCGGGCGACCTGCCGACTGCGTTCGAGGACTACACGAAGGCGATCGAGCTCAACCCCTACTTCGCCGAGGCCTATTACAACCGCGGCATCATCCAGATCTTCATGAAGGATACGCGCAAGGGGTGCCTCGACCTCTCGAAGGCGGGCGAACTCGGCATCGCGGAGGCCTACGAAGTGCTGAAGCGCCATGCCCGCACGGACGAAGACTAATTCAAAACCAATAATCCATGAAAGAAACTATCCAACGCAAACTCAACGACTCGGCCCTCGCACGATGGGGCGCGTTGATCCTCATCGCTTCGATGATGTTCTTCGCCTACATGTTCGTCGATGTGATGTCGCCGCTCAAGTCGCTCGTCGAATCGGCCCGCGGCTGGGACAGCAGCACGTTCGGCACCTATGCCGCTTCGGAGTACTTCCTCAACGTCTTCGTCTTCTTCCTCATCTTCGCGGGAATCATCCTCGACAAGATGGGCATCCGCTTCACGGGTCTGCTCTCGGCCGGCCTGATGGTCGTCGGCGCCTCGATCAAGTTCGTCGGCATCACCGACTGGTTCCAGACCACGGGACTCTGCACCTGGCTCGACAGCTGGTGGGCCGCCTTCCCGGGCAGCGCCAAGATGGCATCGCTGGGCTTCATGATCTTCGGCTGCGGCGCCGAGATGGCCGGTACGACCGTTTCGAAAGCCATCGCCAAGTGGTTCGACGGCAAAGAGATGGCACTGGCCATGGGTCTTGAGATGGCGATCGCGCGTCTGGGTGTCTTCGCCGTGATGTGGATCGCCCCGATGATCTCGAAAGCCTTCGACCAGTCGATTGTCGCTCCGGTGGGCTTCTGCACCGCCCTGCTGCTCATCGGTCTGATCTGCTACACCGTATTCGTCTACATGGACAAGGCCCTCGACAAGCAGCTGATCGCCTCGGGCGAGCTCAAGGAGGAGAAGTCCTCGGACGAGGAGTTCCAGATCAAGGACCTGGGCATGATCTTCTCCAGCAAGATGTTCTGGCTCGTGGCCCTGCTCTGCGTGCTCTACTACTCGGCGATCTTCCCGTTCCAGCGCTACGCCCCCAACTTCCTGGAGGTGACGCTCCGAATCGACGCCGAAGCCGCCGCCCGCCTCTTCAGCTGCTTCCCGATCCTGGCGATGATCCTCACGCCGTTCCTCGGGGCGCTGCTCGACTTCCGCGGCAAGGGCGCCACGATGCTGATGGTCGGCGCCGTCGTCATGACCGGCTGCCACCTCTGCTTCGCCTTCCTGCTGCCGATGTTCCCGAGCACGTGGCTCGCGCTGCTGCTGGTCGTAACGCTCGGCGTGTCGTTCTCGCTCGTACCCGCGGCCCTGTGGCCCTCGGTACCCAAGATCATCGACTCGAAGATCCTCGGTTCGGCCTACTGCCTCATCTTCTGGATTCAGAATATCGGCCTCTGCCTCGTGCCGCTGCTGATCGGCAAGGTGCTCGACGCTACGGGCGGCTACCTGATGCCGATGATCATCTTTTCGTCGTTCGGCGTGCTGGCATTCATCTTCAGCCTCTACCTGAAGATCGAGGACAAGAAGAAGGGCTACGGCCTCGAACTCCCGAATATCAAGAAGTAGCCCGAGCTACACGAATAAATGAAGAAGAGCCGGTGCCCCTTGCGAGGCAGCCGGCTCTTTTTTGTTTCGGCCGGGCCATGCCGCTCGCGACCGATTTCATTCCGGCGCATGCTCCGCAGACCGCCGGTCGCACGCCCGCTCCGGACGTTCGGCCCCCGATGCCGGCCCGCATGCGTGCGAAGGCAGCAGGCGAAAAATCCGCAGAACGCATACCCGACACGATATCAACCGATTAGCCGATCGCACACGTCGCAATCCGCACGACAGAGGCGGGCAGCGACCTTTTTTTGCAATTTTTTATCCTAATAATTGTAATTATTCACGCTTTTTGTCTACATTTGCTTTCGATCCACGACATGGAATGTGGACACCTACGTCGTAA
>CAMWWU010000121.1 GCA_947178025.1 uncultured Alistipes sp. | reverse complement strand
CGTTCCGCGTGATGGCGGCGCTTCGTCGGTCTTCGAATGCCGCGAACGAGAGGTGCGGGGCGAAGCCCCGGCGGCGGAGCATGCGGCGCAGCTCCGTCGGGTCCCATTGGGTGTCGTAGTCGGCGAAAGCTCGTGCGAAAGCCTCGGCGAGCGTGTCGAAATCGGTGTCGGTCAGGGGGCGGATCTCCATGTCAGAGGTTGTTTTCGGATAGGTATTGGCGCAGGTAGTCGGTCAGTTCGGGCGTGTCGACGATCCGGATGTCGTCCAGCAGTCCCACGACGAACCGCCCCACTCCGGCCATGCCGGCTACCTGGGTATCCAGCAGCCAGCGGTTGCGGCCGAGCGGTCGCAGGTCGCGTTCGGCGAGCGGGTACTCCTCGCGCAGCAGGTTGCAGGCCAGCAGGCCCAGTTCGAGCCGGACGCGGCGAGGGTGTTCGCCGTGCATGCGGAAGGCGTCGATGAACCCCTCGCGGTGCTCCGCCTCGTGGCTCCAGGGCTCGGGTGCGAGCTCTGCCGAGCCGATGCGCGCCGTCTTGAAGAGTTTGTTCGTGCGGTCCTCCGTGTCGAAGCACCACACCTGCACGTAGTTGGTCGTGAAGGCGAACGGTTCCACCCGGCGGTCGCGGACCTCGCCGCCGTGCGCCGAGCGGTAGCCGTGCAGGACGACCTGCCGCTGCTGTTCGATGGCCTCCAGAAGCTGCCGGATGTTGGCGGCGTTGCGGCCCCGAACCACTGTGTCGGCCAGCGTCTTGTTGTCGTAGACCGAGTAGAGCTTGCGTTTGAGATTCTGTTTGAGCAGGTTGTCGTCGTCGATGTTCTCGATCGCGCTTTTCAGGATCACGGCCTCCTCCTCGGTGAAGTGCACCAGCTGCGAGATGTCGCGAAAGTGCGGCGACTCCTTGTCGAGCCGGATGCAGTCGCCCGATTTCTTGACCACGAAGCCCGCTTCGCGGAACGTGTCGATGTATCGGTAGACGGTCCGGCGCGACATGCCGAGCCGGTCGGCCAGCTGGTCGACGTTGTAGGTCGTATTGGCCGTCAGCAGCTTCATGAGCCGCAGCAGACGTTCGAGTTTAGGCTGGTCCATGGCGGTGTCGGTATTCGGCGAGACGGGTGTTCAATAGCTCCAGCAGCTCCTCGGCCGGACAGTCGAGGTTGCTGAGGGTGATCGCATAGGGCGTTTCGGCGTGCATCATCGAGAAGCGCATGGCGGCGCGCTCTACCCTGCCGGCGCGGTCGTAGCGCTCCGGAAAGTCGACGACATAGATCAGAATCATCGCTTGTCCTCGGAGTTTCGCCGCCCGGAACTCCGTGATCGTATGCCAGGGGAAAAACAGGTCCTGGGACGGGCGCAGCAAGGTGTTGTAGCGCACGCCTTCGTCGGAGACGACCAGCAGCGGGCGTTTTCGCCCGAGCAGGCAGATCCCGAGCAGGAACATGCCGCATCCGCCGAAAAACAGCACGTTGAGCCATCCGCCGCACAGTCGTGTCGCGAACGCTTCGGCGTGGAGGATGATCCAGCATCCGCCGAGTGCGAACGCCAGGCTGGCGGCGGCTATCGGGAGGGTTTTCCGCAGGCTGATATGGATTTCGCGCGTCATAGTGCAAAGATAGGGATTTTTTATCGATGCGGGCCGTAACCGGATCGGCTTTCGGGACCGGCGGGCCGCAGCTTTGTCCCCGCGGAGACCCGTTCTGCCTGCGGAATCGTCCGCAGGCCGCACCTCCCGAAAAAAATGCCCGCACTTACTGTGCGAGCACTTTCTTTTCGATCTCTTCGACTTGCCGGCGGAACGCCTTGTCGGTCTCTATGAGGTTCGAGACGGCTTTGCAGGAGTGCAGGACCGTGGCGTGGTTGCGCCCTCCGATCGCCGAGCCGATGGCCGCGAGCGGCGCCTTGGTGTGCTGCTTGGCCAGATACATGGCGATCTGGCGGGCCTGGGCGATTTCGCGCGTGCGCTTCGTGGAGTTGAAGCGGGCGAAGTCGAGATTCAGGTGCTCGCACACCACTTCGATGATGTGGTCGATGGTGATCTCCTTCTGGAAGAGCTTGACGTACACCTTCAGAATCTCCTTGGCCAGCGCCGGCGTGATCTTGCGGCCGAGGAACGAAGCGTTGGCCACCAGCGACGAGAGCGCACCCTCGATTTCGCGCACGTTGGCCGAGATGTTGTCGGCCAGGTAGGCGATCACTTCGTCCGAAACCTGCGCTCCGAGCTTCTGCGCCTTGGCGCGGATGATCTTGAGCTTCGTTTCGTGATCGGGCGTGTTGAGCTGCGTCGAAAGCCCCCACTTGAAGCGGGTCAGCAGGCGCTGCTCGATGTCCTTGAGCTCCACGGGCGGCTTGTCCGAGGTGAGAATCAGCTGCTTGCCCGCCAGCTGGAGGTGGTTGAAAATGTTGAAGAAGGCGTTCTGCGTTCCGGTCTTTCCGGTCAGCTCCTGGATGTCGTCGATGATCAGTACGTCGATCATCTGGTAGAAGTGGATGAAATCGGGGATTTCACCATTCTTATAGGCGGTTTGGAACTGGGCCTGAAATTTGTTCATCGACACGTAGAGCACCTGCAATTCGGGGTGCCGCTGACGCACTTCGTGGCCGATCGACTGCACGATGTGGGTCTTGCCCAACCCCGAATCGCCGTAGATGTAGAGCGGATTGAAAGGGTTGTTGCCCGGATTGATCGCCACCGACATGCCCGCCGAACGCGCCAGCCGGTTGCACTCGCCCTCGATGAAGGTCGAGAACGTGAGGTGCGGGTTGAGCTGCGGATCGATGATGATCTTCTTGAGCCCCGGAATCACGAAAGGATTCTTTATATTTGCGGTGTCGGTCTGCTTGAAGCGTGCCGAGGCATCGGTCTCGCTCTGCGTGGAGGCGGGAGCCGCGGCGCGCGGTACGGCGTAGTGCAGACGGGTCTGCTGTCCGTAGAGCTGCGAGATGATCGGGCGAAGGAACGGGATGTAGTTCTTCTCGATCTGCCGCACGTAGCTCTCGTTGGGAACGCGCAGGCGCAGCGTCGTGCCGTCGAACTCGAGCGGAACGATGGGCTGGAACCACTTCGTAAACTCCTCTTCGGAGGTTTCCGCTTTGATGCGGTCGAGGCAGTTCTGCCATTTGTCACTGTATGTCTGCGTGTTGTTCAGCATCTGAGGGGATCGGTCGATTTTTTTTGACACGACAAAGTTGTGAATAAATTTGTTAAAATATTTTCGGATTGCAGTTGCAAATGTCTTTTTTTTAGCTATGGAAAATAGCGGGTGTTTTTTAACTCGCTGATATTGAATAATCGAATTTTTTCGCTATATTTGCGTATAGAAATTTTGAAACAATCAGCATATTAACTATAAGTAAAGCTAATCGAAGTTTATGGCAAACGAATTGGAACAAATGGTCCTGGCGAAGGCGCAGGGCTGGCTTGACGGTCATTACGACGAAGAGACCAAGGCTCGGATCAGATACTTGATGGAGCACGACATGAAGGAGCTCGTGGAGAGCTTCTACAAGGATCTCGAATTCGGCACGGGCGGTCTGCGCGGCATCATGGGTGCGGGCTCGAACCGCATGAACATCTACACCGTGGGGGCTGCGACGCAGGGCCTGGCGAACTATCTGAAGAAGAACTTCGCGGGCGAGCGCATCCGCGTGGCGATCGGCCACGACAGCCGCAACAACTCGCGCATGTTCGCCGAGCGGGTGGCCGACATCTTCGCGTCGAACGACTTCGACGTCTTCCTCTTCGACGCGCTGCGTCCGACGCCCGAGCTGAGCTTCGCTATCCGCGAGCTGAAGTGCCATTCGGGCGTGGTGGTCACCGCGTCGCACAACCCCAAGGAGTACAACGGCTACAAGGCCTACTGGACCGACGGGTCGCAGGTCACGGCTCCGCACGACAAGAACATCATCGAGGAGGTGGCCAAGATCACCGACGTGGATATGATCCTCACGGGCAAGAACCCCGGAAACATCACGATCCTCGACGAGAAGTTCGACGAGATCTATCTGAATAAGGTGCACGAGCTCTCGCTTTCGCCCGAGAGCGTGAAGAAGCACCACGACATGAAGATCGTCTACTCCCCCATGCACGGTGCCGGTGTGCGCCTGGTGCCCGCTTCGTTGAAGAAGTTCGGGTTCACCAACGTGATCATGGTCGAGGAGCAGGCCGTCATCGACGGTAACTTCCCCACCGTCGAATCGCCCAACCCCGAGGAGCGCAAGACCATGTCGATGGCCATCGACCTCGCCGCCCGGGAGGGCGCCGACCTGGTGCTGGCTACCGACCCCGATTCGGACCGTATCGGCGTCGCACTGCGCAACAAGAAGGGCGAATACGTGCTGCTGAACGGTAACCAGACCCTCGTGCTGCTGATGAGCTACCAGCTGACCCGCTGGGCCGAACTGGGTAAGCTCGACGGCAAGCAGTACGTCGTGAAGACGATCGTCACCTCGCTGATGGCCAATGCCGTGGCCGACCACTTCCAGGTGAAGTGCTACGACTGCCTCACGGGCTTCAAGTACATCGCCAAGATCATTCGCGAGAACGAGGGCAAGACCAAGTATATCGGCGGCGGCGAGGAGTCGTTCGGCTATCTGGCGGGCGACTACGTGCGCGACAAGGACGCCGTGTCGGCCTGCTCGCTGGCGGCCGAAGCCGCAGCCTGGGCCATGGATACGATGGGCCTGACGCTCTACGAGTGGTTGCAGGAGCTCTACGTGAAGTACGGCTTCTTCCGCGAGGGTCTCGTTTCGGTGGTCCGCAAGGGCAAGGAGGGCGCCGAGCAGATCCAGCAGATGATGGTCGACTTCCGCACCACCCCGCCGCAGACGATCCTCGGCTCGCCCGTGGTGAAGATCAACGACTTCCTTACGCTGGAGACCACCTGCACGAAGACGGGCGCGAAGACTCCCATCGAGCAGGACAAGAGCAACGTGCTCCAGTGGTTTACCGAGGACGGCACGATCGTTTCGGTTCGTCCGTCGGGTACGGAGCCCAAGATCAAGTTCTATTTCGGTGTGAAAGCCCCGCTGGCTTCGGTCGACGATTTCGACCGGACGCTGGCCGAACTCGACGCCAAGATCGAGGGTATCAAGGAGGATCTGAAGCTGGTCTGATCCGCCGGTGTGCATGAAGAAAGCGGCTGTCCGAAAGGGCAGCCGCTTTCTTTGTCGGGAAGTGTGGGCTTTGTTTCACATTTTCATTGAAACTTGGGTTCTGCGCAAAAGAAACTGTTTTTATCAAATAATAGGTATAGGGGAAGGTGAATATGTAATTTACTTTGATTTAGCCTATATAAGGCTAATGCGCAAACTAAACTGAATTTACAACGCATAGACCATCTGCCTATTCATAAAATATACAGCCCAAAGAGAAGAAAGTCCACTATTCACACACTCAAACAACAAAACAGAAACCGATTCGATATTTCTCAGTTTCGGTGAATTCGAAATCCGCATGGCCCGAAGCGGTCCGATCGGAAAAAATTGCGGAAACAATTGCGCATTCCGCGAATCGCCGGCAATTGTGCGACGATTTTTCATTACCTTTGCCGCAAAAGCGAACAGAGGCGAATGGACTCCATACTGATCATAGAAGACGACAAGCGTGTGGCCGACCTGCTGCGTGCGGGGCTGGAAGAGAACGGCTACCGCGCGACGGTGGCCTACGACGGAGCGATGGGGCTGCGTCTGTTCCGCACGGGCGAGTACCATCTGGTGCTCTCCGACGTCGTCCTGCCGAAGATGGACGGCTTCGAACTCTGCAAGGAGATTCGGCAAATCAATGGCGACGTACCCGTTCTGATGCTGACGGCACTCGGTTCGACGGACGACAAACTGGACGGTTTCGATGCCGGGGCCGACGACTACATGGTGAAGCCTTTCGACTTCCGCGAACTGACGGCACGCGTCCGGACGCTGCTCCGCCGCAAGCCCCATGCTTCCGAGAAAGAACCGGAGGAGCTGACGTATGCCGACCTGCGCATCGACCTGAAACGAAAGGAGGTCAGCCGAAACGACACGCAGATAAAACTTTCGCCCAAAGAGTACAACCTGCTGGTGTACATGACGGAGAACGCGGAACGGGTCGTCAGTCGCGCGGAAATCGCCGAAAAGGTGTGGAACACGCACTTCGACACGGGCACGAACTTCATCGACGTATACATCAACTACCTGCGCAAGAAGATCGACCGCGACTTCGGCGTGAAGCTCATACACACCCGGCCCGGCGTCGGGTTCATATTGACCGATCGTCCATGAAGATCCGCACCGCCCTCACGCTGAAAAACGCCTGCGCCACGGCGACGGTATTCCTGCTTTGCATGGTGCTGATCTACACAGGCAGCGAGCGCACGCGCAGAGCGACCTTTTTCCACGACCTGAAAAGAGAAGCGGTTACCAAGGCGAACCTATTCTTGCAGCATCGGGTGGACGCCGCGATCATGCAAGAGATTTATCTGAACAACACGAAGTTCATCCACGAAGTGGAGGTGGCGGTCTACACCCCCG
>CAMWWU010000120.1 GCA_947178025.1 uncultured Alistipes sp. | reverse complement strand
TTTTCCGCAAGTATTATCCGGAGCCGTTCTTCTAGAACGGCATCGATTGCCGTCATATGGTGCGGTTCGAAATGGAGCTCGGGCAGCCATGTCGGTGATGTGGAATCTCTGGCACGGATGCCGGAAAGCGAGCGAGGGGTGCCGCAACTGCTACGTCTACCGGCAGGATGCCTGGCACGGGAAGGAGAGCAGTTCGGTGACCCGCACGGCGGCGTTCGATCTGCCGGTGCGCCGTCGCCGCGACGGGCGGTTCCGGATACCGTCGGGCGAGTTGGTTTTCACCTGCTTCACCTCCGATTTTCTGGTCGCCGAGGCGGATGCGTGGCGGCGCGAGGCGTGGGAGATGATGCGGCTGCGGCACGACCTGCACTTCCTGTTTTTCACCAAGCGGATCGAACGGCTGTGCGACCTTCTGCCGCCCGACTGGGGCGATGGTTACGAAAACGTGACGGTGGGGTGTTCGGTCGAGAATCAGGAGATGGCCGACCGGCGGCTGCCGCTGTTGCTGGCGGCGCCCGTGCGGCACCGGATGATCGTCTGCGCGCCGCTGCTCGGGCCGCTGGATCTCGAACCCTACCTCTCCGCTGCCGTCGAAGAGGTCTCCGTGGGCGGCGAATCGGGCCCCGAGGCGCGGCCGTGCGACTACGACTGGGTGCTCGACATCCGGCGCCAGTGCGTCGGGGCGGATGTGCCGTTCCGTTTCCATCAGACCGGAGCGCGCCTCGTCCGCGACGGGCGGCTCTACCGCATCCGCCGCGAGTATCAGCATGCGCAGGCCCGCAAGGCGGGCATCGACTTCCGGATATGAACCCGGGGCGGATTTACAGCGCCTGCTTGACGAGGCTCATGATGTATTCCAGGTGTTTGTCGTCGGAAATTTTGATCCCGTAGTCGCCGTTGCCGTGGTGGCCGATCTGCGAAATGTCGCGGGTCAGCTGCTTCGGATCGTCGAGTGCGCCTTGCTTGAGGTTGATGAATAACTTCAGCGTCGAAGACTGAATCTCTATGTCGGCGATGTTGCGCCCCTCTTTCTTGAATGCGACGTAGTGCTTCTGGGGTTTGACCTCGATGTCGTCCGTCAGGTTGAGGATGGCTTCGCGGAAGCGGGCGTACAGCTCGGCGGTTTTCTCCGGTTTTCCTTTCAGCAGATCCTCCTCCGTGTAGGTCCGGATCTCCTGGATCACGGTTTTGAGCGCCTCGCCCGGATTGCTGCCGGCGAAGTGCTTGAAGCTCTCGGCGGTTTTGCTCTTGATGATCGGTGTGACGGCGAGCGTCTTGTTTTCGTAGCGCCGGACTTTCCAGAGGTCGATGGACAGGTCCTTGAAGTTGGTCGCTTCGATCTGATTCTCGGTGAAATCGGGTGCGACGAAGATAACGCGCGATTGCGTCCAGTCGACATCGGCGCGTTTCAGGTGCCGGTCGAGCGATTCGTTGTACTCGACCAAAAAGGCTTCGCGGTTCTGCAACAGCAGATTGAGGTAGGTGATCCCCTGGTCGAAGACGCTGGTGTTGCGTTCGCGCTTGTATTCGATGATGACGAACGCCTTGTTCTGCGGATCGAAAGCCAGCGTGTCGATCCGTTTGTTTTTGATCGGGAACTCCGACTTGACCATTTCCAGCCCTGTGATCGCTTGCAGGTTCTTTTCGAATAGCTGCTGAATCTCGGCCTTCTCGTATTTGAACGGTTTCTCCCGGATGACGGTCAGGTGGTTGTCTGCGGCGATGTCGAAAAGTATCATGATCGGATGTTTTTTACAAAGTTAGCGGTTATTTCGGATGTTCGCTCCTTGTAGAGAGATTTTTTCGGTGGCTATCCCTATTTTTTCTATTCGTGCGATCGGAATCTCGGGATGATCGGAGCAAGGGGATCTGACCGGCCGGTTGCACGGTCGAGATTCGGGAGGGACGGAGGGACGTTTGCCGTTGCAAGAGTCTCTTCGGGGTATTTTGGCGGATTTGTTTTGTTTTTTGCCTAATTTCTTGAGTCGGGTTCCGGATATTACCCGTATTTTCGTATCCGATCGGGTTGGAGCCGGCGGCGGTTCGTGCGGGTGGCCGACACGCCGCGGGGCAACGATTGGGCCGATGCTTTCGGGAAGGGTGCGGCTGCGGCTTCCGTACCGACGAGGGGGAGAAAATGAGAAATAAGAAAATTAAGAGACCATGTTACGGAGATTGTTTGCCTTTATGTTCCTTTGCTGCGCCGGATGCAGTGCCGGGAAGATCGATGAACTGCGTGTTTTGCAACTCAATATTTGGGGCGACGCGAGAGTCGTTCCGGGGGCTTTCGACGCCTTGGCCGACGAACTCGCCCGGCTCGATGCGCACGTCGTCGCCTTGTGCGAAGTCAACAACCACGCCGGCGTGACCTCCGAACGGCTGGTCGAGGCACTGAAAGAGCGCGGGCAGACGTGGTACGGAGCTTCGGGGCGCTGTACCGGAGTGCAGGGAACCGATGTCTGTGTATTGTCGAAATATCCGATCGAGGAGATCGTAACGGGGCTTTCCACGTTTCCGGGCGGTGTCGACATGAAGGTGCGTATCGATGTCGAAGGATACGATGTTCTGCTCTATCCTGCCCATCTGGACTATACGCATTACGCCTGTTACCTGCCGCGCGGTTACGATGGCGTTACGTGGCGGAAATTGTCGGCTCCGGAGAGTGATCCGGAAGCTGTCCTGCGCATGAACCGCGCCTCGACGCGCGACGAGGCCGTCACGGCGTTTCTCGACGAGGTTTCCCGTGAGCGGGCCGACCTGATTCTGCTGGCCGGAGATTTCAACGAACCGTCGCACCTGGACTGGACCGACGCGACGAGCGGCAGGTGGGACCGCAACGGATGCGTCGTGCCGTGGGACTGCTCCGTGCTGCTCTACGGAGGCGGATTCCGCGATGCGTACAGGGATATCTATCCCGATCCGGCGACGCATCCGGGTTTTACCTATCCCTCCGACAATCCGGCGAAAGCGGTCGATGCGTTGACATGGGCGCCCGATGCCGACGAACGGGAGCGCATCGACTTCATCTACTACCTGCCGGGCGGAGCATTCGCACCGAAAAGGGCGGAGATCGTGGGTCCGTCGTCGTCGATCGTGCGGAGCGAACGGGTCCGCGAATCGGGCGAAGACCGCTTCATCGAGCCGCTCGGAATATGGCCCTCGGACCACAAAGGTGTGTTGGCGACTTTCGAGTTCGTTCGGAAGAGGTAGGATTTTCCGATGCAAAAGCCCGCACTTTCGGTGCGGGCTTTTTTGGTGATTTATTTGCCGATGCAAGATTTGGAAGATAAAATTTTATATTATTAATACTTTAAATCTGCCTTTTTGAGCAACAAAAGTTAGTACAATTATCTTCAATTTATTTATTGGTAACACAAATTGTTACTACTATAGATAGAATAGCGACTAATACAGATGCAATAGTTGCTGTGAGCATTAATTTCGACATTCTATCTGCCTTTTTGTTTAGTTGGTAGGTTTGATAGTTGAAAAATGATGAGGTTGCTAATGTTTGAAATGTGTGTTCTTGATATGCTTTTTTGCCATCATCTGTAATCTTAAAATTAGGAGCATATTTATTATCTGTTTCGATGGCTTCAACTAATCCTAATCTAATCATTTTTGAAATAACAAGATTTATTCGGGCTACGGATATATCCCAGATGAATTCTTTGGGAACATAGTTGACAATGGTTTCATTAAGTTTTTTAAATGAAATCTCATTCTTAAAGAAAAAAGCCTCCAATATAGCAGACATGATAAAATGTTCTTGATAAAAACGCTTTGATAATGTGCTTGCGGTATTTTTTAGGACAGGCTCGATATTACTATATGGCTCACATGATTTTACTAATTCTTTGACCGATTCGAACAATTTTGCCATATCCTCTTTTTCTTCTTCAGTCATACTTTCAGGGTTATTGGATATTTCCATTAGCGTCCTTTTCTTTGTTCCCATATAGCGTGTTTTGATAAAATTATGCTTTTAGTTTTATATAAAATTTGTTGCTCTTGTTGCTCAAATATTTCCGGTCAACAAAATAGTAACAAAAATGGAGTGTATATTATTGTTTAATGTCGCTAATGTGTTTATTAAAAGTGGTTTATTATATGTGTCTTCTTGGTGGTTTGTTTGTAATCAATTGATTTTATAGTTGTTTAGATGGATTACTTTCCGATGCAGAAACTCAGTTTATTTCTGTAACTATTTGATATTTAATTTGTTATCTTAATTTTGTGGGTCTCTCAGCAACAAAATAGCAACAAATTGACGACAACTCCCGAAAAAGCCGATTTTTAGGCTTACTTTCCCACGCAGAACTTCGAGAAGATGTTGCCGAGGACCTCGTCGGGGAGGATTGCGCCGCGGCCCGTGATGTCGCCCAGGCGGCGGATGACCTGGCGGATCTCTTCGCTCAGCAGGTCGGTGGGAAGGTGGGTGGCGAGGCCTCGCAGCGCGTTGGTCAAGGCTTCATGGGCTGCGGTAAGCGCTTCGTAGTGGCGGGTGTTGGAGACCGTGACGTCGCCGTGGTAGAGCGCTGCGGTGTCGACGGCGTTGCGCAGGGCGCGGCGCAGGGTGTCGAGGCCCGAGCCGCTGCGGGCCGAGAGGCCGATCGTATCGGCTGGAAGGTCGAGGTCGGGGCGCAGGTCGAGTTTGTTGACGACGTGCAGCAGCGTCTGTTCCGGCCGGAGAGCGAAGTCCGGGGCGGAAGGCATGCCGGTCGGTGCGAGGGTCGTGGCGTCGGTGAGCAGCACGACGATGCGGGCGCGTGAGATGCTCTGCATCGTGCGTTCGATGCCCATGCGTTCGAGCCGGTCGTCGGTCGTGCGGATGCCGGCCGTGTCGAGGAAGCGGAAGAGTACGCCGCCGATGTTGGCGCACTCCTCGATCACGTCGCGCGTCGTGCCGGCGATCTCCGAAACCATGGCGCGCTCCTCGTTCAGCAGGCGGTTCAGCAGGGTCGACTTGCCGGCGTTCGGAGCACCGACGATCGCTACGGCGACCCCCTCCTTGAGGGCGTTGCCCAGCGAGAAGGATTCGCGCAGGCGTTCGATCTCGGCGTCGATGCGGGTCATGATGTCGCGGAGCTGCGTGCGGTCGGCGAACTCCACCTCCTCTTCCGAGAAGTCGAGTTCGAGTTCGAGCAGGCTCGTCAGGCGGAGCAGTTCGTCGCGCAGCGCTTCGAGCGCTTCGGAGTAGCCGCCGCGCATCTGGGTCGAAGCCAAGGCATGGGCCGCCTGCGACGACGAGGCGATCAGGTCGGCGACCGCTTCGGCCTGCGAAAGGTCGAGTTTTCCGGCCAGGTAGGCGCGGATGGTGAACTCGCCCGGATCGGCCGTGCGGGCCCCCGCGGCGATCAGCAGGCGCAGGATCTCCGAGACGATGTAGGCGGAGCCGTGACAGGATATTTCGGCCGACTCTTCGCCCGTGTAGGAGTGCGGGGCGCGGAAGACGGTGACCAGCACGTCGTCGATGATCCGCTCGCCGTCCAGGATCCGTCCGTAGTGTACGGTGTATCCCTCCGCGTCGCGGAGCGGGCGCCGGCCGCGGAAGATGCGGTCGCAGAGTGCGAGCGCCCCTTCGCCGCTCGTGCGGACGACGGCGATGGCACCGCCCGGGGCGGTCGCCGGGGCGACGATGATGTCGTGGTCGCGGTTCATGGATCAGCGTCCTTCGATGCGGAGCCGTTGTCCGATGCGCAGGGTCTTGGCGTTGCGGATGTTGTTCCAGCGCATCAGCTGGGCCGTGGTGACGTGGTAGCGTCGGGCGATGGCCCCGAGCGTATCGCCCTTCTTGACGATGTAGACCGTGCCGCTCCGCTCCTGGCGTTTCTTTTCGAGGTTCGCCGGATCGAGATACTCTTTCAGGTAGGTCGAATCTTTGGCGAAGATCTCCTGCTCGTGGGCGATGTATTGCGCGATCTTGCGCTGCGGCAGGACGAGGGAGTAGCTTCTGGTCGTCGCCGGAACGATGTCGAGTTTGTATTGCGGGTTGAGCAGACGCAGGGTTTCGATCGGCAGGTCGATCGTCTCGGCGATCTGTCCGAAGTGGAGCAGCCGGTCGACGTGGACCGTGTCCACCGAGAGGGGGATGGGGGATTCGGCCGGCTCGATGCCGTGCTGCCGGTGGTAGGTGTAGGCGTAGGTGGCGCCGATGAAGGCGGGGACGTAGCCGCGCGTTTCGCGGGGCAGGTAGTCGTAGATGTCCCAGAAGTTGCGCCCCTGGCCTCCGGCGCGGGCAATGGCCTTGTTGACATTGCCCGGACCGCAGTTGTAGGCCGCGATGGCCAGCGTCCAGTCGCTGTAGATGGCGTAGAGATCCTTCAGGTAGCGGCAGGCGGCTTGCGTGGCCCGGATCGGGTCGCGGCGTTCGTCGACGAGCGAGTTGATCTCCAGACCGTAGCTTTTTCCCGTGGCGGGCATGAACTGCCACAATCCGACGGCTCCGGCCCGCGACGTGGCGGTCGGCAGCAGGGCCGACTCGATGATCGGCAGGGCCCGTAGTTCGACGGGCAGGTCGGCGCGCAGCAGCTCCTCCTCGATGAGCGGGAAGTAGTATTGCGACATGCCCAGCACGCGGCTGATGACGCCGCTGCGCGAACTCGTGTAGCTGCTCAGGTGGTTCTTGACGATGGCGTTGTAGGCCAGCGGAATGGGCGAGGCGAGGGCCCGCAGGCGGTTGACGTAGACCGAGTCGGGCGTCGTGTCGCCGGGGACGCTGTCGCAGAGCACGTAACGCT
>CAMWWU010000119.1 GCA_947178025.1 uncultured Alistipes sp. | reverse complement strand
ATAGTCTTGCGACCATATTTCGCAGAGTCGTCTGTAAATCTCCAGTATGAGTCTTTATTACCGTACAACTTCTATGCGGCGAGGTGGATAAAAGAAAAGTGCGGTGCTGTTTCGTTTGGAAAACTGTCGCATTTTCGCCGGCCGTGCGAATATAGAAAAATTTTCCGCATCGAACAACGACAGCGCACCCGAGGCGGGAAAATATCGCTAAATCAGCCGCGATGCGGAGGCGGACAGGAGAGTCGTGTCTTTTTCAGTTGCTCGCCGCCCGGTTTTGTACGCATTTTGCATCGGAAAGTACGACACTTTAAATTTTCGATGCTATGAAAGACATTAAATCTACTTGCGATCCTTGTGAGGAGAATTTCAAGAACAAGACCAACGACCTGGTAAAGGAGGGAACTGCTCCGTCGCAGGCCGAGCACTGGAAGCGTGAGCAGGAGGTGAAGTCGGCTTACGGTTCGAACATGCAGAATCAGCCGGCAGGGCAGCGCACCCCGTCGCAGTACGACCAGAAGTCGAAGACCGATACCAAGTCGCAGATCGGCGATAAGGCGCAGAAGATCGGCGACAAAGTGAAGGAGTACGGCGAGAAGGCGAAAGAGTACGGCGGTCAGGCGACTGCGAAGGTGGGCGAGAAGGTCCAGCAGTTCGGTGAGAAGACGCAGCAGTTCGGCGAGAAGATGGCCGACAAAGCCTCGCGCGCAGGCTCCGAGATCAAGAACGGAGTCAAGACGGGCGTCGACGAGATCAAACGATAAGCGTTTCGCGACCGGGACGACGCGGTTTTCGGGGCGGTGCACGCCGCGGCTTCCCGAACCGCAACGGGCCTCGTTTTTCTCCTGCGAAAGGCCCGCGTCTCAGGAAGCGAGGGGCTGGCAGGCTGCGTTCCGGGGCGAACGACGGCCTGCGGCCGGAAGTAGCGAAGAGAGCCGGTAGTCCGACTTATGTCGGGCGGCCGGCTCTCTTTGTCGGGGGACTGCGGATCTATCGTTCCCGGTAGGCTTTCAGGCCGCTGCGCAGGAACTCGACGAACCCCTCGACGGAGAGGTCGTAGCCGCGCGGAGGGACGAGCTGGCGGCCGTCGCGCCCCTGCAAAACGTAGTAGGGCTGGGCGTTCACGCCGTAGGTCGTCAGTGCATAATAGGAATTGATCTTGCCGAGGCTCTTGAGCACCTTGCCCGTGTCGGTCGTCACCCATTCGCTTTCGGGCAGCACCTTTTTATCGTCGGAGTAGAGGGCGCAGATCACGTAGTCGTTGCGCAGCAGTTCCAGTACTTCGGGGGCCGACCAGACGCGGGCCTCCATTTCGCGGCAGTTGACGCAGCCGTGCCCCGTGAAGTCGATGAAGAGCGGTTTGTCGACTGCGGCGGCGTAGGCCTCGGCCTCTTTCAGATCGAAGAAGCCCTCCAAACCGTGCGGCAAGTGGAGGAAATCGCTATATTTGGGGGCGTCGGTGCGTGCGGCGGCCGGTGTGGTGGCCGTGGCGCCCGGAGCGAGGAGGAAAT
Organism: uncultured Alistipes sp.; assembly: GCA_947178025.1. Taxonomy (GTDB): domain Bacteria; phylum Bacteroidota; class Bacteroidia; order Bacteroidales; family Rikenellaceae; genus Alistipes. The sequence continues at coordinate 5,305 of CAMWWU010000119.1, read as the reverse complement.
CCTGCGTCGTCAACGGCGGCAGGTAGCCCGAAAGTCCCTTGAGCGGTGCGCCCCACATGCCGGGGATGAGGTAGACGACGAACGAGAAGACGGCGATGGCCAGCGCCAGACGTCCTACGCCGAGGTAGGGGAGTTCGCTGTCGTGGGCGAATCGGATTTTGCCCAGCAGGTAGAGTCCCAGCAGGGTGAAGACGACGATCCAGATCGCCAGGTAGATCTCGCGGTCGAGCAGGCCCCAGTGGTAGGTCTGGTCGGCGACCGAGAGGAATTTGAATCCGAGCGCCACCTCGATGAATCCCAGCACGACTTTCACCGAGTTGAGCCAGCCGCCGCTCTTGGGGAGCTTCTTGAGCATCGAGGGGAAGAATGCGAAGAGCGTGAACGGCAGGGCGAAGGCGGTCGAGAAGGCGAACATCGTGACGATGGGGCTCCAGAACTCGCCGGAGGTCGATTTGATGAGCACCGAGCCGACGATGGGGCCTGTGCAGGAGAACGACACCAGCACGAGGGTCAGGGCCATGAAGAAGATGCCGGTCAGCCCCTTGCTGTCGGCCTTGCTGTCGCTCTTGTTGACCATCCACGAGGGCATCGTGATCTCGAACGCGCCGAAGAACGAGGCGGCGAAGATCATGAAGACGAGGAAGAAGAGCAGATTGGGCAGCCAGTGGGTCGCGAGCCAGTTGAAGATGTCGGCCGTCACGGCGTCGCCGCCCAGTGTGCGCGTGATGAGGATGATCGCCGCGATGGGCAGCGTGTAGAGCGCCACGATGAAGATGCCGTACATGCCGGCGCGGAGGCGGCCCAGGGCGGGGCTTCCGGCGCTCTTCATGAAGAACGAGACGGTCATGGGTACCATCGGGAAGACGCAGGGGGTCAGCAGCGCCGCGAAGCCCCAGAGAACGGCTTCGACGATCAGTGCCCACAGCCCCTTGTCGCCGGCGGCGTCTTTCGGGGCGGAGACTGCCGGTGTGGCCTGCTCCGTGACGTGCTCAGAGGTCTGCTCCTCGGCAGGTGTGCCGGCCGAGGCTTCGGGAACCGCGATCGTGAGGTGCAGCTCGTCGGGCGGCGAGCAGGAGGTGTCGTTGCAGATCATCCATTCGATGTCGACGTCGACGCTGCTCCGTGCGGCGGTCAGCCGGATCGGTTGGGCGAAGATCGCACGGCCTTCGATCGTTCCGATCTCCATGTCGAACATTTCGTCGTGATGGCGGTCGGACGGCGTGAGCAGCTCGACGCTTCCGACGAGCTCCGCACCTTCGCCCGGTGTGAAGACGAGGGTCGTGGCCGTGGGACCGTTCATGCCGTAGGGCCCCATGTCGTACATATGGTAATCGGTCGGGATCGTCGCCGTCAGCACGAGGCGGTATTCGTCGTTTCCGAGTGCCTCGACGCTGCTCTTCCACGCGACGTTTTGCGCCGCGATCGGAAGCAGGGGCAGGAGCGTTGCGAGAAGCAGCGTGAAAATACGGGTCTGTTTGAACATCTTATGGCGTGTTTTTTGACTGTTTTCGTGACAAAGATAGTGCAAGCCGAGTGCAAAAGCAAGCTTGCTTGCGATTTTGCCGAGGCGCCGCCTATCTAAGGCGGAGCTCGTCTCCGCCAAAGCGTGCAAGCCGAGTGCAAAAGCAAGCTTGCTTGCGATTTTGCCGAGGCGCCGCCTATCTAAGGCGGAGCTCGTCTCCGCCAAAGCGTGCAAGCCGAGTGCAAAAGCAAGCCTGCTTGCGATTTTGCCGGGGCGCCGCGCCATTCTGCGAATTTATCGCTATCTTCGCACGATGATTCGTATCTCGCTCGTCATACCCACCCACAATCGCGCCGCGCAGTTGCTTGCGGCTCTGGAGTCCGTCGTCCGGCAGGATCTGCCGCGCGGGGAGTGGGAGTGCGTGGTCGTGAACAACCGTTCGACGGACGATACCCGCGAGCGATTCGCCGCATTCGCCGGGGCGCATCCCGACTGCCGGCTGCGGCTGGTCGACGAGGAGCAGGCCGGCGTCTCCTACGCCCGCAACCGGGGCGTGTGCGAGGCCGAAGCGCCGCTGCTGGCCTTCATCGACGACGACGAGCGGATCTGTCCGGGATTTCTGCGGGCCTACGCCGATTTCTTCGGGGCGCACCCCGAGGCGGTCGTCGCCGGCGGGCGCATCGTCGCCGAGTATCCGGCGGGGCGGCCCGACTGGCTGTCGAAATATACCGAGATGCCCATCGCCAATCCGATGGACTTCGGCTCCGAGGTCCGGCCGTTCCCGGCGCACAAGGTGCCCGGCGGCGGCAACATGGCTTTCCGGCGCGAGGCATTCGCGCTGTGCGGCGGCTTCGACCCCTCGCTGGGGCGCGTGGGCCGCGAGCTGATCGGCGGCGAGGAGAACGACCTTTTCGAACGGCTGCGGGAGGCCGGGCAGACGATCTGGTACGTCCCCGAAGCCGTGATGTGGCACATCATCCCGCCCGCGAAACTCACGGAGACCTATTTCCGGCGATTGTGCCGCAACGTGGGCGTCAGCCAGCAGGTGCGGGCCCGCATCCATCGTCGTGTTGCGAAGGCCCGGCTGCTGGAGCTCGTCAAGTGGGGCGCGACGCTCCTGCTGGTGCCGACCATGCGCCCGCGGCAGGCCCGGTGGCTCGTGCGGATGCGCTGCGAGATCAGCCGGGGGCTCTTCGCGAAAGGCTCCGCATAAAAGAAGCCGGCCTGTAAGGGCCGGCTTCTTTTATGCGAGGGTGCGGAATTACAGCACCCGGATGTCGGATACGGGCTCCTCCGTGGCCTCGGCCTTCGTGCCGATTACCGATGCGGGGATGCTCTCGCGGACATAGACCTGCACTTCGCCGACCGACGAGGTGCTGATGAACGTCATCGTATTGCCCGTCTCGTCGAACGACACCTCGTAGGGCGCGCCGCCGAACTCCTGTCCGTCGGCATACTGTCCCGTGAGGGTCGAGCCGAAGAGTCGGTACGACCCGGCGAGGTGCTGGAAACGCACCGTCTCGATCTTCTGATAGAGGTCGAACGTCGCGTCGGCCTTGAACGATACGTAGACTTCGAACTCCGTTGCGGGGGCCTCCGCGTCGGCGTTCCACGATGCCAGGCGCCATTCGCCGACGATCGGACCTGCCGGAGCCGGGCTGTCGTCGCCCGAGCCGCCGCAGGCGGGGATGAGTGCGACGCCGAGTACGGCGAGCAGCGTATAAAGGATCTTTTTCATGATATTTTCAGCTTATTATAACCAACCTCCGTTTGTGTTCGTCGTCGCGCGTGCGATGACCGCGAACTCCTTGGTGACGGTCTGACCGCCCGTCGCACTGCCGCCCAGCTCGGGGCCGCCGGAAACCGCCGTGATGGTGATCCGGGCGACGCCGGGCTTGTTGCACTGGATGCGCAGCTTGCCGTAGGAGATCGTCGGGTTCTCCGTGATGCCGACCTTGGCCTTCTCCTCGTCGGTCATCTTCACTTCGAGGTAGGTGAGGTTCGCCGCACCGCCGCCGAAGTAGTTCGTCAGCGAGAGGAGCTGGCGCGTGCCGACCTTGGCCCGCAGGCAGGGCGTGCCCTCGACCTGCATGAGCAGCTGGTAGGCGTCGACGGATCCCGTACCCATTTTCTGACGGAAGATCGAGAGGTTGTTGCCGTCCTTCGTGCCGTCGAAGTACTGGTCGATGTCGTTCACCGAGGTGAGGAGCATGGCCTTGAACTCATCGAGCGTGAAGCTCTTGCCCAGCTGCAAGGCATACGACAGACCCAGTGCCGCGACGCCCGAAACGTGCGGGCAGGCCATCGAGGTGCCGTTCATGTAGCCGTAGTCGTTGCCCGAGTAGAGCTCCGAAGGCAGGGTCGAAAGCACCATGCTCGACTGCTTGTCCTCCGAGATCTTGTAGTCGCCGCCCGGAGCCGCGATGTTGCAGCCGGGGCCGTAGTTGGTGTAGTAGGCCGGCAGGTAGTCGGGACCGAATGCGGTTACGGAGATGTACTCGTAGTAGGCGCCGGGGTAGTGGGCCTTGGTGTCGCTCTCGTTGCCGGCGGCGAAGATCACCAGACCGCCGTCGATCGCATCGCAGTTCTTGGCGTTGATGAAGTAGGTAATGGCATTGAGCTCCAACGAGTAGTAACGCTTGTAGTAGTCGTCCGAAGCAAACGCGGTCGAGTAGCCGAACGAGCACTGCGCGATCGAGGCGCCGTTGTTGGCGGCATAGTAGAACGCCTGTGCCGTTACGGAGGTGCTGCCCGAAACGCTCGAATCGCCCGAGAATACCTGGCACGACATGAGCTTCACGCCGTCGTTCTTGCCCGTGCCGCCCGCTACGCCGCAGACACCTACGCCGTTGTTGTTCACGGCGGCAACCGTTCCGGCTACGTGCGTGCCGTGGCCGCTGTCGCTTTTCTGCGGGTCGGCGTTGGGCTTGTCCCACGAGATCGGACCGTTGGTCGCGAAGTTCCAGCCGTGGAGGTCGTCGACATAGCCGTTGCCGTCGCTGTCCTGACCGTTGCTCGTCTCGCCGGGATTGGTCCACATGTTGGCGGCCAGGTCGGGGTGGGTGTACTTCACACCTTCGTCCACGATGGCTACGACGACACGGTTGTCGCCGCCGGTGAGCTTCCAAGCCTCCTCGACGTTGATGTCGGCGCCGACACGGGAGGTCTGTGCGATGGTCTTGTTGCCGTTGTTGATGTAGTGCCACTGCTTCGAGAGCTGCGGGTCGTTGAATACGGCCGCGGCGGAAGGAGCTACGGCCGCGGTTTTCAGCGGCGTGGCCTTGAAGTCGTGCGAACGCTGCACCTTGGTGTCGAACTGGAGCCGCTCCACCTCGGCTACGGCAGCCAGTTTCCGTGCTGCGGCGTCGAGATCGGCATCGGCGTCGAACTCGACGATGTACCACTTGTGCAGGCCGGCGGCACGGGTGCGCTCCTCGTGACGCGGGTCGCAGGGGAATACGCGGCGGAGCGAGCTGACGGCCAGACCGTCGAGGACCTCGTCGACAGATTCGATGCCGGCGCGCGTTGCTGCCGAACGGGTGGCGACGGCTGCGGCCGTCGAATTTTCGATCTGTCCGACGGCTTCGTCGTCGAAGTAGATCAGCAGCGACCCCGGAACGGCGTTCTCGGAGGTGTTGACGATTTTCTGTGCGGCGACGGTCACGGGGTCGGGCGTCGACGACCCGGCGATGTCCGTCAGCGGGTCGGACGAGCAGGCCGCGAATGCGAGCGCTGCGAAAAGCAAACTTTTTTTGGTTACCATAGTCTTATCGGTTTTAGAGCAGTCACTTATAAACATAAGACGCATCCGACGAATAGCCTTGAGTAAAACTCGGAGGTCGC
>CAMWWU010000118.1 GCA_947178025.1 uncultured Alistipes sp. | reverse complement strand
CGACCACATCAAGGAGCAGCTCTCGCAGATGAACTACCTCGTGGAGTCGTGGGGCGGCAAATACCAGGATCAGGAGGTGTCGGCCAAGAAGGGCATGAACCTCGACAAGCTGCTCGAAAAGGTGCTCCTCGAGGCCGAAATGCTCGACCTGAAGGCCAATCCGAACAAGAAAGCCGTCGGCACGGTGATCGAGTCGACGCTCGACAAGGGCCGCGGCTACGTCTCGACGATCCTCGTGCAGAACGGTACGCTGCGCATCGGCGACGTCGTGCTCTCGGGAACCTACACGGGCCGCGTGAAAGCCATGTTCAACGAGAACGGCAAGAAAGTCACCGAGGCGGGTCCCTCGACCCCCGTGCAGGTGCTGGGCCTCAACGGCGCACCGCAGGCCGGCGACACGTTCAACGTCATGGAGGACGACCGCTCGGCACGCGAAATCGCCAACAAACGCGAGCAGTTGCAGCGCATGCAGGGCATCATGACCCAGAAGCACGTGACGCTCGACGAGATCGGCCGCCGCATCGCCATCGGCTCGTTCAAGGAGCTCAACATCATCGTCAAGGGCGACGTCGACGGTTCGGTGGAGGCCATGTCCGGCTCGCTCATCAAACTCTCGAAGGAGAGCGTGCAGGTCAACGTCATCCACGCCGCCGTGGGTCAGATCTCCGAGTCCGACGTGCTGCTGGCCGCCGCATCGAACGCCATCATCGTCGGTTTCCAGGTGCGCCCGTCGGCTGCGGCCCGCAAGGTCGCCGAGAAGGAGGAGATCGAAATCCGCCTCTACTCGATCATCTACGACGCCATCAACGACATCAAGGACGCTATCGAGGGCATGCTCGAACCGGTGATGAAGGAGGAGATCGTCGCTTCGGTCGAGGTGCTGGAGATCTTCAAGATCTCGAAGGTCGGCACCGTCGCCGGATGCGTCGTCCGCGAAGGCAAGCTCCAGCGCAACACCCCGATCCGCGTGATCCGCGACGGTATTGTGATCTACACCGGCAAACTCGGCTCCCTGAAGCGCTTCAAGGACGACGTGAAGGAGGTCGGCGTAGGCCAGGACTGCGGTCTGAACATCGAATCCTACAACGACATCCGCGTCGGCGACATCGTCGAGGGATACGAACAGGTGGAGGTGAAACGCAAGTAATCTCGAACTATCATCCGACGGAAGGACGTCCGCCGCATCGCCGTGCGACCGGCGGCGGACGTCGCTCCCGACGACGACCCGACTACTGAAACCAACACAACCCACAACACATGACTACACCAATTCATTTCACTACACCCGAGGAGGCCGTCAAGGTCATCAAATCGGGCGACCACGTACACCTGAGCTCGGTGGCGTCGGCACCCCAGTGCCTGATCCAGGCCATGTGCGCCCGCGGCGAAGCGGGTGAGTTGAAAGACGTACACGTGCACCACCTGCACACCGAAGGGCCGGCACCCTATGCCGATCCGAAGTTCGAGGGCATCTTCCAGCTCGATTCGTTCTTCGTAGGCGCCAACGTGCGCAAGGTAACCCAGAGCGGCCATGCCGACTACATTCCGATCTTCCTGAGCGAGACGCAGAAGCTCTACCGCTGCGGCGCCGTTCCGTGCAACGTGGCCATGATCCAGGTCTGCCCGCCCGACAAGCACGGCTACGTATCGCTCGGCACCTCGGTGGATGCGACGCTGGCCGCCGTGGAGTGCGCCGACCACGTGATCGCCGTCATCAACCCCAACGTCCCCCGTTCGTTCGGTCAGGCGATGATTCCGATGTCGAAGATCGACACCTTCGTGCAGGACGACACCCCGCTGATCGAGGCCAAGTTCTCGGCGCCCGACGAGATCGAGACGGCTATCGGCAAGCACTGCGCCGAACTGATCGAGGACGGTGCGACGCTCCAGATGGGTATCGGCGCCATTCCGAACGCCGTGCTGGCTCAGCTCGGCGGCCATAAGAACCTCGGTATCCACACCGAGATGTTCGCCGACGGCGTGCTGCCCCTCGTCGAGAAGGGCGTCATCAACGGCGAGGCCAAGAAGACCGACCCGGGCAAGATGGTTTCGACGTTCCTGATGGGTTCGAAGGCCGTCTACGACTTCATCGACGACAACCCGGGCGTGCTGATGATGGACGTCGGCTACACGAACGATCCCTATATCATCTCGCAGAACGACCGCATGACGGCCATCAACTCGGCCATGCAGATCGACCTCACCGGCCAGGTGTGCGCCGACTCGCTGGGCACGAAGTTCTGGTCGGGTGTCGGCGGTCAGGTCGACTTCGTGTACGGCGCTTCGCTCTCGAAGGGCGGCAAGGCGATCATCGCCATGCCGTCGATCACCAACAAGGGCGTTTCGAAGATCTGCCCCACGCTGCTCGACGGTGCCGGCGTCGTGACGACCCGCAACCACGTGCACTGGGTAGTGACCGAGTTCGGCGCCGTGGATCTCTACGGCAAATCGATGCAGGAGCGCGCCCGTCTGCTGATGACGATCGCCCACCCCTCGGCCCGCGAGGAGCTGGACCGTGCGGCTTTCGAGCGCTGGGGTTCGCACCACCACTACATCAAGAGCTACATGCCGAAATAACGGACGATGGAGCGATAGAAAACGGGATGCTTTCAAAGAAAGCATCCCGTTTCGTTTTCACAAGATCAGTCCGGACCGACCACTATCTCCGCCGCATCATGCCGCCCGGCATCTTGGGCATGCGCATGTTCCCGCCGGCAACCATCTTCATCATCTTGCGCGTATCCTCGAACTGCTTCATCAGACGGTTCACGTCGGCCATCGTCGTTCCCGAACCCTTGGCGATGCGCTCGCGACGCTTGGCATTGATGATCTCGGGGTGCTGACGCTCGGCCGGGGTCATCGACGAAATGATCGCCTCGGTCTGCTTGAAAGCATCGTCCGGAATATCCACGTTCTTGAGCATCTTGCCCATGCCCGGAAGCATCGAAGCGAGGTCCTTAAGGTTACCCATCTTCTTGATCTGCTGGATCTGGGCCATGAAATCCTCGAAGTTGAACTGGTTCTTGACCAGTTTCTTCTTGAGCTTGCGGGCCTCCTCCTCGTCGAACTGCTCCTGCGCACGCTCCACGAGCGACACGACGTCGCCCATGCCGAGGATTCGGTCGGCCATACGCTCGGGGTGGAACACCTGCAAGGCATCCATCTTCTCGCCACTCGAAATGAACTTCAGCGGTTTGTCGACCACCGAGCGGATCGAGATCGCGGCACCGCCGCGCGTATCGCCGTCGAGCTTCGTGAGCACCACGCCGTCGAAGTCGAGCCGGTCGTTGAACTCACGGGCCGTATTCACGGCGTCCTGACCCGTCATGGCATCTACGACGAAGAGCGTTTCGGAGGGCTTCACCGCCGCCTTGATCGCCGTGATCTCCTGCATCATCGCCTCGTCGACGGCCAAACGGCCCGCCGTATCGACGATCACCACGTTATAGGACTTCTGCCGGGCGTAGGCAATGGCGTTCTGCGCGATCTGCACGGGATTCATGTTCCCCTCTTCGGTGTAGACCTCCACGCCGATCTGCCCGCCGAGCACCTTCAGCTGGTCGATGGCGGCCGGACGATAGACGTCGCCGGCGACGAGCAGCACCTGGCGCCCCTTCTTGCTCTTGACGAACGAAGCCAGCTTGCCCGAGAACGTCGTCTTACCCGAACCCTGCAAACCGGCGATCAGCACCACGGCGGGCGTTCCGTCGAGACGGATGTCCGTCGCCGTGCCGCCCATCAGCTCGGCCAGCGAGTCGCGCACGATCTTGGTCATCATCTGCCCCGGCTTGACAGCCGTCAGCACGTTCTGGCCCAGCGCTTTCTGCTTCACCTCGTCGGTGAAAGTCTTGGCTACCTTATAGTTTACGTCGGCATCGATCAGTGCGCGGCGGATCTCCTTGAGGGTTTCGGCGACGTTGATCTCGGTGATGCGCCCCTCGCCCTTGAGGATCTTGAACGACCGTTCGAGTTTGTCGGTTAGATTTTCAAACATGGCTCATTGAAATTTGCAGGGGCAAAGATAAGAAGAATTAAGAATTAAGAATTAAGAATTAGGAATTATTTTGTCGGGAAGCGGACTGCGCAGGCTGCGCCCGCCCGGCTGCAACTCGCTGTTGCAAACCTAAAGCAGATGAAAGCATTTACCGCAGCAGGCCCGCCTCGTAGTAGACGACGATCTGCTCGATCATCCGGTCCTCGCCCTCCTTGTCGTACTCCGACTTGAGGTTCTGCCCGAAAATCTTCGATATCCCCTGCCAGAATCCCGCCACGAAACCACCCCGGAACTCCTTGAGCACCTCGTAGGCCGTGTATTCGGTTTCGCGGTCGATGAGCTTGAGCAGCACGCGCCCCTGCGTGCGGGTCATGCGCTTGAGCACGGGCGTATACTCCGCCTTGATCTCGTCGTATACCTGTTTGATATACTCCTTCTGCGCCTTTTTGGTCGGCAGGCGGCAGAGCTCCTCCTCCATGTCGGCCATCTTGGCCTTGGCGATCTTGGCGATGGGATAGACCTTCTTCACGGCGTCGACCAGCCGGCGGTAGCGGCGCAGGTCGACCGGACGGCTGAAGACGTAGACCGGCAGCACGTGCACCAGGGCGATCGAATCGCCCCCGTCGACCGTCCACTCCTGATGCCAGAAGCCGCGGCCGCCCTGCGCCTGCGCAGCAGGGAGCGCGGCGACGACGAACGCTGCGGCGAGCAGCCAGCGGACGATCCGTTTGTCGAAGGTCATGCGCAAATTTACCGATTTTCCGAACAAACGGAACTTTTCAGGGAAATATTTTTACCTTTGTCGCAAACGTAAATACGAACGATCATGCTCGAACAAGGAATTTCCGCCCGCAGCACGACGACCGTGGCTGCCGGGAATACGGCCGCCGCGATGGGCTCGGGCGACTTGCAGGTATTCGCCACCCCCGCGATGGTGGCGCTCATGGAGCACGCCGCGATGACGGCCGTGGCCGCCGAACTTCCGGAAGGAGCCACGACGGTGGGTGCCGAGATGAATGTCACGCACATCAAACCCTCGGGGCTCGGGACGGAGATCACCGCAACGGCCGTGCTGACGGCCGTCGAGGGGCGCAAACTGACCTTCAACGTCGGTGCCCGCGACGCCGAAGGGATGATCGGCGAGGGAGTACACGTGCGCTACGTCGTGGACCGCGAACGCTTCATGGCCAAGCTCGGCTGACGCGGAGCGCCGTCTTTCCCGACCGCGGGCGAGAAACTCCCCCCGAGAGCGCCGGCTACATGCCGACGAGATGTTCGAGCCAGATGACGAGCATGCCCGCGGCATAGCCCGCCAGGGCCAGCGGCGCGATCCGGCGCAGATACCAGCCGAAGGTGATCTTTTCGAGACCCATCGCCACGACGCCCGCCGCCGAACCGATGACGAGCAGGCTGCCGCCCACGCCGGCGCAATAGGTGAGCAGGTGCCAGAAAAGCCCGTCCTGCACGAAGTTGCGCATGAACTCGCCCTCGGGACCCGCCGCGATCGTCGCGGCATCCTGCACCGGATACATACCCATGCAGGCGGCCACCAGCGGCACGTTGTCCACCACCGACGAGAGGAGGCCGATGACGCCCGCCACGGCGAACACCTCGTGGATCCGCCGGTCGAACCAGTCGGCCAGGTCGGAGAGCACCCCGGCGCTCTGCAACGCCGCCACCGACATCAGAATACCGAGAAAGAAGAGGATCGTCGGCATGTCGATGTGCTTGACCACCCGGGAGACGCGGTTCTGGATCGACTCCTCGATGTTGCGCCGGTCGTAGACGATCTCGGTAAGCACCCACATCGCCCCCAGCGAAACCATCATGCCCATATAGGGCGGCAGTCCGGTGATGCTCTTGAACACGGGAACGAAGAGCAGGCTCGCCACGCCCGTGATCAGAATCAGCCGGCTCATCTGCGGCGTGACACCGGCCGGCAGGTCCGCCACGCCGTTGCCCGCCGCAGCAACGGTGCGCTCCTCGCCCCGGGCCACGTAGCGCATGGCAACCAGCGTCGGCACGACGACCGAAACCAATGCCGGAACGAAGAGATTGCGCATGAGAATGCCCGCCGAGACGTTGCCGCGCATCCAAAGCATGATGGTCGTCACGTCGCCGATGGGCGACCAGGCGCCGCCGCTGTTAGCGGCGATGACGATCAGGCTGGCGTAGACCCACCGCTCGCGCTGATCGGCGACCAGCCGCCGCAGGAGCATGATCATGATGATCGTCGTGGTCATGTTGTCCAGCGCCGCCGACATGAAGAAGGCGATGATCGCGAGCAGCCACATCAGTTTGCGGCGGTCGTGCGTGGTGATCAGCCGCGTGATGACCGAGAAGCCGCCGTGCATGTCGATCAGGTCGACGATCGTCATGGCCCCGATCAGGTAGACGAGAATCTCGCACGTGTCGCCCAGGTGCTCCACCAGTTGCGAGGCGATATCCGCAGCGTGGCCAGCCAGGCTGAAGAGGCTCCAGATAACGCCGCACATCAGCAGCGCCACGGCGGCCTTGTTGATCTTGATCTTATGCTCGATGGCGATCAGCACGTAGCCCGCCACGAAGAGCGCTATCATCCATTGTATCATAGGTCCCGTATCCGTTCGCACGCCGGGCCGCAGCTGCGGACCGGACGGCTATTTTTCCGTAAGACGTTGGAAGTTGCGATTTTTTCGTTATCTTTGCACGCGCTTACGAGCGAATGCTTGAACTGTGGTGTAACGGTAACACAGCAGATTTTGGTTCTGTCGTTCTGGGTTCGAATCCCGGCAGTTCAACGCAAGAAAACCCCGACGGCCGGTTTCCGGAGTCGGGGTTTTCGTTTTCGTGCTTTTCCGTCGATCGCGGCAGGGGTGTCCTTTCTTTCGTGAGTTCG